>JBKOUY010000158.1:0-8747 GCA_046723645.1 Actinomycetota bacterium | reverse complement strand
GCGGGCGCTCGGCCGCGGCCAGCTGCCCGCCCGGCGCCGCAACCCGGTGGTTCGGCGCATCCAGGCGGCCATGGCGGCCCGCCGCGGCCGTGACCGGGCCGGCGAGCGCGTCGAGGACCAACCCGTCGCCGCTCCGCCAAGCCCGCCGGCGTCGCTGGCTCGGGCGGGTCCACCTCCGCCGCCGCCGGTCCCGCCGCCACCTCCGCCCCCGCCGCCCTATGACGGGGCGAAGGACGTCGACGCCACCGACCTGGACGCGACGATGGATCGCGACGGGGCCGGCGGCGGTGGCTCCGGGCGCGACCGCACGGTGATCATCGATCCCACCCGGCTCCAGTAGCGGGTTGAGCTGGGTTGGGCCGGGTCAGTCGTCGGGGAGTTCCGGCAGGTCGATGCGGGCGAGCCAGAGGCCCGGCGCATCGACTTCGGGCGGGCTGGGGAGCATCCGTTCGCCCTCCCACAGCCGGGCCAGCCCCTCGGCGCCCGCCCGTTCGATCACGCCGGCGACGAAGCGCGAGCCGCGGTCGTAGGTCGACTGCGTCAGCTCCAGTCCGAGCAGGCGCTCGACGAACCGATCGGCCTCGCCGGTCTCCACGCGCCGGCGTCGGAGGGCCTCCGTCAGCATCCCGTAGCTGCTGATGAGCTTGGTCCCCACCTCGTCCATCACGTGGTCGACCACCCCGACCACCACGGCCACCAGCGCCTCGAGCTGGGGGAGCAGCGCCCGCTGCTCGTCCGACTGGATCGCACCAAGCAGCGCCCCGGGCTCCCCGAGGACCTGTTGCAGTCCGGCCAACGACTCCGGACCGCCGCTGAGATCGATGTCGCCGAGGTGCTCCTCGAGCGCCTGCGGATCGGTGCGGAAGCTGGTCGTGTAGCGAGTCAGCAGTTCCTCCAGCCGCCCGCGCACGTGCCGAACCCCCAGCACGGTGTGGTGAGCGATCTCGTGAAGGCAGATCCACAGCCGCAGGTCATCGGACGGCAGGCTCCACTCGTCGCCGAAGGCGTCGAGGTTCGGCACGAGGATCAGGAGCTCGTCGGACGGCGTGCGGGGGATCGGAAGGTCGTACTGGCCGAACGACCGGCGGGCCAGGTGGCCGACCATCGACCCGGCGGTCATCGCCACCATCATCGGCTGCATCGCCTGGATCATCGGGCCGAGCATCGCGGCGAACTGGTCGTCAGGATTTTGGCCCCAGTCCAGCCCCGAGTCGTCACTCAGGTCGAGCTCGCCGCCGGCCCCGGCCGCGCCCCCCATCCCGCCCAGGTCGGGGGAGCCCAGCGAGCCGGCGAGCTTCTCGAGCAGCGGCCGGTAGTCCTCGAGCGTGCGCTGCGCCCAGTGGCCCCGGGTCACCGGCAGGACGGTGAGCTCGCGCCCCGTCAGCGTGGTGGACAGCCCGGTGACGTTGGCGACATGGAGCTCCGCCACCCGGGCCAGCTGCTCCAGTTTGATGCGCTCGATCGGATCGACGTTCGACTCGCTCTGGTTGTCGGTGGCGACGGCCAGCGCCAGGCTGCGGGCGGCGTCCCAGGGAACCCCGCGCCCGCCCTGCGCGAAGAGCTTGGCGAGGTCATCGAACAGGGGGAAACCCTCGAAGGGGTTCGGGGAGCCCGGATCGCTCATTGCCGGGCCTCCGGCCCGCCAATGAGAGATCGCCGCTCCGCGGCGACCAACGCACTGTGCTGATGGTTCGCTCGCTGACGCTCGATCACTCGCGCGACGCTACCGCCACCGGGGTTGCCGCCCACCGCGGCGGGTGAGCGTTGCGGGCCCGTGGTGTTTGGGCCGGGCCCAGCTGGCAAGGTTAAGAGGCATGGGTACGGTTGTGATCACGGGCGCCGACTCGCCGCTCGGGCGCCGCGTCGCCACGTTGACCGCCGGCGATCCGGACGTCGGCACCGTGGTCGCCCTGGCGGGCCGGGCGGTCGTGGGGCTGCCCGCCCGCGTCGACGTTCGGCGCATCGACCTCGACACCGACGACCTCAAGCCGCACCTCGAGGGCGCGGACTCGGTCGTGCACCTGGCGACCGCCGTGCCGGCGTCCCCCACGGCTCCGACCAGCGACGTCGAGCGGGCCCGGCGGCTGTTCGACGCCGCCGGGGATGCTGCGGTGCCGCACCTCGTCGTCCTGTCGAGCGCCACGGTCTACGGCGCCTGGCCCAACAACCCGGTGCCGCTGACGGAGGAGGCGACGCTGCGCCCGAATCCCGGCTTCGCCTTCGCGGCCGAGCGCGCCGAGATCGAGCGACTGGCCGCGGAATGGCAGGGGGCCCATCCCGGAGCGGTTCTCACCGTGCTGCGCCCAGCACGGACCGCCGGCGCCGACGGCCGCGAATGGCTGGTGCCGGCGCTGCGGCCCGGCCCGGCGGTGCCCGAGACGGCCGACGAGCCTCCCGTCCAGTTCCTGGACATCGGCGACCTGGCGGCCGCGATCGACCTCGGCCGGATCCGGCGCCTGGAGGGGGCGTTCAACGTGGCGCCCGACGGATCGGTCCCGGGCGACGAGGTGCGGTCGCTGACCGGGGCGCCGCCGAAGGTCCCGCTGCCGGAACGCGTCGCCGGCCGCCTGGTGCGCTGGGGGTTCCGCTGGGGCCTGGGACCCACCCCGCCGGAGCTGGTGCCGTACACGCTGCACCCATGGACGATCGCCAACGACCGGCTGCGCGCCCACGGCTGGACACCGACGGTGACCAACGAGGAGGCGTGCGTCGAGGCATTCGAGGCCGGCGCATGGGCCACGATGAGTCCCCGCCGGCGCCAGGAGATCGCGCTCGGGGTGGCGGGCGCCGGGCTCGCGGCGGTCGCCGCCGGCGGCGTCCTGGCCGCCCGCCGGCTGCTCCGCTCGAGGCGCTAGCCCCGGCCGGTTGCTCGGGTCGAGCGGCGACGTGTGACAAGGGCGGCCGCCCCGGGGGGCAGGCGCCCATGCGCCCGCGGCTCAGGTGTCGGCGCTGCTCTGGCGCCCGAGGGTGACGGTCAGCGTCGTCGGGCTGTCGCCGCGCACCACGGTGGCCGCGATCTGATCGCCGGGGGACTTCGACCGCAGGGTGATCATCAGGTCGGGCGTATGGCCGATCATGTGCCCGTCGATCTCGACCAGGACGTCGCCCACGCGCAGGCCACTGCGATCGGCGGGGCTGTCGTCGTGCACGGAGGCGATCCGAACGCCGCCGCCGGTGACGTCGGGTTCGCGGGCGTCGCTGCCCTCGATGCCGAGCCAGCATCGCTCCACCTTGCCCACCGCCACCAGGTCGTTGGCGACCTTCCGGGCCACCTCCACCGGGACGACGTACGAGGCGCCGCCGTCGTCGACCCCGGTGACGATGCCGACCACGACCCCGCGCGGGTTCACGAGCGGCCCGCCCACGGCGTGAGCCGGCGCGTCGCCGGTGGTCTCGACGACCGCGTCGAGGGTGGTGCCGGCGGGCGTCTGATACCGCCGGCTGGCGCCCACCAGCGCCGCCACCGTCGTGGCCCCGCCGGCGGTGCCGACGCTCACGGTGAAGGACGTCTGGCCCTGGACGAGGCCGGCCTCGCTGGCCAGCAGACCGGTCTGATAGCCGTGCCCGTCCAGGTCGAGGACCGCGATGCCGGTCGACGGGTCGGAGCCTATGACCTCGGCCTCGGTCGACGATCCGTCAGGGAGGCGCACGCGGAGCGGTCCGCCGCCGTCGACGACGCTCGAGCTGGTGAGGACGATCCCGTCGTCGCGCACGACGACGCCTGACCCGCGCCCGTCGACCGCGACCACGGCCGGCGCAACCTGCTGGCGGATGCCGCTGACGGGCTGGTCCGCCCCCCGCGGCGAGGTCGAGGCGGCGTCGAGGGCCACACGCTCCACCACGGGCCGGTCGATGATCCGCTCCCCGATGCCGAACGCGAACACCCCGGCGCCAGCAATGACGGCACCGGCGGTGCCGGCGACCGCCATGACCCCCCACGGTCGCGCTGCCTGCCGGTCGCGGTCCGGCCCCACGCTCCGCCCCGAGCCCAGCTCCGACGGGTGGCGCCACAACCGATCGTCGGGGTGCGGCGGCGGACGGAACCCGAAGACGTCCGCTTCGGCGTCGTCGTCGAAGGGCACGTCGCGGAGGATAACTCTGGGTGGCGGGAGAGAGACCGCGCCCAGCGGTCGAGGCCTGCGTACGATTGGCTCGATGGAGAGGCCGGACAGCGGGCCAAGCACCACGCCGAGCGACCAGGCAGCGCGGGCCGAGCTCGCGCCGCCCGACGGCGACACCTGGATCGGGCTGTCCGCGTCGCCGCTCCCGGTCGACGCGGCGGCGGCCTGGGCCGTGCGCCCCGACTGCGGCGGCCTGGTCCTCTTCTCGGGCACCGCCCGCGATCACGCGGACGGCCGGCCCGGTGTCCACCGGCTCGAGTACGAGGCCTACGAGGAACAGGCCGTCCCCCGCCTGCGTGGCGTCGCCGAGGAGGCCCGGGTGCGCTGGCCCATGGTGGGCCGTATCGCGCTGCTGCACAGGGTGGGCGTCCTGGAGATCGGGGAGAGCGCGGTGGTCGTCGCCGTGTCCGCGCCCCACCGAGACGAGGCATTTGCGGCGGCCCGGTTCTGCATCGACACCCTCAAGCGCTCGGTTCCCATCTGGAAGCGCGAGTCGTGGACCGGGGGCGAGAGCTGGGGGCTCGAGGCCCAGCACATCGTCGACGCAGGAGCGGGGTGACTCGTGGCCGCCGTCGCCTTCCTGCTGATCGCCGTGGTGATCTCGGCGATCGGGGTGACCATCCTGTACCTACGCAATCGTCCCCCCTCGTCGCTCGACGCCAGCATCGACAACTTCCGCCGTGAGATGCAGGCGCTGGCCCCGCGGGACGGCGATGTGCGCCCGCGGCGCTGGTGGAAGCGGTAGTGGCCCGCGACCTCGCCATCGACCTGGGCACCGCCAATACGCTCGTCTACGAGCGGGGACGGGGCATCGTCCTCAACGAGCCGACGGTCATCGCGCTCAACACCCGGACCCGCGAGGTGCTGGCGATGGGCCACGACGCCTGGCAGATGATCGGGCGCACGCCCAGCGACATCGTCGCCGAGCGCCCCCTCCGCCAGGGTGCGATCACTGACTTCGACGTCACCCAGCGGATGATCCGGCTGCTGCTGCACCGGGTCCGCGTGGGGCGCTTCAACCGGCCGCGGGTGGTGGTGTGCGTGCCGTCGGCCATCACCGAGGTCGAGCGCCGGGCCGTGGCCGAGGCGGCCCGCCGGGCCGGCGCCACCGACGCGTTCCTCATCGAGCAGCCCATGGCCGCCGCCATCGGCTGCGGGCTCCCCATCCACGAGCCCATCGCCAGCTTGGTGATCGACGTCGGCGGTGGCACGACCGAGACGGCGCTGGTGTCGCTCGGCGGCGTGGTGGCGCTCGACGCCGTGCGGGTCGGCAGCTTCGACATCGACGGCGCCATCCAGGCCTACGTGCGGCGGGAGTACGGCATCGCCGTGGGGGAGCGCACCGCCGAGGAGATCAAGATCGCGATCGGCTCGGCGTGGCCGGTGCGTGACGAGCTCAAGGCCGAGGTCCGCGGCCGCGACCTGGCGTCGGGCCTGCCGAAGACCGTGATCCTGACGCCGGCCGAGATCCGCGCCGCGATCGACGACGTGATCACCGAGATCATCGAGTCGGTCGTCGCATGCCTCGGCAACGCCCCGCCCGAGCTGGCCCACGACCTCATCACGCAGGGCCTGCACCTGGTGGGCGGGGGCGGCATGCTGGCCGGCCTCGACGAGAGGATCGCCCACGAAACCGAGATCGACGTCCACCTGGTCGAGAGCGCCCTGGAGTGCGTCGTGCTCGGCGCCGGCCGCTGCATCGAGGAGCCGGCGGCGCTGCGGGTGGTGTTCCAGGCCGGGCGCTAGCCCCGGCGGACGGCAACCAGAACGAATCGGGTTCGTCGTCGCGCCCCCCACTAACGTCACCGGCCGTGCCAGCCACGACCGAACTCCTCGCCGACGCCCGGCGGGCGCTGCTCGATGACGGACGTCAGCTGACGCTCGACGACTTGTCGGTTCTGTCTGGCGTGCCCGATGCGGATGTCGGGGAGCTGGCCACGCTCGCGCACGAGGTGCGGCTGGCGTGGTGCGGCGACGCGGTCGAGGTCGAGGGGATCCTGTCGGCCAAGACGGGCGGCTGTCCCGAGGACTGCCAGTTCTGCTCGCAGTCGGCGCGCTACGACTCGCCGGTGAAGGCGGTGCCACTGCTCGCACACGACGAGGTGGTGGCGGCGGCCAGGGAGACCGCGGCGCTGGGTGCGAGCGAGTTCTGCTTGGTCTACGCCGTGCGGGGCCCCGACGAACGGCTGATGGCGCACCTCGAGGAGGTCGTGCCCCTCGTCCGCCGGGAGACCGGCCTCAATGTGGCGGTCAGCGCCGGCATCCTCGACGACGACCAGGCCGGTCGCCTCGCCGAGGTCGGCACGCACCGCTACAACCACAACCTCGAGACGGCCCGGTCGCACTTTCCGCGCATCGTGACGACCCACACGTGGGAGGAACGGTTTGCGACCTGTGAGGCCGTCCGTCGGCACGGGATGGAGCTCTGTTGCGGGGTGCTGCTGGGGATGGGGGAATCCGACGGGCAGCGCATCGAGCTCCTCGGGCAGTTGCGGGAGGCGCGGCCGGCCGAGGTACCGCTCAACTTCCTGGATCCGCGGGCGGGCACCCCGCTGGCCGGGCGCCCGCTGGTGGCGGCGCGGGAGGCGATCCGCTGGATCGCACTGTTCCGCCTCGCCCTGCCGGACGTCATCCTCCGCTACGCCGGCGGCCGCGAGGTCACGCTGGGCGACCTGCAGGAGGTGGGGATGACGTCGGGCATCAACGCCCTGATCGTCGGCAACTACCTGACGACGTTGGGCCGGGCGCCACAGGAGGACCTGGTCATGCTCGACAACCTGCGCATGCCCATAGGCACGCTCTCGAAGGCCATCTGAATGGGAGGGCTGGAGAAGATGCTTCGAGCGTCCGCCGTGTTTCCCGCTCTTGGCGCCTGCAACGTCGGGCCGCTCGGGCCCCGGCCTCGCCTCCGCTCGGCCTCAAAGGCCATCTGAGTTGGGACCCGCGCACTCGACCCTCCCCGCGCCGGCCGAGTGGCGCCATTGCTCGGGGTGTGGTGCCCCCGTGGAGGAGTGCCCCGGGTGCTCCGGCGCCTACGAGCCCTGGCGCTTCTGCGTCGACTGCGGTCGCTGGCTGACCGTGCAGGTCACCCCGACCGGCTGGCGGGCGAGGTGCCGGGAATGCGGGGGCGTGTTGCAGGCCTCGCACGGTGCGGCCCGCTAGCGTGCCCCGTCCCGCCCCCGATCGCGACCCCGGGCCCGTTTCCGCCGAGGCCATCGCCGCCCTGCCGAAGGTCGAGCTCCACGTCCACCTCGAGGGGTCGATGCGGCCGTCGACAGTGCTGGCCCTGGCCGAGCGCAACGGCATCAACCTCGGGGTCGAGTCCGAGGCCGAGCTCGCAGAGCGCTACCGCTTCCGCGACTTCCTCCACTTCATCGAGCTGTTCCGCGCCGGCCTCGCCGTCCTGCGCACGCCCGACGACCTGGTCAGCTGCGCCGACGCGCTCACCGACGAGCTGGCGCGCCAGCGCGTTCGCTGGGCGGAGGTCACCACCACGGCGGTCAATCACGTCCGCACGCGGGGGTGGGGCGAGGCCGCGTACGCCGCAGCCCTCGACGAGGCCCAGCGGCGGGCGGCGTCGCGCGGCGTCGAGGTCCGCTGGATCATCGACATCTCCCGCGGCCAGGAGCTGCCCGACGATCACCTGACGGCCTCGCTGCTGACGGGCGCCGATGCCCCGGCCGGGGGAGTGGCGATGGGCCTCGGGGGGCCGGAGGCGGCGTGGCCGCCGGAGCTCTACGCCGACACCTTCGCCCGCGCCCGGGCGGCCGGCGTCCCGGCGGTGATCCATGCCGGCGAGGCTGCGGGGCCGGCCAGCGTGACCGGCGCCCTCGACAGCCTCCAGGCCGTGCGGATCGGCCACGGCGTCCGCGCCCTCGAGGACGGCGTGCTGGTGCGGCGGCTGATCGACGAGCAGGTGCCGCTGGAGGTGTCGCCCACGTCCAACGTGCTGCTCGGCGTCACCGCACCCTCGATCGCAGACCACCCGATCGGCGAGATGATCGGCCTCGGGATGAACGTGTCGGTGAACACGGACGATCCCGGCTACTTCTCGACGACGCTCGGGCGTGAGCTCGGCCTCGTGGCCGAGCATCATGGGGTCGGTGCCGGCGGGCTGGCGGCGCTGCAGCGGCGGGCGATGGCGGCGTCGTTCGCGCCGCCCGAGGTCCGCACGTCTTTCGAGGCGGAGCTCGGCGCCTGGGAGTCGACGTGGGCCAGCGCGTGAGGCCCGCGAGCGCCCACTAGCGGCTCACGTCCTCCGCGGCTTGGCGGACCTGCCAGTCGCGATCGGTGAGCGCCCGCTCGAGGGCGGCCTCGACGTCCGGTCCGCCGAACGGCGCCAACGCCAGGACCGCCCGGCGTCGGATCGCCGGCCGGTCGGTCGTGGCGGCCAGGACGGCGGGCAGGCCCGCGGGGTCGCCGATGGCGCCCAGTGCCGCGACCGCCGCCTCCCGGCAGATCGGGTCGTCGTGGCCGGTCGTCACCGCCGCGAGCGCCGCCACGACCCCGGGCTCCGGAGGACGGCGCTCGCCCGCCGCCCACGCCGCCGCCTCGACCACGGAGGGGTCGGCGTCGGCGAGGACGGGGGCCAGCGGCGGGTCGACGTCCCCGGCCAGGCCCGCGGCC
>JBKOUY010000098.1:0-28664 GCA_046723645.1 Actinomycetota bacterium | reverse complement strand
TGGTTGCGCGCCGAGTCGGTGGCGCCGCCTGCCGGCGGCCCACATCGCCCGTCGCTCGACCGGCAACGCCGGATCGAGCGACACCGGGGGGCTCCGGCGGGAGCCTCTGCCCCCCGGACCCCCCGCCACCGTCGGCGCCGGGCGACTGCTCCACCTACAGCTCGACGGGATACGTCGGGGCCCGGCCCTCGGCGATCATCTGGGGGAGGTCCGGCGAGCCGTTCTCCCAGACCAGCAGCATCGACCGCTTGGGCGCGTAGCCCTGATGGCGGATGTCGGCCGGCATTGCGGCCACGTCGCCGGGCTTCATCACCACCCGGGCCCGGCGGGACCCGCTCTCCTTGTCGGCGACATCCCACTCGATCTGGTCAGAGAGCTGGACGAACCATTCGACCCGGTCGTTGCCGTGGACGATGGGCAGGATGTACTCCTCGGTGGTCGGGCAGTACAGGCTGTCCTTGCACACCGATACCACCGACGGGTTCCAGGTGACGTCGGACCGCGACAGGTAGGCGAACAGGTTGAACGCCGCCACCTCGTCCTCGAAGCCGGGCTCGGCATGGATCTCGGGCTCGGACTGGTCGACGTCGGCGAACATGCGGTTGATCGGATGCGTGGCGTCGGTGCGCAGCGGCTCGTCGCCCGGGACGCCCACCATGCGCTGCGCGGTCACGCGCTTGCGGGTGATCGCGGCGCTGTTGCTGCCCGCCTTGTCGCCCCAGGGGCTCCCGGTCTCCTCGGGGGAGGCGAACGGGTCGAAGCCGGCGTTGGTCCAGTCGTCGAGCATCGCCACGAAGGTGGCGAAGATCGCCTCGTGCGGGAAGTTCTCGAGGTGGTCGACCTCGGCCCGGCGGTAGGCGTCGTTGAACGTGCCGGCGAACAGGTCGACGTTGCCGTAGTGGTTGATGGTGCCGATCACGTCGTCGAAGTTCACGACGCCGTAGAAGAACTGCCAGGCGACGTCGCGTTGTGTCGCCCGCAGGAATCCGTCGATCGACATGACGTGGCTGCCGGTCGGCCAGGTCACGTGCGCGAAGTACTCGTCGCGGCTGAACGTGAACTCGCCCAGCGAGTAGCTGCGGTAGCCGTGGGCGTTGGGCTCGCTGGCGAGGACGTCGGGCGCCCCGGTCGTGGTGGTCTCGGTCATGTTCGTGATGCCCTCCGTCAGCCCGTCTGGACGATCTCGGTCCAGCGGTAGATGGTGTCGTCGCCCTCGATGGTCTGGAGCAGGATCACCCCCGGCTCGTCGGCCCGGAACCGGTAGGCGGCGCCCGCCGGCAGCAGCGCCATGTGCCCGCGCCCGGCGACGATCCGGCCCATGGGGCGGCCCGCAGGTTCGCCCTCGACCCGCACCGATCCCCGCTTGTCGGCTGGGAGCCCGGGTTCGTCGAGCTTTACCAGCTCGACGGTGACCGACCCGTCCATGACCAGGGCCGTCTCGTCGTGAGCGGCGGTGCGCCACTCGGACGTCCCCTCGGCGCGGATGACTTCGAGCACGTACTCCTGGTTCTTGCCGACGGCCACCTTCTCCCACGCCTTGGCGTTGGCCGCGACCTCGAACATGTTCGAGAACGCGTAGTGCTCGGGCTCGTCGTCGATCGCCTCGACGCCACCCTTCTCGTAGTCGAGCAGGCTGCCGAACCGGGTCGTGTACTGCGGCATGGGCTCCCCCTGACCGTCGGGTTGTCGGACTACGGCGGATCGCCGCGGATCTGAGTGTGGCATACTCGCGTCGCATAGTGAACACTTGTGCGCATACCGAACGGATGGCGAACAAATTCCCGACGAGTAGACGGATGCTCTGAACGGAGCCGCTGCGGCGGAAGGTCGTGCGTGTGACGAGCGAGTACGTCCAGTCCCTCGAGCGTGGGCTCGCAGTGATGCAGGTGTTCTCCCGCGAGCACCCCCGCCTGACCCTGTCGGAGGTGGCGCGACTCGCCGGCCTGACCCGGGCCACCGCCCGCCGGGTCCTGCTCACCCTCCAGCACCTCGGCTACGCCCGCTCCGACGGCCGGATCTTCGAGCTCACCCCCAAGGTGCTCGACCTCGGCTACGCCTACCTGTCGTCCCTCGACCTGGCGAGCATCGCCGAGCCCGGGATGGAGGGGCTGGTGGAGCGCACGCACGAGTCGTGCTCCGCGGCGGTGCTCGACGGGCCCGAGATCGTCTACATCGCACGGGTTCCGACCAAGCGCATCATGACCATCGCGTTGGGGCTCGGCTCGCGGCTGCCCGCGTATGCGACGTCCATGGGACGGGTGCTCCTCGCCGAGCTCGGCCCCGACGACGTCGACGAGCTGATCGGGCCCGGCCCACTGCCAGCGATCACCGAGCGCACGATCACGAAGCCCACCGACCTCCACGACGAGCTGGCGCGGGTGCGTCGCCAGGGATGGGCGCTGGTCGACCAGGAGCTGGAGGCCGGGCTCCGCTCGATCGGGGCGCCGCTGCGCGACCGCCGCGGCCAGGCTCTCGCCGCCATCAACGTGTCCACGCATGCGGGCCGGGTGAGCCTCGACGCCATCCGTAGGGACTTCCTCCCCGCCCTCCTCGACACCGCCGGGCAGATCAGCGAGCGCCTGGCGCGCCGGTAGGAGGCCTCGGGAGGCACGGTGGCGACGACCCCGCTGCCGACCGGGGACGCGCTGGTCTCCGTCGTGCTCGCCTTCGCGGACCAGCTCCGAACCCGCGGCGTCGACGTGCCCACCAGCGGCGTGGTGGACGCCGTGGCCGCCCTCGAACAGGTCGACCTCGTGTCCCGCAGCGAGACCCGGGTGGCCCTCGCCAGCACCCTGGTCAAGCGCGCCGAGCACCTCGGCGCCTTCGAGGCCGCGTTCGAGCGCTGGTTCGGGCTTCCCGTTCCGGCTCGTCCCGTGCCGCCCGAGGCCGACGACACGGGCGGCGGCGCCGACGAGGAGGCTGCGATCCGTCGCCGCCTGGCGGAGGCTCTGGCCAGCGGCGACGTCGACGCCCTGCCGGAGCTCGCAGCCCAGGCGGTGCGGCGCTGGGCCGGGTTCGGCGCGGTGGCGGGCAGCGATCGCTACCGCCTGCATCGCCTGCTCCGCGGCCTCGACCTGTCGGCGATCCGCCAGGACGCGCTGCGCCGGGGGCGGGCGGCGGGGCGACGCGCCGCGCTGGACGAGCGGCTGGCGCAGGCCGACGTCGAGGCGCTGCTCGACCGCTATCGCCAGATGCTGGCGGCCGAGATCCGCGCCGGCAGCGACGACCGCCTCCCGCCGGCGACGCCGTCGCCCGACGAGGTCGACTTCCTCCGGGCGTCCACCGGGGAGCTTCGGGACATGCGGGCGGCCGTCCGCCCCCTGGCCCGGCGGCTGGCCGCCAAGGTGGCACAGCAACAGCGGCGGAGCCGTGGCGGGCGGCTCGACATGCGCCGCACCCTGCGGGGATCGCTGCAGAGCGGCGGCGTGCCGCTCGACCCCGCCTACCGGCACCGACCGCGGACCCGGCCCGAGCTCTGGGTGTTGTGCGACGTCTCGGGGTCGATGGCCGAGTTCTCGCGCTTCACGCTGGCGCTGGTGTACGCCCTGCACGAGGAGTTCTCGGGCCTGCGTACGTTCGTCTTCGTCGACGACGTGGAGGAGATCACCGACGTGCTCGACCGCAGGCTCCACGACGTCGACCCATATGCCCTGCTCGCCCGGGCGTCGGCCTCCCGCGCTCGCCACCGCAGCGACTACGGCCAGGTCCTGCGCAGCTTCGTCGACCAGTACGGGGCCCAGCTCAGCCGGCGCGCCACCCTGGTCGTCACCGGCGACGCCCGCAGCCACCACGGCGACCCCGGTCTCCCGGCCCTGAAGGAGATACACCGGCGCAGCCGGCGCATCTGGTTCCTCAACCCCGAGCCCCGCGACCGTTGGAACCAGGGCGACTCGGTGGCCTCGCTCTACGCCCTGGCCTGCGACCGGATGGCGGAGGTCCGCAACCTTCGCCAGCTCGGCGCGTGCGTCAGCGAGCTGCTGTGATCACGGCGAGGGAGGTCCGGTTCCGGGGCCGCCCGCACGCCCCCGGAACACTGACCTCCCCGCCCGCCCGCAGTGCGCTCCCTACCCTCGCCCTTGAGGTAGCCAACCCGCCCGTTGGCCCACGAAGCGCCTGCCTGCTCCCATCCACGCACTAGATCGCGCCGGGAGGGCCGAGCGTTACACGCGGTGAGAAAAAAGCTTCGGGGGCGCCTGGGTCGGCGTCAGCCGGCCGGCTGGGGCTGGGCGACTTCGCCCAGGTCGGCGGCATCCGCCCCGGCGCTCAGCGTCTCGGGCCCGGGGAGGGGCGCCGCCTGCTCAGGAGACGGAGGCGGCGGTTCCGTTGTGGAGGTCGTCGTCGTCGGGGGCTCCGTCGTGGTGGTGGTCGGCGGCGGCTCGGTCGTGGTCGTCGTAGGCGGAGGCTCGGTCGTGACGGTCGTGGTCGGCGTCTCGGTTGCAGGCGCCTCGGGCGCCGTACTTGGGTCGGCCGGGGGATCGGCGGCAAGTGACGTACCGTCCGCCGCAAGCGCGCCGGGGGCCGGGTTGGGTGGAGCCGGCTGAGTGCTGGCGGCGGCCACCTCGTGCAGCAGGCAGTCGAGGTCGAGCATGCACACGAGGGGCTCTTCGGGGTCCATAGTCACGACCCCATCGTCGCCGGTGCCGTCATCGGCCCCGCGTCGATCGGAATCACCCGAGCTGTCCGCCGATGACCCGCTGCCCTCGGCGGGTTGGGCCTCGTGGTCGACGTCGACCTTCGGCTCTCGGCTGGAAAGCGCCGGCACCACCACGGTGGCGACGAACCCCGTGGTGGCCGCCGCCGCCGTGACCCCGATGGCAACGACGGTTGTGACCGCGGCGGCCTTGACCGCCACGATCCGGCGTACCACCCGCGCCCGCTGGCGGCGGGCCGCCCACGGGGCCGCGGGACGGAGATGGCGGGGACGGTCCGAGTCGTCGCCGGCATCCGGGGCGAACCCGAGGATGGTGGCCTGCATCCGCGCCACGATGTCCGTCTCACCCGCGAGCTCGTCCTCGCTGGCCGGGGCAAGCATCGCGGCCTCCATCCGGGCCACGACGTCCGACTCCCCTGCGAGCTCATCCTCGGTGGCGGGGGCGGCCGCCGCCCGGATCAGCGTCGCCACGCGGCCGTACCAGGCGGGTGCGTCGTCGGTCGCGGCCGACCCGTCCCAGACCCGCCTGGCGTGCGCAGCGTCGAACCGTGCCATCTGGATGAAGCGCTCGTCGGGGGTCATTCGGCCAGCACCCCCTCCGCCTCGGTCGACTCGTCGCTGAACCTGGCGGCCAACCTGCGCAGCGCCCGGTGGCACATCACCCGCACGGCCCCCGGGCTGCGCTCCATGATCTGGGCGACCTCGGGCACGGCGAACCCGCCGACCACCCGCAGGAGCACGGCCTCGGCCTGCTCCGGCGACAGATCGGCGATCAGCATGTCGATCGCCTCCTGCGCCGCCAGTTGGTCGAGGACCAGCCACGACGGATCGCCGCCGAGGCCGTGCTCGATCGGCCCGTCGAGTCGGTCGTGCGGCACCGGGTCGGTGCGCCGCCGGGCGCTGCGCCGGCGGTGCTCGATCAGCCGGCAGCGCCCGATCGTGAACAGCCAGCCGCGGAAGCCGGCCTCGTCGCCCTCGAACCGCGCCAGCTGCTGGGCCACCGCCACCCAGACCTCGCCGGCCAGATCGTCGGCCATGCTCGGCTCCTGGGCGCGCAGATACCTCAGGAGTGGCGGCTGGTATGCACGGAACAGCTCGGTGAGCGCCCAGTGCTCACCATTGCCCGCCGCGCACAGAACAGCCGGGAAGCTGAAGTCTCGGATGGGTTGCGCAGCCGGCACCCTAGTCGCGTCCGCGGGGCCGCGGCGTGGACAACTCGTTCGCGTTGTCGTGCAGGACCTTCCGCCGGTCGTCGGCGCCCAGGACCTTCGCCTCTCGTAGGTAGTCGAGCGGCTGGGGCAGGCCCTCGATGTGGGGCCAATCGGAGCCGAACAGCACCCGGTCGGCGCCCATCCACTCGACCACCGACGCGAGGTCGTCCTCCCAGAACGGGTTGATCCAGATGTGGCGGCGGAAGACCTCGACCGGATCCTCGGCGAACCAGCCCCGCATCTTGCGGTCCAACGACCGCAGCTTGCGGAACAGGTCGGGCAGGAATTCGGCGCCGTTCTCGACGGATGCCACCCGCAGGTTGGGGAACTTGCGGAACTGGTTCTCGAGCACCATCGACAGCAGGAAGTCGTGCACCGCCTGCTCGATGGCGAAGTTCTTGAGCGACGGCCTGTGCCCGCCCGAGAAAGTGGCGGCGAAGCCGTCGACGGCGTAGCCCTGCGACGACACACCGCTGTCCCCGGCGTGCACCACCAGGGTGACGCCCGCCTCGTCGACCCGCGCCCAGAAGGGATCGAACATGGCGTCGAACGGCGAGCGGCGCCCGATCGCGGTGGTGGGTGCGGCGGGCCGCATGACCAGCAGTCGCGCGCCCTCGCCCAGCGCCCACTCCAGCTCCGCGACCGCCCACTGGGGGTCGGCCAGCGTGATGTAGGGGGCGGCGAAGATCCGGTCCGCGTGGGCGAAGCCCCAGTCGTCACGCAGCCACCGGTTGAACGCGCGGAACGTGTGACACACGGCCTCGGGATCGTGGCGGAGGGGTTCCTCGTAGATCATCCCGAGGGTCGGGAACAGCCAGCAGCCCGCCAGGCCCTGGTCGTCGAGCGTCCGGGCCCGGGCGTCGACGTCGCGGTACTCGGGCCTGATCGGCTCGTGGTCGCGGAGCCGCTCGAGCGGGTTGACGTCGCCGGCGTTGCCGCGGAAGTAGTCGTACAGGCAGCCCGGCTTGGACACCGGGTCGAAGGTGGCGTTGCTCACCGCCCGGCTGACGCGGCCGCCCAGCACGTGGTAGCGCTTGCCGTCGATCGTCGCCCATTGCACGCACCGGAGCCCGAGGGCGGGGTCGAGATGGCGGGTGAAGGCGTCCTCGGCCTCGTAGTAGTGGTTGTCCGCGTCGATGACCGGATGGCCGAGGGCGTCAGCGTCCATGCCCCAAGGGTAGAACACGTTCTCGCGCGAGTCCCCACCGCGGGATTCCTGGCGCCGTATTGGTTGCCCACCAACCAATACGGCGCCAGGAACGGCCGGGCTGCGGACACCCTCGACCTAGCCGAGGGTCGCCAGCGCCTCGTGGCGGGCGGCGTCGTCCAGATCGGGGAACAGGAGGTCGAGGGCGATCTCGGCGGGCAGGTGCTCGACCGCCGCCAGTTCGGGATCGCTCAGCAGGCGGCCGAGGGACGCAGCGGCCAGGGCCTGCCAGCCATCGTGGTCGGAGGGGACGAGGGCGACCGCCGGGGCGCGGTCTGAGCCGACGGGCGCGGTGCGAGCGGTGGTCGTGGCGGTCACGACGCTTCTCCTTGTTTGCTTGATCGATTCAGTCGGGATGGCATCGACCACTTTCGCGCCGGCTACTGAATCGGTCAAGATGTTTCGGTGACGGCCCCCACGCTCGCCGACGTCGCCCGGGCGGTGGGCGTCTCCCGCACCACCGTCTCCAACGCGTACAACCGCCCCGACCAGCTCTCACCTGCGCTGCGCGACCGCATCCTGGCAGCGGCGGAGGAGCTCGGTTACGCGGGCCCCGACCCGGTGGCCCGCGGCCTGCGGCGGGGCCGTACCGGGATGGTGGGCCTGGTCTACGACCAGCCGCTCTCCTACCTGTTCACCGACCCGGCGATCCTCATGTTCGTGGCCGGCATGGCGTCGGTGTGGGACGACGCCGGGACGAGCCTGGCGCTCCTCCCGCGGCTGGAGGCCGACGACGCCGGCGCCTCGGTCCTCGCCAACGCCGCGGTCGACGGCTTCGTCTCCATTTGCGACGTCGCCGACGACGCCCGCCTGGCCGCCCTCGTGTCCCGCCGCCTGCCGTTCGTCATGGTGGACCACCGCCGCTCGGGGGCGCGCTGCCAGGTCGTGCTGGACGATCGTGGGGGCAGCCGGGCGGCGACCGAGCACCTCCTGGGACTGGGCCATCGGCGCCTCGCCGTGCTGGCGCTCCCCCGGTCGCCCGGTGCGCCGGGCGGCGCCCTGGACCCGGCTGACCCCGGTCCCATCCGCTACACGATCATGGCCGACCGGCTGGCGGGCATCCGCGAGGCCGTCGAGGCTGCCGGCCTCACCTGGGCCGCCGTGGCCGCGCTGGTGGCGCCGGACGATCAGTCGCCGCGCCAGGCCGCCCGCGCGCTCGCCGGCGACCTGCTCGAGCGGGACGACAGGCCCACGGGCGTGGTCGCCATGAGCGACGAGCTGGCGGCCGGGGTGGTCGACGCCGCCGTCGCCCGGGGCATCGACGTGCCCGGGCAGCTGTCGGTGGTCGGGTTCGACGACACTCCCACGGCGACATCGACTGCGCCCCAGCTCACGACCGTCCACCAGCCGCTCGCAGAGCGCGGGGCGACGGCCGCCCGGCTGCTGCTCGAGGGTGCGCCGGCCCGGACTGTCGAGTTCCCCACCGAGCTGGTGGTGCGGCGCTCCACGGCCAGGGTCCACACGTAGGACGGCGTGACTCGGCGAAAATGACCGTAGAGTTGTCCCCCTGCCCAATGGGAGGAGTCAGCGCTTGGCGAAGATCAAGGACGATGCCTTCGTGCTCGAAGGCCGCACGGACGAAGCCCTCAAGGGAGGCGTGTTCCGCATCTCCCTCGACAACGGCCACACGGTGCTCGGCCACCTGAGTGGCAAGATGCGCAAGAACCGCATCCGCATCCTGCCCGGCGACCGCGTGCAGGTCGAGGTATCCGCCTACGACCTCAACAAGGGACGCATCACCTACCGCTACAAGTAGGGTTCCCGCTTGCAGCAGCCGAGGGGGCCACAAGGGCCCGCTCGATACCGAAGAGAGAACCAATTGGCAACAGGGACCGTGAAGTTCTTCAACGCAGAGAAGGGCTACGGCTTCATCTCTCGTGAAGGCGCCGACGACGTGTTCGTCCACTTCTCCAACATTCAGGGCGAGGGCTACCGCACCCTCAACGAGGGCCAGCAGGTCGAGTTCGACGTGGCCCCGGGTCGGAAGGGTGAGGAGGCGCAGAACGTTCGTGTGATCTGACGAGCCACCTCAGGCGTCAGAGAGCTTCATCGAGCCGCCGGCATCGTGCCGGCGGTTCGTCGCGTCGGCGCCCGTATCGTTGACCCGGTGGACGGAAGCGTCGCCCTGAGTCGGCCCGCGCGCCGGCTGCATTCGGAGATGACAGACGATGGGGTGGACCTCGACGTCGAGGAGACCGTGCTCCACATCGTGCTCGAGGAGCTGGAGTACGCGCGGCGGCCACCCCTGTTCGAGCGGCGAGCCCCCATCTACGGGTCCATCGTCGTGCCCGACGACCGGTCGCTGATCGAGTCCGGCGAGCTGGTCGACCTGATCCCACTCGACGCCATGCCCCTGGACCTCGCCCGCCGGTTCGCCGACGGCCGGTCGACGTACCTCGTCCGCCAGCCGGATCGGCCGCTCCAGCTCGCCTGCTTCCGCCGGAGCGTGCAGTACGAGGCGGACCTCGTCGAGATCCAGTCCGACATCGGGGCCATCATCGTCCAGCGCACTGCCATGGCAGGAGTGACCCGGGCGTTCACCGACACCGGCGCCCTGGAGTGGGCCGGCTACCGCTGGACGAACCGCCCCAACGCCCGCACCCAGCACGAGGCGCTGCAGCCGTTCCTGCCGGGAGTCGACAAGCCGGTGCTGGCGGGCCTCTTGGAGCTGGCCATCCACTGGCTGAGCCCCGCCCGGGTCGGGGCGACCCTGGTGCTTCCCGGCGACCACGCCGAGGCTGGCCTGGACCTCGAGCACTCGGTCGTGGCGCCCGCCCTCACCGTGACGACCCGCTACCACTACCCCGCCCTGTTTGCGGCGCTGATGCAGACCGACCTTGCGACGATCGTGGCGTCGGACGGGGCCGTCCTGCGGCTCGGGGTGGGGCTCCGGGCGACGCCCGAGGCCGGGTCCACCATCGACCACGCGCGGGGGATGCGGCACCGCTCTGCGGCCCGGTACACCTTCGATCAACCCGGTGCGCTGGCCGTGGTGGTGAGCGAGGACGGCCCGGTGACGGTCTTCCTCCGGGGGCGTGCCCTGTCGGAGAGCCACCCCGGAACACAAAACGGCGGGTGACGAACCGGTTACAGTTCCCGGCGTGTCCGGCCGCCAGCTGGGGGGCGAAGGGTCGCCCTCGTTCGTGCGTCTGCTCATGGTCATGGCGGTCGCCTGCCTGGCGCCCGTCGTGGTGCTGGCGCTCGTGGGCTCCGCCGCCAAAGATGACGACAACGTGACGGCGGCGGGCCGGACGCGACCGTCGGCGTCCGCCTTCGAAGGTCCGCCCGAGCCGGCGACGACCACGGCCCCCAGCACGACGACCACGACGACGAAGCCGGACGACGCCGCGCCCCCCGATCCCACGACGACGGCGACGCCGACGACCCAGCCGCCGACGACCACCGCCCCGACGACGACCACCTCACCGGCTCCGCCGCCGACGGTCTACATCGCGGCGTGGACCGCGACCGACGAGGTCGTCTACCTGGTCAACGCCGAGCGGGAGGCGGCCGGCTGCGGGCCCTTGGCGGTGAACGACGCCCTGACGGCGGCGGCGCAGGGGCACAGCGACGACATGGCCGCGAACGACTACTTCTCCCACACCAGCCTCGACGGCGCGACCGCCTCGGACCGGGCCGAGGCCGCCGGCTTCACCGGCACCGCGCTGGGCGAGAACATCGCCGCCGGCCAGCGCAGCGCCCAGGACGTCATGGCGGCGTGGATGGGATCCGAGGGGCACCGCGCCAACATCCTGAACTGCGACTACACGGTCATCGGCGTCGGGCTCAACGAGGACGGCTGGTACTGGACCCAGATGTTCGGCACGCCGTCGTAGATTTGCGTTGATGGGGGAAACCGGTGCACGCCCCGGCGGCGACGATGGCTGGCTGCCGATCAAGTTCGGGCCGGTGTCGAACGGCGAGTTCCACCCGGTGCCGCACAGCCCCTTCCTTCGGGAGGTCATCCGGCGCACGCACCGGCTGGCCGACGACAACGCCCACCGCCTGGGCATCACACGCCGGCAGTTCCTGACCGGGGCCACGGGTGCGGCCGCGACCCTGTTCGTGTTGGCCGCATGCTCCAAGGAGGAGTCGTCGGGGCGGGGCGAGTCGCCCGGGGGCACGTTCGGCGTCTCCGAGGACGCCACCACCGACACCAGCGCCGCACTGGAGGACCTGGGGGGCGAGGAGTTCATCTTCGACGTCCAGACCCACTACGTGAACTACGACCTCGGCGCCGTCGAAGGCGACTGGACCGCGATGTTCCCGCAGGCACAGTGCACCGAGGCCGGGTCCGGCGGCGACACGCGGGCGTGCTTCACGGCCGACGCCTACTTCCGCGAGGTGTTCGTCCGGTCGGACACCTCCATGTCGATCCTGTCGGCGCTCCCGACGCCCGAGCTCCAGCTCGCCCCCGACGACATGGTGTACGCCATCGACGTCGCCTCGCGGATCGGATGCGACGGCCGCGTGCTCATGCACGGCGGCGCCTACCCGCACCGGGGGCCGATCGAGGCCGCGCTCATGGGCATGAGCGACCTGCGGGAGCGCTACGACATCGCGGCCTGGAAGATCTACACGATGACCCCCAGCGACGCGCACTTCTACTTCGACGACCACGACCCGGATCGACCGCAGATCGGGCAGCGCTTCATCCACCACGTGCGGGAGATCGGGCCTCCGATCATCTGCACCCACAAGGGCATCTCGTCGATCGTCGGCTCCACCCCCGAGCTGGCCTCGCCCAGCGACATAGGCCCCGCGGCCGCCCGCAACCCCGACGTGTCGTTCGTCGTCTACCACTCGGGGTTCGAGCCGGGCGGGGGCGGGACCGGGCCCTACGACCCCGACGACCCCGCACCGCAAGGGGTCGACCGGCTGATCCGGTCGTTGCAGGACGCCGGGGTCGAGCGCAACGCCAACGTCTACGCGGAGCTGGGTGGCACCTGGTGGTTCGTCATGCGGGACCCCACGGCGGCGGCGCACACCCTCGGCAAGCTGTTGGCGTACGTCGGCGAGGACCGCGTGGTGTGGGGGACCGACTCGATCTGGTTCGGCACGCCGCAGGACCAGATCCAGGCGCTGCGGACGTTCCAGATCAGCGAGGAGCTGCAGGAGCGCTACGGCTACCCGGCGCTCACCGACGAGCTCAAGGCCAAGATCTTCGGGCTCAACTCCGCAGCGCTCTACGGCATCGAGCCCGTGACCGGCCGTTGCGACCTGAGCCCGGAGGATGTCGAGGCGATCCGCGCGAGCCTCCCGCCGGCGCCCACGTACGGGCCCACGACCTACGCCGAGGCGGCGGCGATGATCGCCGCCCACCAGGGCGGCCAGCTCGCGTAGGGCCGCTCGCGCTGTACGAGGGCCGCTAACGTCGCGTCGAGGAGGCGGCGATGGCGCGGTACAGAGCGGGGCTTCCGCAGGTCGACGGCGGGGTGTTCCTCACCGATTCGGGGATCGAGACCGTCCTCATCTTCCATCACGGCTACGAGCTCCCCGACTTCGCGGCGTTCGTGCTGCTCGACGACGAGGCCGGCATCGAGACGCTGCGCAGCTATTTCCGGGACCACGCAGCCGTCGCCCTCGGGGCCGGCGCCGGGTTCATCTTCGAGTCGCCCACATGGCGGGCCAGCCCCGACTGGGCGGAGCGGCTCGGCTACGGCGACGAGGCACTGGCGGCCGCCAATCACAAGGCGATCGACATGCTCGTCGACATCCGCTCGGAGCTCGACGGACACGTCGATCGCCGGGGACCGCCAATGGTGGTGAGCGGCTGCGTCGGGCCCCGGGGCGACGGCTACCAACCGGCGGCGCTCATGACCGCGGACGAGGCGCAGAGCTACCACTCGACGCAGATCGCCACGTTCGCCCAGACCGAGGCCGACATGGTGACGGCGATCACGATGACGTACGCGGACGAGGCGATCGGGATCGTCCGGTCCGCGCAGGACGCAGGCATGCCGGCCGCGATCTCGTTCACGGTCGAGACGGATGGCGCGTTGCCCGACGGCAGCACGCTGGAGCACGCGATCGGGGTGGTCGACGACGCGACCGGGGGCGGGCCCGCCTACTACATGGTCAACTGCGCCCACCCGACGCACTTCGACCACGTCCTCGAGTCGGGAGGCGACTGGCGCGAGCGCATCCGGGGCATCCGGGCCAACGCGTCCCGCATGAGCCACGCCGAGCTCGACGAGGCCGAGGAGCTCGACGACGGCGACCCCCACGAGCTCGGCCGGCAGTACGAGCAGCTCCGGGTGAGCGTGCCGGACATCACCGTGCTGGGCGGATGCTGCGGGACCGACCTGCGCCACGTTCAGCAGATCGCCGCGGCCTGCGTCCGGCCCGCGGGGTGAGCGCCCCGCCCGACCCGTTGGCCCGGCTGCCGGCCGAGGCCCGCGCCCGCCTGCGCCCGGCGGGCCACCCGGCCTGGGTCGAGCCCATGCTGGCCACGCTGACCGACAGCCGCTTCTCGGACCCCCGCTGGCTGTTCGAGCGCAAGCTCGACGGCGAGCGCTGCCTGGCCTTCCGAGACGGCGTCCGGGTCGGGCTCATGTCCCGCGCCCGGCAACGTCTCGACGGCACCTACCCCGAGGTCGTCGACGCCCTGGCGGACCAGTCGGTCGGCGACTTCGTGGTTGACGGCGAGGTCGTGGCCTTCGACCGCGGCCGCACCAGCTTTGGCCGGCTGCAGCAGCGCCTCGGCATCTCGGACCCCGAGCGGGCCCGCCGAAGCCCCGTCGCCGTCTTCTACTACGTCTTCGACCTGCTCCACCTAGACGGCCACGACACGACCGCGCTGCCCCTGCGCGCGCGCAAGTCGCTGTTGCGCAACGCGCTCTCGTTCCGCCGCCACCCGCTGCGCTACACCGCGCACCGCAACGCCGAGGGCGAGGCGCTCTTCGCCACCGCCTGCGCCCGGGGCTGGGAGGGCGTGATCGCCAAGCGGGCCGATGCGCCCTACGTGCCCGGCCGCTCCCGTGACTGGCTGAAGTTTAAGTGCAGTGCGGGGCAGGAGCTCGTCGTCGGCGGCTTCACCGAGCCGACGCGCAGCCGCGTGGGCCTGGGCGCCCTCGTGGTGGGCTACTACCAGGACGGCGGCCTGGTCTACGCCGGCAAGGTCGGCACGGGCTTCACGCAGGCAACACTGCGCGAGCTGCGGCACCGGCTGGACGCGCTGGAGACGCCCGACCCGCCGTTCCGCGGCGACGACGTCCGGCGCGCGGCGCGCGGTCCCGGGGGCGCTGCGGTCCACTGGGTGCGCCCGGAGCTGGTGGCCGAGGTCGTCTTCTCCGAGTGGACCACCGACGGCAGGCTGCGGCACCCCCGGTTCGTCGGCCTACGCGAGGACAAGCCCGCCCGTGACGTGGTCCGGGAGGCGCCACCCGCGGCGCCGTGAGGTCACGGGCCGGTGTCGCCGTCGGTGCCGTGGACGGTGTCGTACA
Source organism: Actinomycetota bacterium (assembly GCA_046723645.1). GTDB lineage: Bacteria > Actinomycetota > Acidimicrobiia > Acidimicrobiales > VFJN01 > DASQUK01. The sequence continues at coordinate 14,150 of JBKOUY010000098.1, read as the reverse complement.
GCGACTCGATGATACGCGTCGGCACCGCCAGGTCGTTGGACTCGGCGTACAGCAGGAGGCTCAGCAGCCGCCTCGGGCCGGCGGCGCGCGCCCGCTCCACGAGGTACTCCCAGTCGAGCCGGCAGCTCGCGATCAGGGACAGGGCGTCGTACCAGTGGCGCGGGGCCTCCTCGCTCGACGCCAGCGCCTTGATGACGACCAGGTCCTCGGGACACATGATCGTCGTCTCGGTGCCGCGATAGGTCCACCGCTGGCCGCGCCGCAGCATCTCGTCGTCGAGGAGCACGTCGCCGGCCGACCGGTAGATCACGTCGACCAGCACGCCGTGGCGGAATGCCTTGTGCAACCACGTGAGCTCGGTCTCGGTGGTCTCGAACCCCGCGGCCTCGAGCACCTCGAGGACGCGGCCCGCGTCGCCGACCCGCACGAAGACGTCGATGTCGTTGGTGGCGCGACACCGGCCGAACGTCACGGTGCCGGCGCCCCCCATCAGCAGGTAGGGAATCCCCTTGTCCTCGATGGCACGCACGACCTCGGCCAGGGTGCGCTCGATGTCCTCGTCGGAGGGCTCCATGCCCCCGGGGTAGTGCGACACCTACCGACCCCGGGCATCGGTGTGCGGGTCACGGAGCGTGGTGCCGATCGACGGCCGATCGTCGACGTCCTGGGTCTCGCCCTCCAGCTCCGGCTCGCGTCCACCGAGGTAGACGGCGCCTCCGACCCCGCCGGCGAATGCCCCGCACAGGGCGGCGAGGCCGAGTCGCCACGGCAGCGAGATATCGCCCCAGCCGATCAGGCCCAGTGGCAGGAACAACAAGGCCCCGCACAGGCCGCCGACGATCGCCCCGAGCACCAGGCCCTTGACCTGGGCGTTCGTCATGGCCCCCATCCCGGGACCGGCCCAGGCCTCCGCCGCCTCGTCCTGCTGCTCGCGACGGAGAGCTTCCTGGTCGCTGGTACGGGCTCGGGCGCCAGCGGCGTACTTGCGCTCACCAGGTGGCCGCGCGGTGTGGTCGTCTAGGACCTCTTCCGTCCGCTGCACCCAGCCGGGTCGCTTCGTCACGGCTACCGGCTTCCCGACAGCGCCCCGGCTCAATCAAGAGACCCTTCGCCGACGAGCGAACCGGCGTCCACAAGCAACGGAAACCGGCACATCCGAACGCCGGTACGGGGTCAGTGCCTGGCGATCGACACGCCCCCCGCGCCGCGCCCGCCGCGGCGTGGGCGTCAGGAGCCGTTCGTCGACCAGTGCCAGGCCTCGCTGGGCAGGTTGTGCAGCCCGTAGTCGGCCGCGTGGTCCGCCAGCCACCGGTAGCACGGGTTCGAGTGGGAGCGGATGAGCATCCCGTCGCAGCTGAAGTCGATTGCTTCGCCGCGCTCGTGCATCGACGTGCCCGGGCGCGCCGTCGGCGGGGAACACTGGCCGGCCGGCATCTGGTAGATGGCGTAGTCGCTCGTGCCGCAGTGGGCCCGCCGGAGCGCGATCTGGCGGGCGTGGTCCCGATGCCCGTAGCCGGTGAGGGCGATGCCGTCGGCCTCCGCCGCCGCCAGCAGGCCCTCGATCTCGTCGGCGATCTCGGCGTTGACCGTGATGCCCCGGACCGTCTGCAGGTCGAGGTCGGACAGCACGCCCGGCCGGCCCTCGGCCGCCGTGGTGTCGGGTCGGCCACCGGTGGCCGGCGCGCCGGGGGTCAGGTCGGGATTCTCGTGGAGCCCGACGATGTCACCACGGTCGTTGATGCCGAGGGCGACGGTCTTGGGCGCCCCCGGGAAGTCGACCGGGCTGAAGGACCACTTGTTTCCGTCCGCCAGCACGAAGCCGCGGGCACCCGTCTGTTTCAGGTCGTCGGCCGTGTAGCCGACGACCTGGCCACCGTCGTTGATCCCGAACGGGACGGTGGTCGGGACGCCGGGAGCGGCGATGGTCCGGTAGCGGCCCTTGCTCAGCAGGAACCCCTTCGGCGCCCCCGCAGCGTCGAGGTACACGCCGACCACGTCGCCCCGGTCGTTGATGTCGACGGGTGTGGGGGCCTTGGCCCCGGGGACGTCGAGCGTCGTGAAGCGTCCGTCGCTCCAGAGGAAGCCGTGCGTCGCGTCGCTGGCGTCCACGTAGTAGCCCACGACGTCGCCCCGGTCGTTGATGCCGGTCGGCAGCGTGTGCGCCGCCCGGGGCACGTCGATCCTGGTGATCCGGCCCCCGTCGCGGACGTAGCCGCGCACCCGGGTGCTGTCGTCGACGAACGGCGTGTCGTCGCTGTAGCGGCCCACGATCTGGCGGCGATCGTTGATCTTGGCGGCGTCGGTGCCCCGCGCACCCGGGACGTCGAAGGTGGAGATCCTGCCGCGCCCGTCCCGGACGAAGCCGGACTCCCGGTCGGGGCGGATGTACTCCCCCGTGACGTCTCCGGTGTCGTTGATGCCGCTCGGGAAGAGCTCGACGCGGGGGCTCGGGGCCTCGAACTCGCGGTACCGGCCGTCGCTCAGCACGAACCCCGGCGTGGCGCTGCGGGGCCTCCCGGCGCCGGCCGCGCCGACCGGCACCCCCGTCCCGCCGACCGTGACGACGGCGACGGCCGCAATCGTGAGCGCGGCCGCGGTGCGACGCGCCCTGCTCCAACTGCCGAACCGCGACACGACGGGGCTCCCTTCCGGTCGAGCGGGTGTCTCGACTCACGCGTGTTCGGAGCCGGGCGCTGTCCCGGATCGAGCCAAGTCCTGTCCCGCCCGGATGACCCGCCCTGGTTAGGCCGTTGCCCGCTGGGTAGCAGGGGCACCGCATGAGCGATGACCGCCTCTCGCAGCACGAACGAACGGTGCTCGAGGTCCTGGAGGGATCGTTGGAGGTCGACGACCCCGCCTTCGTGGCGCGCTTCGCCGCCGACGCTCAGGCTTTGGGTGGGGCCCGTCGGTGGTGGAGCCTCATGTGGTGGCTCAACCACTGGCACAACCGCAACCTGGAGCCGTAGGCACAAGTCCCGGCGCAGACCGCCAGCCGGATCCGCCACCCGCGTCATGGCATCCTCCCGCCTGTCCGGGCTCGGGCGTCGTGCCTCCCCAGACGCGCCGGACGCCCGGTGCCGGGCCGCTCGTTGCGGTCAGGCATCCGGGCGCCCGGATGCGTGGATGGTTCGACTAGTGCTGCTGGACCACCCGGCGGTAGCCACGGCCGCGCCGGGTGCTGGGCGCTCCCGCGACCCTCTCCACCGGCGGCGGCAGCATCAACAGGACGGCGAGGGCCGCCCCACCGGCCGCGAGGGCGATGGCCCACCAGCGCTCGATCGCCAGCTCGGTCGAGAACCGGCCGGGATCGATCGCCGCCACTGCGGCAGCAACTGCGCCGGCGATGCACACGAACGCCGTGAGCCGGCGAAGGCCGAGCAGGCCGAGGATCACCAGCAGCGCACCGACACCGACCTCGATCGCTCCGAGGAGCGGGGTGTGGTCGATGCGGGCCACAGTCTCGACCGGCGTGTACCAGGTGTCGTTGATCTCGGTGCGGATCAGCACCACGATGCCGAGCGCCGCCAGAGCGGCACCGGCCAGGACCGCGAGCGCGATGGCGGGGCTCCACTTGTACCGGACGATGTCCTCGCGCGGATACGCCTCGGGCTCGTCGACGACCTCGTCGCGAGTGACGTCGTCACGGACGGGGCGGCGGCCCAGGTCATCGTCGCGTACGTCGTCGTCACGAACGACGTCGTCGCGCTCGTCACGCACGTCACTTCTCCGAGAAAGCAGGCGCATGGTTCCTCCTTAGCTTCATCACGCCTGCTACCCGGCTGCTGACCGGCGCAAACGCGCCGGTCGGTTCAGGCTGCGTCGAGAAAACCGACCGTGGCGGCGGCGAAACGCGGAGGGTCCTCGATCATCGGGTAGTGACCGACGCCGGCGAGAACGGCAACGTGGGCGTCGCACCGGCGGCCGTGCAACCGGTTCACCATGGCGACGACGGCTATCGGGTCCCGATCGCCCCAAACCACGGCGAGCGGTGACGGATGACTCTCGATCGCCCCGGTGAACCGTGCCTCCTCGGCCCGCCGGTCCTCGATGTAGCGAATCGTGCGGGGGAGCAGCCGCTGCCCACCGCCCCGGGCGATGAGGGCCCACTGGGCCGCCAGCTCGCCCGGGTCGGGCGGGCTGTCTGGTGAGAAAGTAGCCGCCAGCGCCGCGCGCATCGCCGCGCCGTCGTCGGGCGGCGCCCCGGGGAGCGGCGGGTCGAGGCGGGCATCCGGGAGCTCCAGCAGGAAGAGCTGGCCGGGCGTGAGGTGGGCGAGCTCGAGATAGATGGAGCCGTTGGTCACGACCCGCCGGGTGATCTCCATGCCGAGGTGCCCGTCGAGGTCCCGTGCCAGCAGCTCCCCGCCGATGCTGTCGCCCATGTCGTGTGTGACGAGGGCCAGGCGATCGAGCCCGAGGGCGCCGCACACGGCCTCGACGACGTCGGCCTGGCGGCGGATGCTGTAGCGCTGGTCGGGCTTGTCCGAGAGCCCGAACCCGGGGAAGTCGAACAGCACCACGCGCCGGCGGCGGCTGAGTGCCGGGAGCACGTGGCGCCAGTCGAACGAGCAGGTCGGGAACCCGTGGAGCACCAGCACCGGTTCGACTCCGGCCTCGTGGGTCGCCGGCTGGTCGAGCACCCAGACGTCGCCACCGGCCAGCGACAAGACCCGGCCACGCGCGGCCCAGTCGACGACTGCGGCCGGCTCATCCGGCGGGCTCACGGAGCCTCCAGGAGTGCCTGCAGCGTCCGGCGGACGACCGCGGCGGTGCTGTCGGCGCCGAGCCCTGCGTGTGTCCGCAGGTAGTCCACGTTCTCGAGGCTGGCGGCGGCTTCCAGAGCGGCCGCCAGCTCGGTGCGGGCCGAGGTTGGCCGGGCATCGAGCTCCGGGGCGAACAGGGCATCCACCTGATCCCCGAGCAGCCGCCGGCGGGCGCGCAGTGTGGAGGCCACGACCGGCGACGACGACGCCAGCACCACGGCGGCCCGTGCGACCCCGATGACGGCGCCGTACAGCCGCAGGCGTTGATCGACGAGGGCGCTGATCCTGGCCTCGCGATCGCCCTCCTGCGGGGGTGCATCGAACAGCCGATGGACCCGCTGCCACTGGCGTTCGATGGCGGCCTTCGCCAGCCCCTCGAGGTCGGCGAAGTGACGGAACACCGAGCGTGGTGACACCCCCGCCCGCGCCGCGATGTCGGCGACGCCCGGGCGCACGACGCCGTCGTCGTACAGCGACAGCAGGGCGTCGACCACCGCAGCGCGGCTGCGCTCGGAGCGCCGGTGGCGCCCGTCGAGGTCGAGCTCGAGGTCGAGGTCGAGGTCCGTGTCGCCGCCATCGCCATCGCTCGCGGTCATCCCGCCGAAGGCTATCTATTGACAGTCACAGTGTCAATAGATAGTGTCACCGCCACTGCCAATATCGGGTGGAGGGAGCCGGCATGGGCCGCAACATCCTGTTCGTCACCACCGACCAGCAGCGCTACGACGCCCTCGGCTGCAACGGCGGCACGATCGCCCGCACGCCGGTCGTCGACGAGCTCGCCCGCACCGGCATCGCCTACCGGCGCGCCTACAACCAGAACACGGTGTGCATGCCCGCGCGCTGCACGATGCTCACCGGCCAGTACCCCCGCACGCACGGGGTGGTGGCCAACGGCATCGCGCTGCCCACCGACGCCCCCAGCGTCGCCGGGTACTTGGCCGACAAGGCGGGGTACCGCACCGCGCTCATCGGCAAGGCGCACTTCGAGCCCGGGTTCGATCCCGGTTACCGCTGGGAGGAGAACGCCCGCGCCGCCCGCGGTGACACCGGGCCCTGGCGGGGGTTCCACCACTCCATCAACGCCGTCCACGTCGCCGCGTTCCGGGGCCGGGCGCTGTCGCACTACGGACGATGGCTCGCGGAGCACCATCCCGAGCACCTCGAGTCCTTCGCCTCGCTGCTCGGCGCGGAGCCCGGCGGCGACACCGCCGCGCCCGAGACCAAGCACAACCCGATACCCCGCGGCTGGTACCACACCGATTGGGCCGCCGATCGCTGCATCGACTGGCTCGACACCGTGCAGGACGGCGACGACTGGTTCTGCTGGCTCAGCTTCCCCGATCCCCACCACCCGTGGGACCCACCCGAGTCCGAGATGCACCGCGTCGACTGGCGCGACCTCGACCTGCCGCCCGGCCATCCCGGCGACTCCGATCGGGTGCGCAGGCTGCTCGCGGACAGGCCGGCGCACTGGCTCCGCTGGTACGAGGGCACGTTCGCCAACGCCGAGGGCGGGCCGATGCTGTTCTCCCCCGGCTCGCTGACCCACGACCAGGTGCGGGAGATCAACGCCCGGGTCCACGTCATGAACGAGCTGATCGACGAGGCGGTCGGGCGCGTGCTGGCGGCAATCGAGGCCCGCGGCTGGACCGCCGACACCGACGTGATCTTCACCACCGACCACGGAGAGCTCCAGGGCGACCTCGGGCTGCTCTACAAGGGCCCGTTCCACGTCGACGCCCTCATGCGGCTGCCGCTCGTGTGGCGGCCGGCCCCCTCGGCGGGCCTGCCCCCCGCCGACCTCGCCGACCCGGTCGGCCACGTCGACCTGGCGCCCACGTTCTGCGACATCGCCGGCATCGAGCCGGCCACGTGGATGCAGGGGCGGGCACTACCGACGGGATCTCCCGACGATCGCGCCAACGAGCGCGTGCTGTGCGAGTGGGACAGCCAGTTCCCGGGCTACGGGATGCACCTGCGCTCGATCTACCGGGACGGCTGGCTGTGCACCGTGTACGAGGAGAGCACCGACGGCCGGCCCAACGGGCTGGAGCGCACCTGGGGCGACCGCGTGCTGACGCCGTGCGGCGTCCACTATGACGGCAGCGAGGGTGAGCTCTACCGCGTCGACGAGGACCCCTACCAATGGCACAACCGCTGGGACGACGCAGCATGCCGGTCGATCCGGAGCGACCTGGTGGCCGACGTGTACGACTCGCTGCCGACCGAGCGGCGGAAGCTCCCGGTCGACGCTCCGGCCTGACGCCCTCGACACATCGGAGGAACCGCCCATGGACACACTGCGCACGCCCGACGACCGCTTCGCCGACCTGCCTGGCTATCCCTTCGCGCCCCACTACGTCGACGTCCCCGACGGCGAAGCCGGCACCCTGCGGGTCCACCACGTCGACGAGGGCGACGCCGACGCCCCGGTCGTGCTCCTCCTCCACGGCGAGCCGTCGTGGTCGTACCTGTACCGGCACATGATCCCGGTGCTCGTCGGCTCCGGGTTGCGGGCGGTGGCACCCGACCTGGTCGGCTTCGGCCGGTCCGACAAGCCCGCCGAGCGCGACGACTACACGTACGCGCGGCACGTGCAGTGGCTGACGGCCCATGTCCTCGACGCGCTGGACCTGCGCGACGCCACACTCGTCGGGCAGGACTGGGGCGGGCTGATCGGCCTGCGGCTGGTCGCCGCCCAGCCCGACCGGTTCACCAGGGTGGTGGCCGCCAACACCTTCCTGCCCACCGGCGACCGCAACCTCGGCGACGCCTTCTTCGCGTGGCGGCGCTTCAGCCAGGAGGTGCCCGAGCTCCCGGTGGGGCGGATCGTGAACGGCGGCTGCACCACCGACCTCGACCCCGCGGTGGTCGCGGCGTATGACGCTCCGTTCCCGGACGAGAGCTACAAGGAGGGGGCCCGGCAGTTCCCGACGCTCGTGCCGGCGTCGCCCGACGACCCTGAGTCCCAGCCCAACCGCGACGCCTGGGAATCGCTCCGGCGCTTCGACAAGCCGTTCCTGTGCGCGTTCAGCGACTCCGACCCCATCACCAGGGGCGCCGACCGACCGCTGCGTGAGCTCATCCCGGGCACGGCCGGACAGCCGCACACGACGATCGAGGGCGCCGGCCACTTCCTCCAGGAGGACCGCGGGCCGGAGCTGGCGCAGGTGATCGTGGACTTCGTCCGCTCGACGGCGTGACCCCGGCTATGTCGGGTAGACGGCCGCCCCGATCTGTTCGACCACCCCGGCAAGGCGGGCGTGGTGCGAGCCACGCCAGTAGACCTGGCCGCAGCGGGCGCAGCGGTGAAACTCGTCGACGTGCATGCGGGTGAGCGGCTCGAGGCGAGCTAGCACGTCGGCCTTGTCGACGGGTGCCAGCCGGCCGCCGCAGCGCAGGCAACGGGTGAACGGCGCCAGCCGGTTGGCGAGGTCCAGCCGCCGCACCACCTCGGCGGCCTGATCGATCGGGTGCTCGGCGTGCACGAACAGCCCGTGGGTCACGCACCGGCGCTTGAGCAGCCCGCGGTCACGCGTCAGCACGACCCGGTGCTCGGCTTCGCCGATTGCGGACAGCGTCGCATCGTCGAGGTCGTTCGACCAGCGGGTGTCGAAGCCGAGCAGCCGCAGATGGCGGGCGAGCCGGCCCAGGTGGACGTCGACCACGAAGCGGACGTCGCGCAGGGGCTCGGGCCGCAGGCGGTTGATCGGCCCGATGTCGAGCGTCTCGAACACGGGGTAGACCGTGATCCGGTCGCCCGCCGTCGGCCGATGCGTGAAGCCGACCGGCTCGCCGTTCACCAGGACGAGGTCGACCTCGGTGTGGGGAACGCCGGCCGCCTCGATGACGTCCTTGACCGTCTGGTGCGGCCGGAACGGCCGGCGCATGACCCGATCCCGCAGCTCCGGCGCCACGAACTCGTTCAGCTCGGCGTAGACCCGAACGTCGACGTCGCCGTGGCCGAGGGCCCGCGTCGATCCCGACGGCACGGGCCCATCATCGCCCGCTGGCCGGCCGATGTCAGCCCGGTGTGAGCCCGGCGCCGGGCCGTGGCAGCCCGGCCTCCGCCCTCGCGAGCGGCGTGTCGGCGACGATCTGCCAGCGTGACAGCGCACCGTCGGTGACGTCGGCCAGCCAGATCACGCCGAGACGCCTCTCCTCGTCATCGGGGAGGCCGAGGTGGGACCCCGTCGTCGATCCGAGCACGGCGACGCGTGGCCCGTCGGCGACGACGTGCTGGGGGTAGATGACGTAGCGGGGAAAGGCCGACATGTACCCCTTCCAGGCCTCGACGTTCTGGGCCCGCCCGACGAGCGGCGGTTCGTCGAGGACGATCAGCCGGTGGTCCGCCGTTATCAGCTCGGCGAGCGCGTCGACGTCACCCCGGTTGATGCAGTCGATGAAGCTGACCACGGCGGCCAGGGGTGGCAACGGCGTCCGCGGCATCCGCCAAGGATGCCAGCACCGCCGGGCCAGCGGTGTGCCGCCGGGCTGCAGGGCCCTACCGCGCAAGACTGGGCTGATGGGCGCTCGCGGTGAGGTCGAGAAGGCGAAGGACGCCTGGCGAAGCCGCATCTGGACGGCGATGAGCGAGCGGGGGGTGGCCCGGTTCCCCGGCGCCCGGGGCCGCATCCCGAACTTCGCGGGTGCCGAGCGCGCCGCCGACCGGCTGGCTGGGCTCGACGTCTGGGAGCGCACCACGGCGCTCAAGTCGAACCCCGACCTCCCCCAGCTCCCCGTGCGGGCGGCCGCGCTCGCCGCCGGCAAGCTCGTGGTCATGGCGGTGCCCCGGCTCCGCACCGCCGAGCCGTTCCTGCTGCTGGATCCGGACGTCCTCGAGGTCCCGCCCCGGAGGGCGGCGTCGATCGCCGGTGCCGACCGGTACGGCCGGCCGCTCGGCGTGGACCTGGTGCCGTGCCTCGACCTCGCCGTCTGCGGATCGGTGTGCGTCAACGCGGACGGGGTGCGCATCGGCAAGGGCGGCGGTTACAGCGACCTGGAGATGGCGCTCGGCATCGAGACCGGCTGGATCGACGACGACACGGTGATCGCAACCACGGTCCACCCCGTCCAGGTGGTCGACTCGGACCTGCCGGAGACCGACCATGACTTCCGGGTCGACCTGATCGTCACGCCCGACGAGCTGATCCGCAGTCCCCGCAGGCGGCGCCCACCTGGGATCCTGTGGGACCACCTGGACACGGACAAGATCGACGCCGTGCCGGCGCTGGCGGCGCGGCGGGCGAGCTGATCAGCGGACCAGCCTGAAGAACGAGCGCACCTCGTCGACGAAGAGCTCCGGCTGCTCGAAGGCTGCGAAGTGCCCGCCGCGGTCGAGCTCGTTCCAGTAGCGAATGTCGGTGAAGCGCCTGGCCGCCCAGCGGCGGGACACCCGCGGGATCTCCCGGGGGAAGATCGAGCAGCCGGCGGGCACGGCGACGGCATCGTCGGTCGCGCGACTGAACCGCTCCGACACCTGCCTGAAGCTCTCCCAATACAGCCGCGCCGACGAGGCGCCCGTTCCGGGCAGCCAGTAGAGCATCACGTTGTCGAGGATCCGGTCGCGGCCGAGGACGCTCTCGGGATCGCCACCGGAGTCGGTCCACGCCTGGAACTTCTCGACGATCCAGGCGCACAGGCCCACCGGGGAGTCCACCAGCCCGTAGCCGAGCGTCTGCGGGCGCGTCGCCTGCTCGATGGCGTAGCCGGACTCCGCCTCCTGGGCGCGCTCGAGGTCGGCAAGCGCCCGGCGTTCCGCCTCGGTCAGGTCGCCGAAGGTGTCCGTGTCGGGGGGCGCCAGCGGGGGGACGAGGTGGATGCCCGCGAGGTGGTCCGGATCCTGCTGGCCGATGCTGGTGCTGATGCTCGTCCCCCAGTCGTGGCCCTGGGCGCCGTAGCGCTCGTAGCCGAGCCGAGCCATCAGCCGCGCCCAGGCCGCGGCGATCCGCTCCACGTTCCAGCCCTGCTGCGCCGGCCGGTCGCTGAAGGCGTAGCCGGGAAGCGACGGACACACCACGTGGAAGGCGTCGGTGGCGTCGCTGCCATGGGCGGGCGGGTCGGTGAGGGGCCCGATCACGTCGAGGAACTCGACGATGGAACCGGGCCAGCCGTGGGTCATGACGAGCGGGAGCGCGCCGGGATGGGGCGACCGGACATGGATGAAGTGGATCCCGAGGCCGTCGACCTCGGTCCGGAACTGGGGCAGCGCGTTGAGCCGCGCCTCGGCCGCCCTCCAGTCGTACGCGTCGACCCAGTGCGCACACAGGTCCCGCATGTAGGCCAGCGGCACGCCCTGCGACCAGTCGTCGACGGTCTCACGCTCGGGCCACCGGGTGCGCGCCAGCCGCTCGCGGAGGTCCACCAGATCCGCTTCCGGGACCTCGATGCGGAAGGGCGTCACGTCGTCGGGCACCGCCGAGAACCTACAGACGGGCCGCGCCGGGCGTCGCGGCCAACCGCCGACCGATGCCAACGTCAGCGCGGCACGTCGTGGCGGGCGCCGCGCATGCCGATCGTGGCGCCGCCCTTGGCCTCGTACAGCGCCCGGTCCGCCTCACGCAAGACCTCGGGGGGCCTGCCCGTGGCCAGGCCCGCACTGGCCCCGACCGTCACCGTCAGGTCGCCGAGCCTGATCGGCTGGCCGATCGAGTCGACCACCCGGCGCATGGAGCGAGCCATGCCCTCGGGCTCCGTGCCCGGGGCGAAAACGATGGCGAACTCATCGCCTCCGAGCCGCACGACGAGGTCGTCCTGGCGCACGGACCCGACGATTCGCTGCGCCACCACCCGGAGGACCGCATCTCCGGCCTCGTGGCCGTGGGTGTCGTTGACGAGCTTGAAGCCGTCGAGGTCGACGATCACCACGGTCAGTGCATCTGTCGCCGTGTCGAAGCGCGCCCGCAGCGCCGACCGGTTGGCCACCCGCGTGAGGGGATCGGTGAGCGCCTCATGGCGCAGGGCGTCGTGGCGGCGTTGCTCGCCGATGACGAGGCGCGCCAGCCGCTCGGCCTGGCGGACGCCGGCCTCGTTGGCGATGTTGGGCTCCACCGCGATCCGCACCCAGACGACCAGGCAGCCGATGACCTCGCCGGCCGCCACGTCGCAGAGCGGGAGCACCCACGTGGAGCGGAAGCCCGCCTCTCGCGCCCGGGTGGCCAGGTCGTCGGGGAAGCCTTCGTGATCCGTGGCGGTGCGGCGACGGCCGTCGGCCAGCGTGTCGTGCCACCAGCGCTCGTCGACGCCCAGCCGCTCCGCCGGGCTGCCCGCCGGCGCGGCGATCACCGGCCGCCCCTTGCGCATCGCGACGACGGCCGCCGACCCGACGTAGTCGGGAACGAGGCCAGCGCACGCCGCCAGCACATCCCGCAGCGGCGCGTCGGCGACCAAGAGGTCGACGACGCGACCGACGCCCTCCAGCTCGCCCCCGACCGGCCGCACGATCGCCACCAGGCCGCTCACCGCGGGATCGTCGAGGAGGTTGATGACCAACGCCTCGAGCGCCGTCCAGCCGCCGCCCGGGCGCTCGACTCGGAACCGGAGCGGCTCGACGGCGCGGAGGCTGGGCGCGTTCGCCGGCGTTGCAGACTTCGCCTGCGCGAGGCCGTGCAGCAGGCGACCGACGTCGTCCGGGTGAACCCTGGTGAGCGCCTGCTCCTGCATCACGGCGTCCGGGTCGTCGCCGACGACCCAGGCGACCGACCGGCTGACCCAGACGTTGCGCAGGTCGTCGCTGATCAACGCCACCACGGTCGACGGCGACATGTCGAAGGCCCGCACCAACCGCGCCGCGATGTCGGCGGGCACGCCGCCTGATCCGCCCGAATCCGGCCCCATCGTCATGACGCCTGCACGATACGTCGTGCAACCGTGTCTGGCTGCCGGGTGGCCGGAGTCCTGCGGGGCCGGGTCATCCCGAGGTCGCCGGCCGTCAGCCGACCAGCGCCGCCCGCACGACCTTGCCGAGGGCGTTGCGGGGCAGCTCGTCGACGAAGCGGATCTCGCGGGGCCGCTTGTAGGGAGCCAGCCGCTCGGCGGCCCACGCGAGCAGGGCCATGGCCTCGGCGTTGGCGGTGGTGTCGCTGGCCACGACGCAGGCGACGACGCGCTCGCCCCACTCCGGGTCGGGCACGCCCACGACGGCGACGTCGGCGACGGCCGGATGGTCGCGCAGCACCTCCTCCACGTCGCGCGGGTAGACGTTGAACCCGCCGGTGATGATCAGCTCCTTCGCGCGCCCGACGATCCGCAGGTAGCCGTCGGGGTCGGCCCGGCCCAGGTCGCCGGTGCGGAACCAGCCGTCGGCGGTGAAGGCGTCTGCGCCCACGCCGCCGATGTACCCGGTGAACACATTCGGCCCCCGCACGAGGATCTCGCCGGCGGGCTCGCCGGCGCCCTCCCGCTCCTCGAGGCGCACCTCGACCCCGGGAAGTGCCAGCCCGACCGATCCTGCCCGCCGGTCGCCGTCATAAGGGTTGGAGACCAGCATGCCGGTCTCCGTCATCCCGTAGCGCTCGATCACGGGTGAACCGATGCCCGCCTCGAGCGCCGCGAAGGTCGAGGGGTCGAGCGGCGCCGACCCCGACACGCACAGGCGCAGGGCGCCGAGCTCGGCGACGCGGGGGCTGGCGGCGAGCCGGACCCACATGGTCGGCACCCCAAACATCAGGGTCGCGCCGGAGGCGGCGATGGCGTCCAGCACGGTGTCGACCCCGAACCGCGGCAGGATGACCGCGGACGCGCCGCCGAGCAGCGTGCCGTGCAGCCCCACGCCGAGGCCGTGGACGTGGAAGAGCGGCAGGGCCAGCAGCAGCCGGTCGTCGGGGGTCCAGCGCCACGCGACCTCGATCGCCGCGGACGTGGCCAGCAGGTTGCCGTGGCTCAGCGGCACGCCCTTGGGGGTGCCGGTCGTGCCGGACGTGAAGACCAGGAGCGCCGTGTCGTCTGGGCCCGCGACGTCGAGGTCCGGCGCCGGGCCGCCGGGCAGGCCGACGGCGACGCCGGTGGAGCGCACCCCCGGGAGGCGTCGCGGGTCGTCGAGGACAGCCAGGGCGGGGTCGGCGGCGGCGGCCACCGCGCCGATCTCGGCCGCCCCGAACGCGGTGTTGACCGGCACGACCACCAGCCCGAGGCGGAGGGCGGCGACGTGGGCCACGGCGAGATCGACCGAGGCGGTGGCGCTGACCAGCAGCCGGTCACCGGCTCGCAATCCCGCCGCTGCGTACCGCGCCGCGACGGTCCTGGTCCGTTCCTCGATCTCGGCAGCGCTCAGCCACGGGCCGTCGGGGCCGGCCAGCGTCGGGGCAGCCGGCGCTCCGGCCCAGCGCGCCGCCCAGGCCCGCGGCAACGTGCCGGCGGCGACCAGCTCGGAGGCCGGCCCCTGTCTCT
>JBKOUY010000095.1:0-3818 GCA_046723645.1 Actinomycetota bacterium | reverse complement strand
AGGACGGGCCGCTGCTCGACCGCCCGCGGGCCGAGCCCCGGGGCCACTCCGCCCGGCTCGCCGACGGCGCCGACGCCGCCCTGGCGCCGCCGGCCGACGCTGGCGCCGACCTACTGGACCTGCTGTACGACACGTCGTGGGTGTGGTCGCAGTACGACCACCAGCTGTTCCTCAACACGGTCGAGGGACCCGGGGGCGACGCGACCGTGCTCCGCCTGAAGCATCCGCTGACCGGCGACGACACCGGTCGGGGCCTGGCCATGACCTGCGACGGCAACCACCGCTGGTGCGCGCTCGACCCCCGGCGGGGCACCGCCCTCGTGGTGGCCGAGGCCGTGGCGAACCTGGCGTGCGTCGGCGCCCGGCCGCTGGCGCTCGTCAACTGCCTCAACTTCGGCAACCCCGAGCACCCCGAGACGATGTGGCAGCTGTCCGAGGCGATCGACGGCATGGGCGAGGCGTGCCGGGCGCTGTCGCTGCCGGTGGTGGGGGGCAACGTCAGCCTCTACAACGAGAGCCGGGGCCGCGACATCGATCCGACGCCGATCGTCGCCGCCGTCGGGATGATCGACGAGCTGGCCGCCCCGCCCCCCGGTGTGGGGCTGGTCGACGGGACCCGGCTCGTGGTGGTGGGCTCCGAGGCGGACACGCTGTCGGGTTCGCAATGGGCGTGGCGGCGCGGCCACACGTCCGGCACGCCGCCGGCGCTCGACCTGGCGCGGCACCGGGCGGTCTGTGAGCTCGTGCGGGGGCTGGTCACCGACGGGCTGGCGCTCGGCATCCACGACGCGGCCGACGGGCTGGGCCTGGCGCTTGCCGAGATGGCGGTGCGGAGCGACGTCGGCTTCGTGGCCCGGCCCCCCGAGGGCGCCGTGGGCCACCGCTGGCTGTTCGGCGAGTCGCCCAGCCGGTTCGTGCTGGCCGTCGACCCTGCGGCGCTGGCCGAGCTGCAGCGCCGGTGTCGCGCCGCCGACGTGGACGCGGTGGTCGTGGGTGATGCCGGCGGTGACCGCCTCGTCTTCGAGGGGTTGGTCGACCTGGCGCTGGCCGACGCCGTGGCGGCGTGGAGGGGCCGGCTGCCCCAGCTGCTCGGCCACGGCACGACCCAGGGCTGACCGCCCCGCCCCGAACTTGCGGTGGTTGGGCCCCCATGGGGCCCAAACCACCACGCGTTGGGTCGTCGCCTAGTGCCTCGGGTGTTGGGCCAACCCGGTGCGGCGCGGCGGCTGGTCCGGGGTCGCCGGCTCGCCGTCGTGGCCGTCGCGGTGCAGGGCGCCGATGAGCCCGGCCTCGGCTTCGTCGATCGCGACCTCGGGATGCAGCTCGTGGACGATGCGCCACATGACCCGGTCGAGCACCAGGAACTTGGCGAGCCACACGACGGCGAAGCCGCTGAGCTGGGCGATCACCACCGCCAGCGTGGTGCCCCAGCGGTGGTCGGCGTAGTTCACGGCAATCAGCGACAGGATCATCCCCAGCACCGACATCACCCAGAACGGCACGACCTCGCCCCACAGCCGGTTCCTGCCGGTCTGGCTCCAGGTCCAGTAGCGGTTGATCAGGTAGTTGGGGATGGCGCCCAGCGTCACCGACGTCAGGTTGGCCACCAGCTCGTTCCACCCGAGGACGCCGTAGCAGATGGCCAGCACGGGCACGCCGACGCTGACCCCGGCGATCGACGCCGCGGAGTAGCGGGCCAGCTTCACGACCGTCGGCGAGCGCACGTCGATGACCATCCCCGTCGAGCCTAGGCGGCGCCCGGCGGTTCGCCGGTGCGGCCGCCCGAACCGGCAGAATGAGCCCGTGATCGCGTCTCAGCCCCACCGGCCGGCCGCCGGCGCCGACCACCCGCGCGAGGCGTGCGGGGTCGTCGGGGTCCACGCCCGCGGGCCGGTGGCGGTGGCCCGGCTCACCTACCTGGGCCTTTTCGCCTTGCAGCACCGGGGCCAGGAGGCGGCGGGCATGGCCGTCAGCGACGGCGACACCCTCACCGTGGTCAAGGACCAGGGCTTGGTGGCCAGCGTGTTCGACGACCGCACGCTGGCCGGGCTCACCGGACACCTCGCGATCGGGCACTGCCGGTACTCGACCACCGGCTCGTCGACGTGGCGCAACGCACAGCCGGCCTACCGCTCGGTGGGCGAGCAGATGTTCGCGCTGGGTCACAACGGCAACCTCGTGAACACCGAGAAGCTCGCCGCCGACGCCGGGATGCTGGAGGGCACCGTCACCAGCGACAGCGACCTCGTGGCCGAGCTCATCGCCGCCGAGCTGTCGATCGACCTGGCCGCCGAGGAGCTCGCCGATCTCGGCGCCCCGGTCGTCCGCGCCGAGGACGGGCCCCGCGGCCGCCTGGAGCGTGCGGTCGCCAGCGTCGTCCCCCGGCTGGAGGGTGCCTACTCGTTCGTGATCATGGACGAGGCGCGTGTGATCGGGGTGCGCGACCCGAACGGATTCCGGCCGCTGTGCCTGGGCCGTCTGGACGCTCCGGACGCCCCGCACACCGCCGACGCCGCCGACAGCGCGGGGGATGACCAGGGTGGGTGGGTGATGGCGTCGGAGACGCCGGCGCTCGACATCGTCGGCGCCACCTTCGTGCGCGAGCTCGAGCCGGGCGAGATGGTGGTGATCGACGACGCCGGCGTCCGGTCGCTGCATCCGCACGGTGCGGATGCCGCCGAGCCGCGGCTGTGCCTGTTCGAGTTCGTCTACTTCGCCCGACCCGACAGCCGGCTGTACGGGCAGAGCGTCCACCAGGCCCGCATCCGCATGGGCGAGCAGCTCGCAGACCAGGCACCGGCGGACGCCGACATGGTGATGGGGGTGCCCGAGTCGGGCGTTCCGGCGGCCGAGGGGTTCTCCCGCCGCAGCGGCATCCCGCTGGGACAGGGCCTGGTCAAGAACCGGTACATCGGCCGCAGCTTCATCGCCCCCAGCCAGGAGATGCGGGCCCAAGCGGTGCGCATGAAGCTCAACCCCCTGCGCGAGAACATCGATGGGAAGCGGCTCGTCGTGGTGGACGACTCCATCGTGCGGGGCACGACCCAGAAGCAGCTGGTGCGGATGCTCCGCGAGGCCGGCGCCCGCGAGGTGCACCTCCGGATCACCTCGCCGCCGGTCGCCTGGTCGTGCTTCTACGGGATCGACACCGGGGATCGGGACGAGCTCATCGCCGCGCAGCTCGACGTCGACGAGATCCGCAGCTACCTGAACCTCGACACGCTCGCCTACCTGACGCTCGAGCGGCTGGTCGAGGCCACCGGCGCTGCGGGTGCAGGGTTCTGCGACGCCTGCTTCACGGGTGACTACCC
This sequence comes from Actinomycetota bacterium, assembly GCA_046723645.1. Taxonomy (GTDB): domain Bacteria; phylum Actinomycetota; class Acidimicrobiia; order Acidimicrobiales; family VFJN01; genus DASQUK01. Next base: position 507 of record JBKOUY010000095.1, on the reverse strand, counting down.
GGTGCCGGTTCCGGCCACGTTGCGCAAGCACGTGCTCGAGGCCGACGGGCGCCCGCTCGACCGGCACGTGCAGCCCGCCCTCGACGGCACGGTCGCCTGATGTGCGCCGTCCCAGTTCCAGCGGCGGACACGGCGGCCATGAGGCCGCGTACCGCCGCCCGGTCGACGCGCGGTTCGGTCCATGGGTGAGACCTACCGTGGCGCAGGGGTCGACATCGCCGCCGGGGAGGCGGCGGTCGCCCGCATCAGGGACAAGGTCCGCTCGACCTACCGGCCCGAGGTGCTGGGGGACATCGGCGGCTTCGGCGGGCTCGTCACCCTGCCGGCCGGGTACCGCGAGCCGGTCCTCGTGTCGTCGACCGACGGGGTGGGCACCAAGGCGATGGTCGCCCGGGCCGCCGACCGGCTGGACACGATCGGCATCGACCTCGTGGCCATGTGCGTCGACGACATCGCCTGCGTCGGGGCCGAGCCGCTGTTCCTCCTCGACTACATCTCGGTCGGCAC
>JBKOUY010000215.1:0-4213 GCA_046723645.1 Actinomycetota bacterium | reverse complement strand
GTCCTCCACGACGCCGACGATCTCGTGACCCGGCACGAAGGGCCCGCCGACCCGGATGCCGCCGGTGAACTGCTCGTGGTCGGTGCCGCACAACCCGCAGGCCACGACCCGCACCAGGCCGTCATCGTCGGCGAGCTGCGGAACGGGAAGCTGCCGTGCCTCGAGCCTGCGCGGCTCCTCCAACACCAGTGCGCGGACGGTGGCACCGCGGTCGCCGGCACCGTCGGACATCATGTCCCGTCCGGCTTCGGCGCCACCACCAGGACCGTCCCCTGCGCCGCGCACACGATCCGCCCGTCGTTCACGACCTCGATGCGAACGACCGCGGTCCGCTTCGACAGGGCCACGATCGTAGCCGTGGCCTCCAGGTCGCCTCCCTTCACCGGCGCCAGGTAGTTGAGCTTGAACTCCGTGGTGGCAGCCCAGGCACCCCGCGGGATCACCGGGTAGCAGACCGTTCCCAGCACGTGATCGCAGAGCGCCGCCAGCACACCCCCGTGGAGGTTCCCGAACGGCGTCAGCAGCTCGGGTCGCACCGTGACGGTGGCCTTCATCGTGCCCGGCCCGAAGTCGACGGGCCGGATGCCCAGCCAGCCCGGCAACCCCGCATCCCGCTCGTGCGCCGCCAGCAGTCCCTGTGCGACGCGCGCGTCGTAGGTGTCGAAGGTCAGGTCGCTCATGCCGCCATCATCACGCACGGGCGGAGCCATCGCCGGCGCCGCCGGCCGGACCTGTCATAACTCCCGCGGCATCACGAAGGCCAGCAGTGTCGCCGCGCCCCACGCCAGCTCGCGCCAGTCACCCTGGACCTCGAGGGTGGCGAGCGCACCCGTCGGGAACTTCGCCTCGAGCCGCTCGCGGAGCCCGGCATCCCCGGAGCTCACCAGATCGACGGCCAGGTCCTGCACCCCGGGGTTGTGGCCGATCAGCAGCACGGAGCCGATCCCCGCCGGCACCTCCCGCAGCCGGGCCAGCAGCTCGTCGCCGTCGGCGTCGTAGATCGCCTCGTCGATGTCCACCGGGGTTCCCGGCGGGACCGCCGGCGCCACGCCCTCCCACGTCTGCACGGCCCGCCGAGCCGGCGAGCACAGCACGAGGTCGGGGGCGACCGCAGCGGCGCGGAGGTGGCGCTCGACCGCCCCGGCCGCCCGGACACCCCGGGGCGCCAGCGGCCGGAGCCGGTCCGGTAGGTCGGGATCGTCCCAGCTCGACTTTGCGTGCCGCAGCAGCCAGAGGCGCCTCACGGTGCCGCTACCGCGACGAGGCCGCCTCGTGCAGCTCGATGAGGTTGCCGGCGGGGTCGTGGACGAACGACTGGCGGTTTCGTCCCACGGGCACCGGATCGCTCACGTCGAGGCTCCGGCCCCGCAGCTCGTCGACCACCGAGTCGAGGTCGTCGACCAGCAGCGCGAAGTGCTGACCACGAGCCGTGGGTGGCGGCGCGTGGATCAGATGGACCTGCTGGGCGCCGGCATCGAGCCATGCGCCATCGACGCCGAGGTCAGGGGGGCGATCCTTGCGTTGCGCCAGACCGAGGACGTCGACGTAGAAGCCAACGGCGGCGTCGACGTCGTCGACGTTGATGGACACGTGGTGGACGGCGAGCGGTCGCACCCCACCAGTTTGGCGCCGCCGACCGACAGCGCGCCGGCCCGCGATACCTACAGGATCGTGACCTCGGTGAAGAGCCCGGACGACACGGGCTCGACCGGGCTGTCGCCACGCATCGTGTCGATGAGGCGGCGGCCTTCGGCGTCGGACAGCCACCAGTCGGCGGCTTGGCCGTACTCGTTCATCGAGTTGTACTCGACGACGGCGCACAGCAACCCGGACTGGGGGCCCGCGTGGATCAGCTCGAACAGGCGGCAACCCACGGCGCTGTGCTGGTCGCAGACGTCGAAGGCGTTACGGGCGAAGGCCATCGCCTCCTCCCAGCGTCCGGGACGCGGCCGGCCCAAGCGAGCGTCGAGCACCCGGCCCCTGTTTCGCTTGGCGTCGGGGCGGTCGAGGTCGACCTCCACCAGCACGGCGGTCGATTCGTAGGTGAACGGGGCCTCCGCCTCCCTGACGCGGTGGTTGTACGACTGCGCCTCGACGTCGGCCAGGGTGTCGTCGAGGTAGGCACCGTAGGCGGTCATGTTGTCGAACTCACAGGTCACGACCAGCAGACCGGTGTTGGGTCCGGCCGTGGCGGCCTGAGTCAGGCGAATGTCCCGGGCTCCGTGGCGATCGGCAAGCTTGACCCCCTCCGTGATGAGGCCGATGGCGTCGTCATAGCGTCCGGGCCGCGGACGCAGGTTCCAGCTGCGAACAATCATCTCTCTCTCACTCCTCTTCCGGAGGTACGGGACGCGCTCCGCTCAGAACGCGGAGCGACCGGGTACGGCCCGGCTGTCGCCGAGATCGGAGCTCGCCCTGAGGCCACATCGGCGGGCTCGGTCCGCGAGGAGGTACGCGGATCGGGTGGCACCGGGCTTCACCTTGGCGAGGCGAACGCAGTGGAGGATCGGGAACCCACATGGGGCCACCTCCGAGGCCGGTGACCCAGCAACCTCAGTGTGCGCCCGGTGGTGGGTGGCGTCCAGCGAGAAGTCGCCCGCTCCGGAATTTCAGCGCTCGCCCGTCAACCGCCGCCGTCGATGACAGTGAGATGCCCCCGGCGGACGATGTGCCCCCATGCCGCCGCGCCCCCCGACGCCTCCCGGAGCTCGACGTCGCCAGCGTGCCCGTCTGTGGCCGGCCGCCAGTGCCCCGGCTCCTCGGCCTCCTCCCCATATGCCACGGGCTCGACCACCTCGGGCAGGCCGGCGCGCCAGACGGCGCTGCGGACGTCGCAGGGCCGGAACTGGCCCACGCCCCTGGCGCCCGTGGTGGGGATGAACCGGTAGGTAGTGCCGGTGGCATCGACGCAGAGCGAGCCGCCGTTGGCATGATGCTCGTAGATCCACACGTCGGGCCGGCCATTGCGGAGCACCCGCCCGGCGAGGCGGAACTCGTCGACGTGGATCGGCCACGGCACCCGTCTTCGCCGCGCGCGCTGGCTGGCGAGTACCAGCGGGCGCCACCACTCGAACAGGTGCGGCTTGTCGTGCGGCGGTGACCAGAGCTCCATGGCTCTGCCTCCTCGTGCGGTCGGACACGGTGACCATACGAAGGGGGTCTGACAGGCAGGGTGGCCCCACCTGGACGAACGCCGCCTCCACCCAGCCTGACCAGCCAATCCACGTCCCGGTACGTCTCCGTGTGTCACGCCGAAGATGGCCGGGTCTCACCCCCCGTGTGTCACGGATGTGTCACGGCGACGGGCCTGCCACGTCTCGACATCGGAGCGCACGGCCGGGGCCCGGACACCAAGGAGCACCTTGATGCCAATGCCCGACGATAGCGATGGCATAGATGGCGAGCGGAGTGACGAACCGACCGGCGACCGCACGGTCCGGGATCTGTTGTTGGCCCGGATCGACGAACACTGCCGATTGCTTGAACGCGAGCTCGAGGAGGTCACCGAGGCCTGCGAGCAGCTTGAGCCCGAGCGGGCCCGGTCGTGCCGGAACGCCATCACGATGGCGTCGGTAATGGTCGACGAGATCCGTCTGCGGGCCACGCCCGTCCCCTCGGCGAGCCCGAACCGTAGAACTAGGTGTGGACCGGTGGTGTTTGGGTAGCCACCGTGAGCGAAGGGTCCCCCGGTAGGGCGGATGCCGGGGGACCCCATTGGGTTGCCTTCAAGGAGCTGGCGAAATGGGGAGCTTCAATGACGAGGTGCGGGCCCGGGACGCTGGGAGCACCGGCGGGCGGCGGGACTTCTTGCGAAAGGCGGCCGTGGGCAGCGGCGCGTTCCTGGCGCCAATGATCATCGCGGTGGACCCGGCGGACGCCCAGGCACTCAACAGCCCACCGCCCGAGCCACCCGGACGACCAAAGTCGCCCCCGGTCGACCTCGGTAGCTCGCCCGGTACGGTGTCTCCGCCCGCCACTGGCGCCCAGCCGAGCGGCCGAGCCGCGGGCAGCCGGGTGACCGGCCGCACCGAGCTGCCCCGCACGGGCGAGGACCTCGATCGGCTTGCCGTGGCTGGGTTGGCCGCTACCGCGGGAGGGGCGGCGCTCGTGCTTTGGAGCGCCGACGCCAAGGCCGGTAGCGCCAAAGAGGCCACCGACTCCCCGTCTGACGCGTGATTCGCGGAGGGTCCCGTCCGGCCGTAACGATGGCGGG
>JBKOUY010000103.1:0-11701 GCA_046723645.1 Actinomycetota bacterium | reverse complement strand
GGTCCCCGTACCAGCAGCCGGCAGGTCGCGTCACCGACGCCACTGGCCCGGCGTCTCGAGCGGGCTCGATCTGGTCTTGCGCTCGAGCTCCATGGCCGCTCGCTTCTCGTTGAGCGCCTTGGCGGTCTCGTTGCCGCCAGGAGTGCGGGCGTGACTTGTCAGCCATCTTGGATCCTGTCCGGGCCGTGCCCGTTGCGTTGAGCGTTCACGCCGCCGAGGAGGTCCAGGCCACGGTGATGCCGAGTCAGGCCGTAGCGTCACCCACCAGGGAGAACGCCCGCGGGGCCTCCCCGACCCGGTCCGGAAAAGCCGACGACCGGAGCCGCGAAGATCACCAGGTGCCTCACGGGCTCCCCAAAACCCTCGGGAGCCACCACCCGGTTGGCCGTGCGGGCATCGACGTCCGCGCCGCGCCGGCGCCGAAGATCATCGCTGGTGAACGGGGCCATGGGCCCAGCCTGCGGAACTTCGGTTGCCGGGAGCTTGGCGACCGCTTGACGACGTGGACACGTCGGGCGCCCAGTCCTTCGACACAAGCAGATCTCGGCCATGACCTGACCGTACGATCACGTGGCCCTGGCCACATCGTCCCTGGGTACGAAAAGCAAGTACGCCCTCAGTAGTACGAAGGGACCGTAGGTACTGCTCCGGCGGGCGGGCCACGACGCGGAACGGCCTCGACCGGACTGGGCGGACGTGGTCCCTCTACGGTGATCGAGTGACCGCGAGCGTGCCCCCGCTTCGGATGTCCCGCCTCTTCCTGCGCACCCTCCGAGACGATCCGGCTGACGCCGATGTAGCCAGCCACCGACTGCTGGTTCGGGCTGGTTATGTCCGCCGAGCGGCACCTGGCATCTACTGCTGGCTGCCGTTGGGCTGGAGGGTGCTGCGCAATGTGGAACGGGTCGTTCGGGAAGAGATGGAGCGGGCCGGGTTTCAAGAGGTCCACTTCCCGGCGTTGCTGCCGCGGGACCCGTACGAGGCAACTGGGCGCTGGAGCGAGTACGGCGAGAACCTCTTCCGCCTGCAAGACCGGCGAGGCACCGATTATCTGCTGGGTCCCACGCACGAGGAGATGTTCACGCTGTTGGTGAAGGACATCTGCACGTCTTACAAGGACCTGCCCGTCTCGATCTTCCAGATTCAGACCAAGTACCGCGACGAAGCCCGGCCCCGGGCGGGTCTGTTGCGTGGGCGCGAGTTCGTGATGAAGGACTCGTATTCCTTCGACATCGATGAACGGGGCCTGCAGGCGTCCTACGACGCGCATCGGGCCGCGTACATCCGGACCTTTGATCGTCTCGGTCTCCCGTACGTCATCGTGGCCGCGACGTCCGGGGCCATGGGTGGATCGGCGAGCGAGGAGTTCCTCGCACCACTCGACGCCGGCGAGGACTGGTTCGCCCGATGCTCTTCTTGCGGCTACGCCGCCAACGTCGAAGCGATCCGCGGTTCGTTCCTCGCTGCACCGGTGGAGCAGAGCCCGCCCGCCGCGCATGTCGAGGACACCCCGGACACGCCGACGATCGAGTCACTCGTCGCGCACCTCAACGGCAGGCCAGATCTGGGCCGGCGCGATGGTCGCCGGTGGGGGGCCGCCGACACTTTGAAGAACGTGCTCGTGATGATCACCCACCCCGGCGGCGAGCGCGAGCCGTTGGCAGTAGGTGTACCGGGCGATCGCGAACTCGACCTGCGCCGGCTCCAGGCGCAGGTGGCACCTGCCGCGGTCGGGCCGTTCGGCGATGCGGATTTCGCCGCACGCCCGGAGCTCGTGAAGGGCTACATCGGCCCGGGCGCACTCGGTGCGTCGCAGGGCATTCGTTACCTGGTCGACCGGCGTGTCGTCGACGGTTCTGTGTGGGTAACCGGAGCGGACACAGCCGGGCAGCACGTCATTGGCCTTGTGGCCGGTCGTGACTTCCAGCCCGATGGCGTGACCGACGTCGCCGACGTGCGCCCGGGCGATCCGTGCCCGGAGTGCGGCACGGCCCTCGAGCTGCGACGTGGCATCGAGATCGGACACATCTTCCAACTTGGCCGGAAGTACGCCGAGGCGCTCCACCTGACGGTCCTCGGGCCAGATGGCCGCGACGTGGTCGTCACGATGGGTTCCTACGGGATCGGCGTGTCGCGTGCCGTCGCCGCGATCGCAGAGAGCACGCTCGACGACATCGGCCTGTGCTGGCCACGCGAGGTCGCGCCCGCTGACGTCCACATCGTCACCATCGGCAAGAGCAAGGCCGTCCCCGAGTTCGCTGATCGCCTCGCCACAACCCTGGCTTCGGCTCGAGTGCGGGCGCTCTATGACGACCGGGCCAACCTTTCCGCCGGTGTCAAGCTCAAAGATGCGGAGCTCATCGGAGTACCGACCATCGTCATCGTCGGCCAAGGCCTCGCCGACGGGACCGTGGAAGTCCGGGACCGCCGATCAGGCGCTACCGATCACGTGTCCACCGGCGCGATCGCCGATCATCTCATCGACCGCAGCCGCCAGAGCACCGCCACGACGACCGCTCAGTGAGCCGATCCTTGCTCGCACCGGCGTGAAGGGGCCGATGAGTGCTCTGCGCGGGCATGATCCGCAACCATCCATGGCCGGCTGATGAGTTCCTTTCGTCCAAGACCTCGGGCTGCGTTGGTGCGACGCTGCCCGCATGAAGCTTGTGACCGAACCTCGTGACGCGATCGATCTCACTACCACCCCTGTCCATCTCGGTCTCGGGTCGCGGGCGCTGGCCGTCGATGGCTTCGGCTGGGACGCCCGCGTGCTGGAGGACTACTCGGCCTCGGTGGCGGAGGACGGCGTGGACGGCCGGATGGTCATGGTCTTCGAAGGCAGCCGGTCATGGGAGACCTGGGAGCGTCACCCTGCCGGCGACGAGGTCGTGATCTGCCTGTCGGGTCGGATGACGGTCATCCGGGAAGTCGACGGCGCTCCCGAGCCCGTTGGGCTTGGCCCGTGCGAAGCGATGATCAACCCCGCTGGCGTGTGGCACACCGCGGACGTCCACGAACCGGTCCGGTTCATGACGATCACACCAGGCCAGGGGACAGAGCACCGGCCACGCTGACACCGGAGGCCCTGTGGGATACGTGAGCGGGGCCGCGCCGTGCCTGACCGAGGTCGCACGGGCGCGGCTGGCACCAGCACCGAACCGGCGTTCCCAGGCGCCGTGATCCGTCACACCCGAACGCCGGAATCGCGCAGCGGTTGAGGTCGAAGCGGAGGCGGGAGTCTTCGACCTCGAGTCACCCGCCTGGCCGAGCGTCGGCGATCATCGGCCGCTTCGCCGCACCTCTGCGGGAACCGAGGGGACCCGCTGACCGTCATGCCGGCATGCTCGCTTCTCCCCCCGCGGTCCCGGTTCGCGGCGACCGAGCGGCCCTCGACGCCCGGCTGCACGCGCTGTTCGACCGGGCCGTGGGTGACATCGCCACCGCCGCACCCTGCGCGGCCCGTGGCTCGGTGCGCGGTCGCGTCGCACTGCTCCGTCGCCGCCGGCGGCTCCGCCACGCGCTGGGTTCCGGCACGCTGGCGGCCGGCATGGTCGCCAGCGGCGTGCACGGCCGGCTCGACGGGAAGGCAGGCCCCGGGGTTGCGCCGGCCTCGGCGGCGTGGGCGAGATCTCCGAGAGCGAATGGCAGGAACTGGCCGCCGCTCACCCCGCCCCGGCGGCCACGGGGTCGACGGTCGCCCGGCCCTGATCGACCTTCGAGCTGCCTCCGCCTCATGGGGCCGGACCTTCCCGCCGGCCCCATGCCGCGGCCAGCCGTGGGCTACCAGCGGTGGGCGACGTCGACCACGAGGCGAGTGCCGCCGCCAGGCCCGGCCAGGCTGAAGACACGGAACGGCAGGCGGGCGCGGACTCCGAGCCCGATCTGTGTCTGGCCCTCGAACGTGCCGTCGAAGACGACCTGTCGGAAGGTCGAGAAGCCGGCCACGTTGACCGCATGGCGCGGGTCGGCCGCACGGTACGTCGGCCGGCCGTTGTCGTCGATCGCCCGTGCGTGCACGACGATCGACAGGTCCGCGGCACCGGCGAGCGTGATCGGCCGGTCGGAAGGATCGCTGGTGAACTGGCTCACGTAGCGCACCTGGTAGCCGGTCCCGTCGGGGCCCGGCAGGCCGGGCCGGCGTGGCCCGAGATCGATAACGAGCCGGTCGAAGCAGGGATGCCGTCCCGCCCGCAGGTTCGTGATGCTCGCCGACGTGTAGTGGGAGTCCTGCTTGGGCAGGGATCCCCAGCGAATGCCGCAGTAGGGCGCGGCCGTGCCGCGCGCCGCCACGGGAAGGGCGATGCCGCCGAGCAGCGCAAGGGCCGCCATCGCCAGGACCAAGAACTTTCGCACCGCCACAACCTCCTCGCCCGTCCCATCCGCCAGGGACGCCACCCGTACTGACGCCCCTGCGGCGCGACCGGTGGACCGCCACGGGAAGAATCTCCTCGGAGATCCCGTACAGAGGAGGAGGCGCGTCATGCCCCAGGCCGTCAGGTTCGACCGCTACGGCGACGTCGACGTGTTGGAGGTGGTCGACGTTCCCCGTCCCGTCCCCGGCCCCGGACAGGTGGTCGTCCGCGTCATGGCCGCAGGGATCAACCCGGGCGAGGCCGCCATCCGCGCCGGGCTGCTGCACGAGCGATGGCCGGCGACGTTCCCGTCGGGGCAGGGCAGCGACCTTGCCGGGGTGATCGACGAGGTCGGCGGCGGCGTCACGGCGGTGGCGGTCGGCGACGAGGTGATCGGCTTCACGCACGACCGGGCCAGCCAGGCCGAGCTCGTCACCATCGATGCCGACCACCTCACGATCCGACCTCCCGGGGTGCCGTGGGAGGTGGCAGGCGCGCTCTTCGTCGCCGGGTCGACCGCCTACGCCGCGGTGCACGCCGTGGCTCCCGGCCGGGAGGACACCGTCGTGGTGTCCGGGGCGGCCGGTGGGGTGGGGACCATCGCCGTGCAACTGGCCCGGCTCGCGGGTGCGACGGTGCTCGGGCTCGCGAGCCCGCCCCACCACGCCTGGCTCCGCGACCACGGCGTCGTGCCGGTGGAGTACGGCGACGGCGTCGAGCAACACATCCATGACGCCGCCGGCGGGCGTACGGACGCGTTCATCGACACGTTCGGAGGCGGCTACGTCGACGTCGCCATCTCGCTCGGCATCGTCCCCGAACGCATCGACACGATCGCCGACTGGGCCGCCGCCCAGCGGTACGGGGTCAAGACCGACGGCAACATGGTCGGTGCCCGCGCCGAGGTGCTCGCCGAACTTGCGGGGCTCATCGACGCCGGCCGCCTGGACGTGCCGATCGCCCGCACCTATCCGCTCGCCGAGGTGCGGGAGGCGTATCGCGAGCTGGAGCGGCGCCACACCCTCGGCAAGATCGTCCTCATCCCGTGACACGGGCGCCCGACGTCCGGCGCCGGCGTTCCGGCGCTCGGATGTGACGGATCCCGGTGCTTCTGGACGCCGGTTGCGGTACCCCCTGCACCGACCGTCCGCCGAGCCGGCTAGACCTTGACGAGGCGGACGTGGGCCACCGAACCGGAGTTGACGAACTCGGCGCACTCGTAGCCTTCGGCTCCGCCGTCGAGGTGCTCGAAGAGCCGCTCGCCCCCGCCGAGAAGGATCGGCACGATCGCGAGGTGGAGCTCGTCGATCAGCCCGGCCCGCAGGTACTGCTGGATGGTGGCGGGGCCGCCCCCCAGCCTGACGTCGTTGCCGTCGGCGGCCTCGAACGCTCGCTGGAGGGCCGCCTCGATGCCGTCGTCGACGAAGTGGAACGTGGTGCCCCCCTGCATCGTGATCGGTGGGCGGGGGTGGTGGGTGAGGACGAACACCGGGTGGTGGAAGGGCGGATCGTCACCCCACCAGCCGGTCCATTGGTCGTCGCCCCAGGGCCCTCGGATCGGGCCGAACATGTTGCGGCCCATGATCGTGGCCGCGATGCCGGCGTCGGCTCTCGCCACGAACTGGTCGTCCAGGCCCTCGTCGCCACCCTCCCCGCCGTGCACCCGGCGGAACGAGCGGGTGGCGACGGCCCAGTCGTGGAGGCGCTCGCCGCCAACGCCCAGCGGGTTGTCGGTGCTCTGGTCAGGGCCGGCGCCGTAACCGTCGAGCGAGATCGCAAACTGGTGGACCCGTAGCTTGGGCATCGTTCCTCCTCGTCGTTCGCTATGCCGCATCCCGATCGATGCTCACTACCCGTAGGTCGGAGCGGACGGGCCGAGTTCGACATCGGGTTGTCAGTCGCGTCGCCGTACCCCGCACCCCCGGCCCCCCATCCCGGCGGATACCGTTTGGGCGCGACCCGGGCACGCGTTGCCCGGATGGAGAAGGAGGGCGTCCTGGGCGGGAGCCGGCCTCTGCCAGTCGGTCCGGTCACGTTGCTCATGACCGACGTCGCAGGGTCAACGAGGATGTGGGAGGAGCGGCCCGACATCGCCGGTGCCGTCATGGAACGGCACGAGTTACTGATCCGCGCCTGCGTTGACGAGGCGGGTGGCGCGCTCATCCGGAGCAAGGGGGAGGGCGACTCGACCTTCTCGGCGTTCGCGGATGCCCGCGGGGCCGCCAGGGCCGGAGTCGAGATCCACCGGGCGCTGGACAGCGAACCCTGGCCGGACGGGGCGGCCGTCCGCGTCCGGGCCGCGATCTACACCGGCGACGTCGAGTTGCGGGATGGCGACTACTACGGCGCCCCGCCCAACCGTTGCGCCCGGTTGCGCGCCGCGGCCCATCCCGGACAGACCGTGTGCTCGGAATCGACCGAGGCGCTCCTGGCGGGTTTGACGGACGAGATCGTCCGCACCGACCTCGGGCTGCACCGACTCCGGGACGTGGCCCGTGCCGAACGGGTCTATCAGCTGGCCCATCGCAACCTGGCCGCCGAGTTCCCCCCGCTTCGCACGCTGCCCGTCCGGCAGAATCTGCCGGCGGAGCGAACGCGCTTCGTCGGCCGGGATGCCGACGTCGCCGCCGTGCGGAAGCAGCTCGAGGTGTGCCGCCTGGTCACGTTGACCGGGGTCGGTGGCTCCGGGAAGACACGGCTCGCGATCAAGGCGGCATCGGGCCTGCCCGAGCGGTTCCCCGACGGCGTCTTCTTCGCCGATCTCGCACCGGTCTCCGACCCCGACGTGGTTGCCGGTGCCGTGGCGACCGCCGTCGGGTTTGCCCGCATGTCACTGGGAACGGGGGCAGGCCGACCGGCGAGCGAGCTCATCGACTTCCTGTCGACGCGCGAGGTCCTGCTGGTCATCGACAACTGCGAGCACGTCATCGACCCCACCGCCGCGCTCGTCGACGAGATCCTCGAACGGTGCCCGGCGGTGACCGTGCTGGCCACGAGCCGCGAGGTGCTGGACGTGCCGGGCGAGCAGGTCCACCCGGTTATGCCGTTCCCCCTGCCCGACGGCGACCTGTCCGAGATCTCGGACGCCGTCCAGCTGTTTTGTGAACGCGCCGCCGCCGTGCGACCGGACTTCGTTCTGTCCGCACACGACGTCGCCGACGTCGCCGAGATCTGCCGGCGGCTCGACGGCATCCCCCTGGCCATCGAGCTCGCAGCGGCGCAGATCCCCCAGTTCTCTCCACACCAGCTCGTCGAGCGCCTCGGCGACCGGCTGCACCTGTTCGCGGGCGGCCGCCGCCAGCCCGACCGCCAGCGATCGCTCCAGGGGGCGCTGGACTGGAGCCACGCCCTGCTCACGGACGACGAGCGGACGGTCTTCCGGCGGCTCTCGGTGTTCCCCGGGAACTTCACGCCGCGTGCCGCAGTCGCCGTGACCGGGGAGCCGGCGGGGTTCGAGCCGGTCCTGTCGCTGGTCCGTAAGTCGCTGATCGTCACCGAGGACGTTGGCACCGACAGGCGGTACCGCATGCTCGAGACCGTGCGGGCCTACGCGGAGGCGCGGCTCGCCGAGGCGGGCGAGGAGCGGCGCGTCCGCGACCGTCACCGCGATCACTTCCTCGCCTGGGCGGAGGCGATCCCGCCCGAGCTCACGTACCTCGATCCCGACGGCGTGGTCCGCGGCGAGCAGCACAACCTGCGGGCCGCGCTCACCTGGTCCGGGCTTCAGGACCGGTGGGACCTCGTCGGCCGTTTGGCCAGCACCATGAATCGCGTCTGGATCGGAGACGTCCAGGAGGGGCGGCGGTGGCTCGCCGCGGCGATGGACGGGCTCGACGACCTCGTCCCCGAGCACCGGGTTCGCGTCCTCGCCGTCGCCGCCCACGTTGCGGTGCTCGCCATCGAGGCCGGCGACGGGGAGCTCGCCCGGCGGGCGGTCGCGGCCGACGAGCGACCGGGCGTGTGGTCATCGCTGGCGAACGGCCTGCTGTGCCTCAACCATGGCCTCCGCGGCTTCTTCAGCAAGGACGCGAGCGACGCCGCCGCCGCCGAGCGGGTGGGCCGGCGGGCCGTGGAGCTCGCCCCGGAGCCGTTGAGCCGGGGCCTGGCGTGGTTCTGGGTGGGTCAGGCGCGCGTGCTCCTCGAGGACCTCGACGGCGCGGTCACTGCGCTGGAGCAGGGATCGGTCGACGTCGTGCCGGGAGGGGACATGTCGATCGTGTGCCTGGCGCTCCTGGCCGGCGTGCGGCACCTCAGGGGTGAGCACGACGGGGCCTTGGCCGTCGCCACCGACGTCCTCGAACGGTCGCACTCCTACGAGCAGAGTGGTTTGTGGGCGTGGGCCCTGTACACGTCGCTGCCCTACGCCCTCGAGCTGGGCCAGGCAGGCCGGCACGCCGAGGCGCTCGACTTCCTGCGGGACCTGCTCGAGGACAACGCCGTGCCGGCCACCCCGGGCGTCATGACCTCGGTCGTCGTCGTGTTGGCCGCACTCGCGCTCCTGCGCGGCGATCGCGACGCCGCCGGGGTCCTCCTCGACTACGCCGGGAACGCGATCATGACGTCCGGCGTCCGCACGCCCGTCGACCTCGCGCTCTATTCGCAGTACCTCCGTCGCTACGGCGAGGCTGGCGGCGGTGTCGACGCGACCGATCGCGCCCGGGCCGCGGCCATGTCGGTATCGGACGCCCTGTCCCTCGGCCTCAGGGACACCGACCCATCAGAATAATGATACAGAGTACAGTTTTGGCCCAGCCGGCCACCGGAGGAGCGATGTCAAACGCAGTGGAACGGGTGCTCGACCACCTGGCCATCAGGGAGCTCACGGCCCGCTACAACCGGGCCTTCGACGACGTCGACTCCGAGGCGTGGGCCGACACGTTCACGCCCGACGGTGTGATGGAGTACGGGGGTGCGCCGATCGCCGGCCGCGACGCCCTGATCAAGATGTCCCAGGCCACCGGCTACGGGTTCGTCCACATCACCACCGACCCCATCATCGAGGTCGACGGCGACCGCGCCACCCAGCGCTGCACGGTGATCATCGCCAACCGGAGCCAGGCCCGCGACCGCGTGGGCATCGGCACGACCGGCCGCTACGAGGACGAGCTGGTCCGCACGCCCGACGGCTGGCGCTTCAAGCGGCGCAAGGCGATCCTCGACGTCGACCTCGGCGGCTGACGGCGGCGCCGCCATGTCGGTCGAGGGCACCGCGGCGCTGGTCACGGGTGGATCCAGGGGGATCGGACAGGCGATCGTCCGCCAGCTCCGCGACGCCGGCAGCCGGGTCGCCGTTCTCGACCTCGAGGCGCGCGACGGCGACGGCGACGTGGCGCTGGTCTGCGACGTCGCCGACGAGAAGGCGGTGGTGGAGGGCGTCGCCGCCGCCACCGAGCGGCTCGCCGGCCTCGACCTCGCGTTCCTGAACGCCGGGGTCGGCGGGCTGGCGCCCCTGCTCGCCATGACCGCCGAGGAGTGGGATCGAACCCATGACGTCAACCTCCGCGGCACGTTCCTCTGCCTCCGGGAGTGCGCCCGCGCGATGGTCGCATCCGGGACGGGCGGGTCCATCGTGATCACGGGCTCGGTGTCCGGGTTCCTCGCCGATCGCAACATGGCGCACTACAACAGCTCGAAGGCCGGCGTGGTCCAGCTCGCCCGCATCGCCGCGGCCGAGCTCGGGTCCCAGGGGATCAGGGTCAACGTGATCGCCCCGGGCACGACCGACACGCCGCTCTTCGCGCGAACCGACGCCGTTCCCGGCTACCGCACGGCCCTGACAGCCCGCACGCCCCTGGGGTCGGTCGGCAGCGCCGAGGACGTCGCCGCCGCGGCCGTGGCCCTGGCCCAGCTGCGCTGGGTGACGGGACAGGTGCTCGTGGCCGACGGTGGGGTGTCCCTGCGCAGCCCGATCGACATCGCCGAGTTCCTTGCGCCCGCCAACACGGTCCCGACCAACGCGGAGGCCCCCCGATGAACACACCCACGGACCAATCGCGCAGCCTCGACGTCGTGGTGGTTGGGGCCGGGTTCGGCGGGCTGTACGCGCTCCATCGGCTGCGGGGCCTCGGGCTGTCGGCCCGGGTGTACGAGGCCGGTTCGGGCGTCGGCGGCACGTGGTACTGGAACCGCTACCCGGGCGCCCGCTGCGACGTCGAGAGCCTCGAGTACTCCTACTCCTTCTCGCGGCAGCTCGAGCAGGAGTGGGACTGGAGCGAGCGGTATGCGCCCCAGCCCGAGATCCTTCGGTACATCAACCACGTCGCCGACCGGTTCGACCTCCGCCGCGACATCCAGTTCGACACCCGGGTGACCGCCGCCGTCTTCGACGAGGCCCTGGGGCGGTGGCGGGTCACGACCGACCAGGGCGACGACGTGTCGGCGCGGTTCTGCATCATGGCGACCGGCTGCCTCTCCGCCGCCACCACGCCCGACATCCGGGGCCTGAACCGCTTCGAGGGCGACTGGTACCACACGGGCCAGTGGCCCCAGGCGGGCGTGGACTTCAGCGGGAAGCGGGTCGGCGTCGTCGGCACCGGCTCGTCGGGCATCCAGTCGATCCCGGTGATCGCCCAGCAGGCGTCGCACGTGGTCGTCTTCCAGCGCACCCCGAACTTCAGCCTCCCCGCCCGGAACGAGCCGCTCGCCGCCGACACGCAGGCGGAGGTGAAGGCCGGCTACGGGGCGCTGCGCGACGCGGCCCGCGCGTCCTTCTCCGCCATCGCGGTGTCCGCCCCGACGGAGTTGGCCCTGGAGGTCGAACCCGCCGAGCGACAGCGTCGCTACGAGGCGGCCTGGGCCCGCGGCGGCCTGATGTCGATGACGACGACGTTCCGCGACCTCATCCTCGACCAGGCCGCCAACGACACCGCCGCCGAGTTCATCCGCTCGAAGATCCGCGAGATCGTCGAGGACACGGACGTCGCCCGAGTGCTCACGCCGACCGACCATCCCTTCGCCACCAAGCGTCCCTGCCTCGACACCGGCTACTTCGAGACCTTCAACCGTGACAACGTCACGCTGGTCGACCTGCGGCAGACGCCGATCAGCGAGATCGTCCCCACCGGTATCCGCACCACCGGCGGCGTCCACGAGCTGGACTGCATCGTCTTCGCCACCGGATTCGACGCCATGACCGGCCCGCTGCTGCGCGTCGACATCCGGGGCCGGGGGGACTGGCCGCTGAGCGACAAGTGGTCCGCCGGCCCCCGGACGTACCTCGGGATCGCGACGGCGGGCTTCCCCAACCTCTTCATCCTCACGGGACCGGGCAGCCCCTCGGTCCTGAGCAACATGGTCATGGCCATCGAGCAGCACGTGGACTGGATCGCGGATTGCCTGTCGTACCTCGG
>JBKOUY010000091.1:0-5863 GCA_046723645.1 Actinomycetota bacterium | reverse complement strand
GTAGAGCTCCGTCGCCGTGGCGGCGTCCAGGGCGCCGTGCACCCCCTTGTCCAACCGTTCGAGGACCTCCTGGTAGCCGCGGATGATTTGGTTGCCGCTTTCGTGCGGGATTGCGCCGGTTCGGTCGACAATGACGGCAATCAACCGAGTCTGATGCAGGCGCTCGGACGTATGGAATTCCTCGAGGTCATCGATCGAGCGAAGCAGCCCGGCGAGCTCCGCTTCTGGATCTTGACCAGGAAGGCCCTCCGATGCGATGCGGTATCGGCGTCGTGCATCCACCACTCGTCGCGACAGCCTCTTCCATTCGCCACCGTCGCCACGATCCTGGGAGGCGGGGATGGCCTTGAGCGCCTCGCGTAGGCAGTAGGCGACCATTTCAGCGCTGCGGGGGGACCGGTCCAGCCCCGTCTCTATCAAGTCATGGGCCGTCTGGAGGAACTCAACCGCGCGTCGACCATGGACTCTGAACTCGACTACGAGCTGCGCCAACAATTCGGGCTCAGGATGGTCGGCCACGACCGGAGTCTCTCGCAGCGAGGAGATGATGCCGCGACATTTCCGCCCGCAGTCGTCGGGACGACTTTCGGTCGTCATTGCCCGCACCGGGCCACCCGCGCCGTCACGGCGGGCAAACCCGGAGTCGGGTACAGGTGCTACTGCGTGATCAGGCGGGCAGTGCTGCGCAACTGCTGCCGCGGGCGATGACCACTCGGCCCCTCGCGGACTCCTCGCATGCGGCCGAGCGCGCGCTGTCGAGCGGTAGTTGCGGGCGCAAGGGTAGAAGCCCGGTAGAAGTCTGCCGTCTTCACCGGTCCCGCACCCGAGCTGACCTGCGAGAACCCTGTGGGCGAGGGGGGACTTGAACCCCCACGACCTTGCGGCCACTGGCACCTGAAGCCAGCGCGTCTGCCAATTCCGCCACTCGCCCGAGCGACAAGGAAGAAAAGATAGCGCGCTCCCCCCTGGGCTCCCCACCGACGCAGCGCCCCGCCGGATGAACCGACCGGCGCACCGGTAACCTGCGGGGCCGTGGCCATCCGAGGGTTCGAGCGACGGCTGGAGCGCATGGTGGAAGGCGTCTTCGCCCGCGCCTTCCGGTCCAGCATCCGCCCCGTCGAGCTGGCCCGCCGCCTCGCCCGGGAGATGGACAACGGCCGCTCCGTCGGCGTTCGCGGCACCACGGTGGCACCCAACCACTTCATCGTGTACCTGTCCTCCGACGACTACGCGGAGTTCGGCGACGTGCGTGACGCCCTCCGCCGCGAGCTGTGCGACGCCGCCCGTGCCCACGCCCGCGACGAGAACTACGGGTTCATGGGCCCGGTCGACGTGGAGGTGGTCGTCGACGAGCGGTTCGGCACCGGTTGGTTCGAAGTCGAGGCCCGGTTCCGCGAGGGCCCCGGCGGCGCCGGTGCCGGCAGCCTGGTGCTGCCGACGGGCGAGCGGTTCACGCTGGCCGAGCATACGATCAGCATCGGCCGGCGGCCCGAGTGCAACATCGTGCTCGCCGATCCCAATGTCAGCCGTAACCATGCGGAGATCCGGCCCCAGGGCGACGGCTTCGTGCTCACCGACCTCGGCTCGACCAACGGCAGCAAGGTCAACGGCGTGCGCGTCGAGCAGCGGATGCTGGCTGACGGCGACGAGCTGACGTTCGGCAACACCCGCCTCCGGTTCGAGGCCAGCTGACCCCGTCCCGCCGACCCCGATCCGACACCCTCAGTGACCAGCCAAACGCCACCCTCGGTCTGCTCTGGCCGGCATCGCGGCGACCGATAGTCTCCCGCTCGGTGACCGAGCAGCTGCTCCGCCTCCTGACCGGGTTCCTCCTGGTCCTGCTCTACCTCTTCTTCCTGCGCGTCATCCGGGCGGTGTGGACCGAGGTCAACGCGCCGCGCACGGCCCCGGCCATGCCGGCCCCGGCGGCCAAGCGGGGCAGGGCCCGCCGCCACGCGCGCCCGAGCCGCTCGAACCACCCGCAGCTCCGGGTGCTCGAACCGGCGGGGCTGCGGGGCCGGGCCTTCGCGCTGGACGAGGAGATCACGCTGGGCCGGGCCGCGGGCTGCCAGGTGCCGCTCGATGACGCCTACGCCAGCCAGGTCCACGCCCGGGTGTTCGAGCGAGACGGCCATTGGTACGTCGAGGACCTCGGCTCGACGAACGGCACCTACCTCAACCGGCGGCGCGTGGCCGGCCCGATGGTGATCAAGCGCCACGACCGGCTCCAGATCGGCAACACCGTGCTGGAGCTGACGTGAGGGGCCGGCGGTGACCGCGATGGCCGGCCGGACGGCCCTGCGCTGGGGAGGCGCCACGCACGTCGGACGCGTCCGCTCCACCAACGACGACAACTACATGGCCCGCGACGACGTCGGGCTGTGGGCCGTCGCCGACGGCATGGGCGGCCACCGGGGCGGCGACGTGGCGTCGGCGATCGCCTGCGAGACCCTGGGTCGCAGCTTCTCCGACCGCACCGTCGACGGGCTGACCGACGCCATCGAGCGGGCGAACGAGGCCGTCTACGAGACCTCGGCCGCCGACCCTGAGCTCACCGGCATGGGCACCACGATCGTGGCGCTGGCCGTAGTCGACGAAAGCGGCGACGAGCTCCTGGCGATCGCCAACGTCGGCGACTCGCGGGTCTACCGCTATTCGGCCGGGCAACTCGAGCAGCTCACCGACGACCACAGCCTGGTGGCCGACCTGGTTCGGGAGGGGACCCTGTCGCCGGAGGAGGCTGCGGTCCACCCGCAGCGCAACATCGTCACGCGCGCGCTCGGCGTGAACGACCGGGTGCCGGTCGACACCCTCACCGTCGACCCCATGGTGGGCGATCGCTACCTGTTGTGCTCCGACGGCCTGTTCAACGAGGTCCCGGAGACGCGCATCGCCGCGCTGCTCCGTCAGGTCGAGGATCCCGCCGAGGCGGCGGAAGAGCTCGTGCACCTGGCGGTCGACGGCGGTGGTCGCGACAACGTGACGGTCGTCGTCGTCGACGTCGTCGACGACGGGGGGCGCGCCGCGGCGGCATCCGACGCCCTCGCGGTCGGTGCAGCATCCGGCCTCGCCGGCCGCGCCGAACCGACCGGCATGGTGGAGAGCGAGGACGGGAGCGCCGGAGGGGGCGTCGCACTCGACGCCCTGGAGGCCACGAACGGCAGCCATGACGGAGGCGGGCGAGGCCAGGCGACGCTGACCAGACCGCAGGGCCGGCGGCTCACCTGGCGGGTCCTGCTGTTCAGCCTGATCCTGCTGGCGCTGGTCGGCGGTGCGTTCGCCACGATCCAGTGGTACGGCCGGTCCACGTACTTCGTCGGCTTCGAGGGCGATCGCGTGGCGATCTTCAAGGGGCGCCCCGGCGGCGTCCTCTGGCTGAATCCCGTGCTGGAGGAGACGTTCGACATCGAACGGTCCCACGTCCCGGCCGACACCCGGGATGACCTCGACGCCGGCAAGGAGCAGTCGTCGCTCGCCGACGCGCAGCGGTACGTCGACAGGCTGAACGAGCGCGCCGACGCACTGGCGACGGAGACGACCACGACCACCGGGCCCACTACGACGACGACCGCGCCTCGGACCACGACGACCATGCGACCGAGGACCACGACCACGCAAGCCCGATGATCGGCGCCGTCCGTCGCAACACCGAGCTGGGCCTACTGGTGCTGGGCACGATGTTCGTCGTCGGCGCCTACGTGCTGACGACGCTTCCCGACAACAGCCCCATCCCGAACACCACGGGCCCGTTCCTCGCCATCATCGTCGGGCTGCCGCTGGTGGCCCACCTCGCCGTCCGCCGCCTGGCTCCTCAGGCCGACGGCATGCTCCTGCCGCTGGCGAGCCTGCTCAACGGGCTGGGCTACATATTCATCGTCCGCATCGACGAGGCCAGGGCCCACTCGGACGGGCTCGCCGGCCTGCAGTCGATCTGGATGATCCTCGGCGTCTCCGCCTTCATCGTCACCTTGATCGTGGTGCGCGACGCTCGCCTGCTCGAGCGCTACCGGTACACCGCCGGCTTCGTGGGCATCGTGCTGCTGCTTCTGCCGCTGGTCCCGGTCGTCGGCCGCACCATCAACGGCAGCAGGATCTGGGTGTCGATCGGCCCGGTCAACTTCCAGCCCGGAGAGTTCGCGAAGCTGGCGCTGGCGGTCTTCTTCGCGGGCTACCTGTGGGAGAAGCGGGAGCTCCTGGCGATCAACCGGGCCTACGGGCCGATCTCGCTGCCCGACCCCAAGCACCTCGGCCCCGTCCTCCTCGCCTGGGGAGCGTCCTTGGTGGTCATGGTGTCGGAGCGCGACCTCGGCTCGTCCCTGCTCTTCTTCACCCTGTTCCTGGTCCTCATCTGGGTCGCCACCGAGCGGGCCTCGTACCTCCTCGTGGGCGTGGCGCTGTTCGCGGGCGGCGCGGCCTTCGCGTTCAACGCGTTCGGTCACGTGCAGGAGCGCGTGGACATCTGGTTCGATCCGTGGGGCAAGGACCGGGGGTATCAGGTGGTCCAGGCGGCGTTCGCCATGGCCGACGGCGGCGTCTCCGGCACCGGCCTGGCCCTCGGCTCGCCGACGAAGATCCCGGTGGTCGAGAGCGACATGATCTTCGCCGCCATCGGCGAGGAGCTGGGCCTGTTGGGCGCCACCGCCGTCCTCATCGCGTTCCTGTTGATGATCGGCGCCGGGCTGCGCATCGCCCAGCAGGCGGCCCGCGGCTTCGAGCGGTTGCTGGCCGTCGGACTGACCACGCTCCTCGGCTTCCAGGCGTTCATCATCATGGCGGGCGTCGTGCGGCTGCTGCCGCTCACCGGTGTGACGCTGCCGTTCATCTCCTACGGGGGCTCGTCGCTCCTGGCCAATTACGTGTTGTTGGCACTGCTGCTGCGCATCTCCAACGACGCGGCCGAGCGTGAGGCCGAGCACCTGGCCGGACGGTCGATGAGCGAGGTCGCGGCGTGAGCAAGCAGATCCGCAACATCGGCGTGTTCCTCATGGTCTGCTACGCGGCGCTGTTCTTCCAGGTGAACCGGCTGACCATCTTCGAGGCCGACGAGCTCAAGGACAATCCCGCCAACAACCGAGAGGTGGAGCGGGACTTCTCCAGCCCGCGGGGGTCGATCATCACCGCCGACGGCACGGTCGTCGCCCGCTCGGTGCCCTCGAACGACCAGTACAAGCTGCAGCGCGAGTACCCCACCCGCGACCTGTTCGGCCACGTCACCGGCTACTTCGCCTTCGAGCTCGGGTCGGCGGGCCTCGAGCGCAGCTACAACGACGAGCTGGCGGGACGCACGATCGACTTCGACCTGCGGGAGGTGTCCGACCTGTTCGTCGACCGGGAGCGGGTGGGCGACCTGACGCTGTCGATGCGCAACGACGTGCAGCAGGTGGCGCGGCAGGAACTAGGCCAGCGCCAGGGATCGGTGGTGGCGCTCGACCCTCGGAACGGCGAGATCCTCGCGCTGTGGTCGTTCCCCTCGTACGACCCCAACGTCCTGGCGACGCACGACTTCAATGCTGCGGAGGCGGCTTCGAACCTGCTGAATGCCGATCCGGAGAAGCCGACCCTGGCGCGCTCGTACCAGGACAACTTCTTCCCGGGCTCGACCTTCAAGATCGTCACCGGCGCGGCCGGCATCGAACGCGGTGGCGTCACCCCGGACCAGCCGGACTACCCGGCCCGCCAGGCCTACCAGCCGGTCGGTGCCGGCGGCCGGCCCGTGGGGCGGCCCATCGGCAACTTCGGCGGCGCCACGTGCGGCGGCACGCTCTTCCCGATCATGGAGGCGTCGTGCAACTCGGCCTTCGCCCAGATGGGGGCCGAGGACGCCGGCGCCGATGCCATGATCGACACGGCCCAGGCGTTCGGC
>JBKOUY010000184.1:0-8625 GCA_046723645.1 Actinomycetota bacterium | reverse complement strand
GCCCGGCACCGCGGTGCCGGCCGGCGCCGGCGAATGGATCGGCCGGGCCGGCAGCCAGCGGGCCAGGGCCTCGGCCACCGCCCGGGCGTCGCGCATCAGCCGCGAGCGCCGCATGATCCGCGCGGCGTTGGACCGGCCGACGGTCAGCGCGGCGGCGGCGCGGTTGTCGACCGGCAGCGTCCCGAGCGGGCTGGCGCCGACGGCGTCGGCCACCTCGGCCACGGAGTAGGGACGGTCGCCGATCAACAGCAGCGACACCGCCCTGGGCCGCAGGGTCGACAGCCGGGCGGCCAGGTGGTGGACCTCGGCGACCACCGGGCGCGCGACGACCACCAGCAGATCGGCCTCTGTGACGACGTCGTGCGCCGGCGAGCCGGGGTCCAGGCGGCCGCAGTCGACCAGCACGTCGGCGTTCAGCGACGCGAGCACCCCCGGCAGCCCACCCCGCAGGGCCGCGAGGGCGGCACCGGCCTGGTCGGCGGCCACCGGCCCCACCAGCACGCGGCCCACTGCACCCGCATCGTCGCTGCTGGCCCTCGGCGGCCCCGCGAACGGCAGCGGCTGCGTGTGCCCGACGAACGTGGAACGGTCGAGCTCGCGCCGGCCGGCGGCCGCAAGGGTCACCAGGCCCGGCTCGGTGGCCAGGTCGAACCGCGCTCCGAGGTCGCCCCCTGCGGGATCGAGCTCGGCGATGACGAGGTCGCGGTCGCGTGGCCACGTGGCGGCCAGGGCGGCGACGGTGGTGGTGACCCCCGGCGACGCCTTGGCCGATGCGAACGCGACATACGCCATGCGTCAGGACGCCGCCGCCTGCGCCACGGTGATCGAGTCGGACTGGATGGCGGCGGCGATCTCCGGGAGCAGGCCCTCGGCCACCCGCACCGAGACCGGCACGGTCGATCCACCGTTCTCGTCGCGCTGGATCGCGATGACGGTCCCGTCGCCGATGGTCTCGGCGCTCGACTCCTCGACCGTCGATCCGTTGGTGCCGGAGCGGAGCAGCACGACCCGGTCGCCCCCCTCCAGGTCGGCGGGCAGCTCCTCGGGCGACACGGGCACCGCGATGACCGCCTGTCCCGCCTCGAGCCCGCTGGGGTTGCCGACCGCGCCCGGAACCAGCAGGGTGCCGGCCAACAGGTCGGCCGCCGCCGGGCGCCCGACGACCTCGTCACGCGCCGACGACGCGATGGGGTCGATTCCGGGGTCGGCCGCCACCCGGACCACCTGCAGGTCGTCGTCCTCGATGGTCTGGCCGGCCGTCACGTCGTGGCGCAGCGCGAGGACCGGCTCGCGGCCCCCGGCGTTCATCCACAGCACGACGAAGCCCAGTGCCGAGGCGACCGTGACCAGGACCGCGAGCAGCGCCAAGGACCAGCGCCGCTGGCGGCCGCCACCGGGCACGAACGCCGGCGTAGGCCGGCGGGGACCGGCCTGCGGGGGACGGGACGGAACCGTCGTCGAAGCCATGGCGTCGGACTCCTAGCCCTCGCCGGCGGCGATCTGCTCGCCCGGCGATTGCGGTGTCGGTGGCGGGACCGGCGGGGGACGCCACGGGCCGTCGTCGGGAAGCAGCACCATGCCGCCGCCGTCGTGGCTCGTCGGGCGGGCGTCACCCGTCCGCCCGGTGTCGGCGACCACGTCGGGGCCGGCGGGGCCCCGACCGTCGTCGAGCAGGACCATGCCGCCGTCGGCGGTGGGCCTGACGGTGTCGGGAGCGGGCGCCGGTGGGGCGGGCGGGGCCGGCGGGGCCGGCGACACACGCGGCTCCGCTGGTCCCGGCGAAGCCAGCCCGGTGGCGTCGTCGGGCAGCTCGAGCCGCCAGCCGGCGTAGATGAGGTCGGGGTCGGTCAGGCAACGCCCGTCGGGCTGCACCCTGCCTTGGTTGAGGCGGAAGATCTCCTGCCAACGGAACGGGTCGCCGAGGTGGCGCTCGGCGATGTCCCACAGCGTGTCGCGGCGCTGGACCTCGTAGGTCGGGGCGGCGGCGCGGCGGGCACCGACCGCGGCGCCGGCCCGAGCCACGCGCTCGTCGGTCGGCTCGTCGGCCACCATTGTCACCACCGGCTGCTGCGACGTGGGTGGCACCAATGCCCGCAGCCCGAGCCCGCCGGAGCCCGACACCCCCTTGGTGGCGAGGAGCGATCCGAGGAGGGCGACCGTGGCGATCAGCCGGGCCGCGCTGCGCTGCAGCCCGCCGGCGAACGGGACTGCGCCGGCCTTGCGCCCCCGCACGTAGGCGACGGCCTCGACGAGCAGCGACGCCACCAGCTCGATCCAGACCAACCAGCAGACGACCGCCAGGGCCTTCACCAGGAGCTCGTCGGGGATGTAGGTGTCGCGCAACGCGTCGCCGATCTCCGACAGCGCCGGGACCTTGGTGGGCAGCGGCCAGCCCACCCACGACACCAGCGCCGCGGGCAGCCCGACGACGAGGATCACCACCCCGGCCAGCGCGGCCAGCCCGCGGCCGGCATCCGACCACCGGTGCGGCGTGTGGAGTTGCGTGTGGGCACTCACCTGCGCGTCACCGTCCCCCAGCAACCGACTCGATCAAGAGGCGCCCCCAGATGATGCCACCTCGATGCGGTCGCAGCGTTCGCCGGTCCCTTCGCCGAGCGCCGCCGTCCCGCCCGGCGCGGCCGCCTCGGAGCGGTTGGGCTCGTAGCGCTGCCGCTCCACCTCGGGCCACGCATCGAAGTACTGCACGTCGCCGTGGCGTGTCCGGTAGAGGCCGGGCGTGTCGGCGCCGTCGCAGTCCCAGTCGCCGAGCAGGAGCTGGTCGCCCGGCTCGCCGATCGCGATCCGCTGCCGGTCGCCGTCGATGCGGATGCTCAGCACCATCAGCTCGGTACCGGCCACAGCCTCGGGCCGATACACGCCGACGGTCGGGCAGCCGTCGCCCTCCGGATCGCCTTCCACCGCGGCCGCAGCCCCGCCACCGGTGGCCGCGCTCGCCTCGTCCTCGGGGCAGTCCGGCGCGCCGTCGTCGGACGACAGCGGCCCCAGCACGAGGAGCAGCAACCCGGCGGCTCCGAGGCCGGCGGCCGCGAGCATCGGGATCCGGCCCGGTGCCCGAGGCCGCCGCGACGCCTCGGGCTCGGGGCGGGGAGGGCGGGGTCCGAACGTCCGGGTAGCCCCGGCCGGCTCGCCACCGTCAGCGGTGCCCGCGCTCGTCGCGGGACCCGGGACGCCAACGTCGCCCGGGGTGACCGTTGAACGCAGCGCACGCGCGAGGTCATCGGCCGACGCGAACCGCCGCTCGGGATCGCGGTCCATGGCCCGCTCGACCACCGCCGCCAGCGCTTCGGGCACATGCGTCAGGCTCTCGAGGCGCAGGTGCCTGCCCGCGTCGGCCGCCCTCACCACCGCCAGCGGCACCGGACCCGTGTACGGCGGCTGCCCCGCCAGCGCCTGGTAGCAGACGACGCCCAGCGAGTAGACGTCGGCGCGCGGGTTGGGGTCGGCGCCGTCGAGCAGCTCCGGGGCCACGTACTCGGCGGTGCCGCTCACCTGGTCGCTGGTGCGGCGACCACCCAGCGCCCGGGCGACGCCGAAGTCCGACAGGAGCGGCTCGCCGTCCGACGTGAACAGGATGTTGGCGGGCTTGACGTCGCCGTGGAGGATGCCGCGCCGATGGGCGGACGCCAGTGCGTCGGCAACCGGCGCCGCGACGGCGACGACCTCACCCGGCGCCAGGCGGGCGCGCTCGGCCAACAGGTCGTCGAGGGACCCGCCGGGCGCGAACTGCATGGCCAGCGCGATGCCGTCCCCGTCGTGCACCACCTCGAGCACCCGCACGACGTGCGGGTGGTCCAGCTCGGTGAGGAGGGTGGCCTCCCGGCGGAGCCGGTCGAGCTCGCCGGGGCCACCGCCGATGGGCAACCGCTTGAGGGCGACGACCCGGGCGACCGGGCCTCGGCTGTGAGCCCGCCACACCGTCCCCGATGCGCCGGCTCCTATCTGCCGTTCGAGCTCGTAGTCGCCGACCGTCGGGTGGTGGCTATTGGTTACCACCCGCCGTCTGGATGTTGGTGTTGACGGTCATGATGTCGTCGCTCATCATCGTCAGCCGCTCGATGGCGGTCTGCAGCGCACGCTTGGTGTCGGGCCACTCGGCGTAGAAGGCATCGGCCGATCCCCCGGCGAAGTTCTCGGGATTGAGGCTGTCGCCGTGGCTCACGAACGTGCTGATGCTGTCGAGCAGGCCGCCGTTGATGGTCTTCTTCATGTTGTCGATGGCCTGGATCGCCTCGGTCGTGGACTTGACCACACCCTGCGTCATCGTTGGCTCCCCTTTGCAGCAGCGCCGACCCCCCAAGGTCGGCTCGTCCCAGCCAGCCGCCCGCCGGCGGACACACTAGCCAGCACGCACTGGTGCCGTGAGCGGCCAAGTAGTGTGTCGCCGTTCGCTGGGGCGGGCGGCTGCGGGAGTGGGGAGGAACGCATGGCGGCCGAGATGCCGGCAAGGGTCGAGGCGGTGGCCGGCGCCACCGTGGCCGATTTTCCCTGGGGGGCTGCGGCCGCCGCGGTGGCCGCGCTCAACGCCGCGGCCAGCACACTCGGCACCCAGCTCGAGTCCCGTTCGACGATGCTGCCCACCATCGTCGACTGGGCGGGCACCTACCGCGACGAGTTCGACCGCGGCTACGGCCGCATCACCGGAACCGCCGCAGGGCTGAAGGAGACGCTGGCCACGCTGGCGTCGTCGATCGTGTCGGGCGCCGAGGGCGCCAACCAGGCGCAGCGCCGCTACAACCAGGCGGCGCTGGAGCCCGACCCGCCGGCATCCACGACGCGTCCCTACGGCCGCAACATCCCGGTCTGAGCCGAAGCACGCAGATGGCCACCAGCAGCGCCAACCCCTTCAAGCTCGGTCGCTACTCGAGCGACGGGCTCGCCCTCGTCGCCACGCTGAAGACCCAGGCCGACGCGGTGGCCGGCAAGCTCGCCAGCCTCCGGGCCAGCGGCTCGCCCTACCTACCGTCGTTCGGCGAGCCGGACGCCACCCTCGCCGACCTGGTCGGCGACTGGCACCACCTCGACGAGTTCGCCGGCGACGTCGCCAACGCGTTCTTCCAGGCCAACCAGAGCCTCGGCGAACGGCAGCTCAGCCAGGCCCAGCTCGACGCGATGGTGCTCACGATGGCGGACGCGTCGATCCTCAGCCTGGGCCACGTGGGCTACGCGGACCGCGACGCCGCCATCGCGGCGGCCAACCAGCTGACGCAGGACATCCGTGCCGCCATGGAGGACGGCATCGCCGCCGGCGAGCTCGACGGGCTCGCGGACAGGGCGACCCGGGGACAGTTCGACCCTGCGTTCGCGGTCACGTTCGTCGAGGCCATGGGCGTCGACGGCATGGTCCGGATCCCGGCGCTCATTGAGGCGGCCTGGCCCCGCGGCGAGTACGGCGACAACCCGGGATGGGGTCAGGAGCGGCTGCTGCCGTTCGCCACCATCCTCACCACCGCGATGGACACGCGGGCCGCCACGCCCCAGATCGACCGCCTAGACCCGGACAACCATGACCTCGCCGACGGCGATCGGCTGAACGAGGACTGGGTGCGGGAGTTCACCGACTTCTGGCAGCCCGACGACTTCGACCAGCCGAACAACCTGCACTACAGCCTGCTGGTGAAAAACGGGGCGCTGCCGAACGACGTGCTCGTCGACGTCGCCAACCGGCAGCTCGACTACCTACTGGCGCACGACGCCACGCCCACCGGCTACATGAACACCATCCCGTGGGGCTTCCAGGACTCGACGGCCGAGATCAACATCCTCGAAGCGCTCGGCGCCAACCAGGATGCGTCGCTCGACTGGCTGGGCATGAAGAACCCCGGCGACGGCACCATCTATTACCCGGGCCGCACCGCCACCAACATGGAGATGCTGCTGCGCTATAGCCCCAACACCCTCGACCCCATCCTGGGCGACGCGCTGGCGAGCGTGGTCGACAACGGCCTGCAGCACTGGGACGACACGAAGTCGGACGCGCTGTTCGAGATCGTCGTCGACACGGTTGGCGACCAGGACGGGGTCCACTTCGACCAGCTGCTGCCGACGCTGGGCGAGGGCGCCCGCACCCACATCGACCAGCTCGCCGACCGCACCCACGAGGTGATGCCCTCGTCGGTGGGCGACGTCGACGAGAACGCCCAGCAGGGCCTCTACAACGCCCACGACTTCCTCAAGGTCCTGATGGGCAACGACGACGCCGCCAACTCGGTGTACCGGGGGAGCCTCGAGTTCGTCCAGCACACGCTCGCGTCCGACACCGGTGACGGCTTCGGCGGCGAGTCGCGTCATATCGGCGGCCTCATGGGGTTGGTCACCGAGGCCGACGAGAACGCCCAGGTCGAGGCCACCGAGGCCCGCATCGCCGCGCGCCAGAGCTTCCTCGACGGCGTCGGCCTGGTGAAGGACGTCGTGGGGCTCGTGCCGGTCGGCGGTCAGACCGCGAGCTCCGCCATCAGCATCGGCAGCTTCGCCCTCGACCAGGCGATCGACAACTTCGGTATGTCGGGCCTCGAGGGCGCGGTGGACCGCGACTACGCCAACATGGCCAACGTGCGTGACGGCATCAGGGCCGAGCTCACGAGCGCGACGGCCGCCTACGAGTACGGGGTCCGGGGCACCTGGACGTCGTCCCAGGTCATCGATGCCACCACTGCCGCGCTGGGCAGCCAGGCCCACGGCATGGACACCGACTTCTTCGCCGACGGGACGTCCGGGGACCGGCGGCCCATCAAGCCCTACGCCGAGATGAGCCCCGACGAGCAGCGGGCGTACAACGAGTGGCTCAACTCCGACCCGGTGGGCGACGCCATCGCCGGCGACCGCACCGCCGCCGGCCAGCGCATGGACGAGGTCATCGACAGCCTCGAACATCGCTGATGCCACGCCTGGTCCGGCCGACGCCGGCGCTCTCGCTGGCCCTCGCGATCGCCCTCGGGGGCGGCGCCGTGGCGCTCGCCGCGTGCTCGGGTGACGACGACGACGCCGACGACGAGGCCCGGGACGTCGGCCGGCTCGAGACGGTGGCCGAGGACGACGGCCTCGCCGAGGCGGTCGACGTCGCCGCCGGCGGGGATGGCGTCTGGGTCGTGTCCGGGGATGGCACGGTGCTCGAGGTGACCGGCGACGGCTTGGCGGAGGTCGAGGGCCTCGACGAGGTGTCGGCCGCGGCCGGCGTCGGCGCCAGCGACGACGGGACGCTCTTCGCCACCGACCCGGACCGGGCCAGCCTGGTGCGGTACCGGGACGGGCGGGCCGCGGCCAGCGAGGTGCCCGCGGTCCGGGAGCTGAGCGCGCTGACCGCCGCCACGGACGGCACCGTCTTCGTCGCCGACCACGATGCGCTGCAGGTGGTGTCGATCAGCGCCGACGGGAAAGTCGGCGAGTCGGTCGGCGACGCCCTCGCAGGACCGCTCAGCGTGGCGCCCGACGGCACGCTCTACTACGTAGACGACCAGGTGCTCGGCGGCCGGATCGTGGCGCTGGCGCCCGGCGGCGGTCCCGAGGGGCTCACACAGGAGGTCGAGCGGGACGAGGACGGCAACCCCGTCGAGCCCCCGGCGGAGGGCGCCGCCGCCGGCGACTCCTACATCGAGGCGCGCGACATCGCGGCCACCGGCGACGGCCTCCTCGTCCTGACCTTCACCAACGAGGTGTGGCGCATCGGCGACGACGGGCGGCTGGAGCTGGTGCTGCGCCGCGGCGACGGCTCCGCGCTCGTGGCCCTCGGCGCAGCCGGCGACGAGGTCTACGTGCTCGACGCCGGCGCCGCCACCCTGTCGACGATCGACGCCGGCCCGTAGCCGGCGCCGCCACCCTGCCGTTTTCCTGCCGCGGGATCGGTTGCCTGGGCGACCATTTCCGCGGCAGGTTTTCCGGTGGTCGGCGGATCAGCCGGGCAGCGCGACCTGCACGAGCTCGGCCTCGCCGCTGTTCACGATGTAGCCCCGGCCGGGGACCATGGCCACCGGGGCCCGCCGCGGCAGCGACGCGCCGAGGATGTCTCCGTCGAGGTCGACGTCCGGTCGCAGGAGCACGCCGAGCTTCGAGCGCCGGAGCGGCCGGGTCCAGTGTGAGTAGCCGGTGCGGATGCCGTCGTTGCGGCCCGCCGCGACGAACAGCAGGCCCGGGAGGTCGGAGGTCGACAGGCGCTCGAGCACGCCGCCGGCGTCGTCGACCGATTCGGCGTCGTCGACCAGCACCAGCGCCAGCCGTCCGTCGCCGGCGGCCCGGTCCACCAGCGGCATGAGCCTCTCGCCGATGGCGGCGGGCGCCACCGCCTCGCCGATCGACGGCTCCCCGGCCAACGGCGAGCGCAGCCCGGCGACGGCGATCACGCAGGCGTCCGCGCGCGCCGCCCGACAGGCGGCCGCCACGGTCAACAGGGTCGTGCTCTTGCCCGAACGGGCGGGGCCGGCGACGAGGGCGTGCTCGCCCTCGTAGACCACCAGGCCGGCGGCGGACAGGGTGCGTTCTGCCACGGCGATCGGTAGCGACCACGGCCGCTCGTCGAGCCGGGCCGGCGCCGCCAGGTCGGCCAGCGGGACCACGGTGGCGAGGCTGGCGATCGGATCCGGCCGGCGGGCGGCGCCCGCCGGTGCGGTCGCC
>JBKOUY010000177.1:0-14535 GCA_046723645.1 Actinomycetota bacterium | reverse complement strand
AGCGCGGAACGGCCCTGGAACCAGCGTCAGACGCGCTCTAGAGCACCAACGAGAAGCGGCCCCCCCGGCGGCACGGGAAGAAGGGGGGCCGTCCGCTTGGGACTCGCCCACCCTTCTCGCCGTCTGTACGAGTCCGAGGGATTCAGAATGTCCCGGAGTCACCCGGGACGCGTCGGGCTGTGCCGTTGCGGCTGATGACGGCCCGGTAGATGAGGAGGGCGATCACGGCACCGATGATGGACCCGAAGAAACCGGCGGGCTGGAACGCGCCCTCGTCGAAGTCCTCATTGAAGATGAGGTATCCGAGAAAGCCACCGATGAATGAACCGACGATGCCGAGGACGACTGTCTGGACGAACGACATGGGATCGCGGCCAGGGACGAGCAGGCGGGCGAGGTAGCCCGCCACGATGCCGACCAGGATCAAGTAGATGATGAAACCAAGCATTGGTCGTGTCTCCAAGGTTGTTCGGCCGCCGATACGGCCGGCACGCAGCTAGTTCCCCTTCTCGCCGAGTTGTATGCGTCCGGCGATGCGGGACACCACTCGTGACACGCCGAAAGCCATAACTTCCCGCGCTGTCTGGTCGTACCCGGAACCACCATGTGACGTCGAGTATCAGCCGGACTTAGCCGGCTTCTTCTGGCGATCCGATCGGCTGCGAGGCGACGCGTTGCGTGGTGACCGGCTGCGAGGCGACCCGTTGCGAGGTGACCGGCTGCGAGGCGACCCGTTGCGAGGCGACCCGTTGCGAGGTGACCGGCTCCGGGACGCTTGAGCGTGCGCTGAGCGGGACGCCTTACCGTCGTTGTCGACGGATTGAGAGGCAACCTGCTGGGCCTCGACAGCAAGCCGCTCCGCCTCGCGCCGCGCTTCAGCGGCGGCCTCGACCGCCGCCTTGGATGCCTTGTCGGCGAGTACCTTGGCCCGGGCAAGTTCTCGCGTCGCCGCAGCCATGGCTTGCTCCGCCCGCTCCTTCGCCCGCTGCTCCGCCTGCTCTGCGTCGGCATCGGCCTTGGCTCGTGCGGCGGCAATCGCCTTGTTGGCGTCCTGCTCGGCGCTCCGACGTTCTTGGGTGACCCGCTCGTGGGCCTTGCGCTTGGCCTCCCTGACCCGTTCGTCCGCTTGGCGCTTAGCGTCCTTGATCCGCTTGTCTTCCTCGCGGCGCAAGGAGGCGACCGGTCCTTCGACCTCCCTACGTACTTGGTCGACCTGCCGGCGGACCTGCGCCTTGGCGTCGCGCTCGGCGTCGGTTGCCCGCTGGCGGGCGGCTCTCGTGATGCGCTTCGCCTCGTTGGCAGCCCGCTTGGCCTCCTCGGTCAACTTCAAGGCCTTGTCCTCGGCCGAACGAGCTCCCTCCGATGCGCGGTGGGCTTCGTCGATGAGCGCCTGGACCGAACCGGTGTCGCCGCCGACGCCCGGAACGGCGTCGACGACGGACCGTCCGGCGTGCGTAATCGCCTCGCCCACGCTGGTCCCCGCGGCGCTCACGGCATCGGTCGCTCGGCCCAGCGCCATCGTGGACGATCGCTGCGCCTTGCGTGCGAGCCAAGCAGCGTTGCTCGGCATGTCCTTCAGACCGGTCGTAGCCCGCGTCCTCAACCGTACGACGGGATGGTGCTGGGTCATGGCCGCCTCTCGATTTTGCCGAGCGGCGGGTGCTACCCGCGTAGTGGCCGGCTAAACGCCCAGCGTAGGCGTCGCGTCCCGCGTCGAGCAGCCGCACCCGAGCCGACAGAGTCGGCGGCACATCCAGCACCGTCTCGCCAGGCGACCAGCTGTTGTACCGCGCAACGCGCCGAGCCCGGAGGCCGACTCGATGGCCCACGTGCGTGGCGTGAAGCTGACAGCGAAGCCGAGCAGCTCGTCTCGTTGCCGTCGGTCCGCACTGACCCGCTACTCCCCGATCACGCTCTCGGTGCGGTCGAGCACCGCCGCACTGACCGCCATCGACGACCCGACGAGAACCGGCGCACCGCACGCTCAGGTCGAGCGCGAGCGTGACCGCCCGCGAGGCGTGCTCGTCCCGGCGCTGGTGCGCCGCCTGGCTGCCGAGTTCACCGGCACCGCATTCCTCGTGGCCGGCGTCGTCGGTTCGGGCATCATGGCCGAGCGGCTCAGCAACGACCCGGGACTGCAGCTGCTCCAGAGCACCGACGCCAGGCGCCCACTTCAACCCGGCCGTGACCCCTGGTCGACCGCTTCTTCGGCGGCCTCGACACACCGACAGCCCTCGGCTACGTCGCCGCACAGCTGGCGGGCGCCATCGCGGGAGCCGTCACCGCCAACCTCATGTTCGACCTGCCGGCCGTCACGTGGTCTACAACAACGGAACGCTCGGCCGGGTACCTGTGGTTCGCGGAGGGCGTCGCCACCCTCGGGCTGCTGCTGGTGATCTTCGGAGTCGTTCGCTCGGGCCGCAGCGCCGTCGCCGCCGTCGCGGTGGCCGGCTACATCGCCGGTGCCTACTGGTTCACCTCCTCCACCAGCTTCGCCAACCCCGCGGTGACCATCGGACGGGCGTTCAGCCATACGTTCGCCGGCATCGAACCGGCCTCGGTCCCGATGTTCATCGTGGCGCAACTCGTCGGGGCCGGGGTCGCCACGGGACTGGTGGTCGTGATCTACCCACGCATCGGCGACGTCGCCGCTGGCGTCGTCATCCCCCACGAGCCTCGAGAGCCCACCCAGCGCTGACCGGACGCGACAGCTTCTGTCCGGCGCTTCAAGCGGTGGCGGGGACAGCAGACGGCGCGCCCTCGCCGAGAGCGGCTCGCACGGCGGCCAGCCGCTCGGCCCGAAGGCGGAACCAGGCCCACTTGCCGCGCTGCTCTCTATCGATCAGCCCGGCACGCACCAGCTGGGACAGGTGGTGGCTCATGGTCGGCTGGGACCGGCCCAACAGCGCGGGCAGGTCGCAGGCGCAGATCTCGCCGGTCGGTGCGTCGGCGATGAGGCTGACCAGCCGCAGCCGCACCGGATCGGCCAGGGCCTTGAGCACCCGGGCCAGCTCGGCCGCCTCGGCCTCGTCCAGCCGGCCGGCGGTCACCGCTGCGCAACACAGGGCATCGACAGGTATCCGATCCTTCACCGCCAACATATTGACATTCCTCGATCCATTGGCGCTATCGTATCGACGAACATCGTATCGATGTTTCTCGAAGTGACCAAGGATCGGGGTGTTCCCCCGGAAGGAGCGACCATGCGTCTTCAACTCGCCCTCAACGTCGCCGACCTCGACAAGGCCGTGGACTTCTACAGCCGGATGTTCGGCGTCCAGCCGGCCAAGACCAAGCCCGGCTACGCCAACTTCGCCATCGCCGACCCACCCCTCAAACTCGTGCTGTTCGAAGGTGCCGGCGAGCCGGGCAGCATCAACCACCTCGGCGTCGAGACCGAGACCGCCGACGAGGTCGTCGCCGCCGAGGCCCGGCTCGCCGACACCGGGCTCGACACCACCGGCGTCGACGACACCCAGTGCTGCTACGCCACCAAGACCGAGACGTGGGTCGCCGGCCCCGACGACACCCGCTGGGAGTGGTACGTCAAGACCGGCGACAGCGACCAGCTTCAGAACGTCGTGCTCAGCTCCAGCGGCGGCGGGTGCAGCTGCTCGACCTGACCCCCCACACTCCGGCGGGCGACACGACCGGCTGCCGACGATGGCTGACTCGGCGTCGCCCGCCGCCAACAGCCGATGTGACCCGGGAACTCGGGCAGCCTGAGGCGGATTCAGAGCAGTCCCTGGTCGGACGCAGATCGACGGTTCGTCGCTTGGCGCAATTGTTAGTAGCACCTCGCAGGCGCGCTGGTCGTATGCGCGGCGGGCTATGAGCTGTCAACTCGGGCGGATGGGTCACTCTGTGGAGCGCTTGAGCGTTGGGGTGCGTGGACGGTGCCGGCGCTGCCGTTGACGGTCACTAGTTGGCCGTCGCGGAGACGGGCAGTGGCGTCGCCGGTAGCGACCACAGCGGGGATGCCGTACTCGCGGGCGACCAGGGAGGCGTGGGCGGCCAGGGTGCCGCCGTCGGTGACCACCGCGACCGCGCGGGCGAACAGTGGCGTCCACGCCGGGGCGGTGGCTCGGGTGACCAGCACCTCGCCGGACCGGAAGCGGTCGAAGTCGCCAGGTCCATGCACGATGTGGACCGGGCCGCTGGCGCGGCCGGGGCTGGCCGGCTGACCGACGATCGCACCCTGGGGTGCCGGGCTCGTGGTGCGCACGGCGTCCACGGCGGCCAGGAGTTCCTGGGCGAGCAGCCGGGGCGGCCGGCCGATGGTCAAGGGGGCGAGCAGGCGGCGTTGCCGATGCCAGGCAGCCCGGCGCCGGCTGACCAGTTCCTGCAGGGGGGCGGACGTGTCGAGCTCCGAGCGGGTCAGGTAGAACACGTCTTCGTGCTGCTCGATCACGCCGTGGGCGTGGAGGTTCTGGCCCAGGCGCAGCGCGCAGCGGCGCAGCAGCGGCCAGCCGAGGGTGAGCTGGCGGGCCTGCTGCTCGCGGAGGACCGCGTAGCGCTGGGCCACCTCCAGCAGCGCCCGGAACCGCCCCTGCAGCTGCGGCCGGTCGCCAAGCAATGCGACGCACTGGGCGGTGAGGGCGTCGCGCCGGGCGGCCAGTTCGCGGTGGCGGTCGGATGGCCGGGGCGGCTGCCAGCCCAACTCGCCAGCGGTGGCGTGGGCCCAGTCGAGGCTCTGCACCGCGTGGGCGGGCAGGTCGGGTTGGCTGCCGGGCAGCCCCGCCAGCAGCAGCTGGACGCTGGCGGCGACGCTAGCGGCCAGATGCTGGCGGTAGAAGCGGGCCAGGGCGCCTTCCATCTTCCAGGCCGAGCCGCCCACCACCGCCAGCGAAAACAGCTGCTCGCCGGCGGCGGAGCCAACCCGGTCGACGATGCCTACCAGCTCCTCGGGGGAGGCGGTGGGCAGCTGCTGCTCGCCGTCGTGGACCAGCCGCTGGTAGCGGGGCAGCAGCTCGGTGCGCCACTGGTCGGCCAGGCCTGCCAGTAGCTGCCGGTCGGCGGCAACCGGGTCGCGGCCGGGGCCGAGCACCGCATGACGCATGAACCGCAGCAGCCGGCCGCGGCCCTGCAGCAGGGCGGTAAGGATGGTGCGGGGCGAAAGCGGTGGAGTGGCGAGGTAATACCAGCCGTTGATGGCGGCGTTGGGGAACGGCAGCGTCGTACCGACGTGGTCCCGGGTGGCCTGCCGCTCGCCATGGTCGATTCGGTCCAGCAGCCAGTCGGCAAACAGTGGGGTCATCGGCTCGGGCAGCCACTCGCCCAGGCGGAAATTCCGCATCCAGTAGCCGGCGGCGGGTGGCGTCCAGGTGACCGGCTCGGGCAGGGCCGTCATCGGCCGGGCCTGCAGCAGCCACAACCCACCTTCGACCCCGTCGGTACCGGCGCTGCCGCTGGGGTCGGTGGTGATTGCCCATTCCACGTCCTGCGGACTGGCCAAGTGGGTGTGGACGCGGCGCGCCAGTGCGGCGATCTGGCGGGCCTGCTCGGCGGTGATGGCCTGCTCGGTCGCCCGCGCGCAGCTGGCTTGGCCGTCGCGGACGACCCACTGGTCGCCGGTCGCCTGGCCGGCCACCAGCCGCTCGCCCAGGCCGCGAACGGCGGTGATGACGACTTCGTCGCGGTCGCCGGTCAGCGGGTTGGCGGTGAAGGCGACCCCGGCCGCGTCGGCCGCCACCATCACCTGGACCAGGACCGCCATCCCAGCGCCCGGCCCGGAAGGGTCGCCAACGCCCCCCGGGGTGGCGCCAGCCTCGGTGCGGGCCTCGCGGTAGGCGGCTACGCGTGCCGCGGTGGCCGAGTCCACCACGTGTCGCACCGCCTCGGGCAGCTCCTCGAGGCGCACATCCAGAACCGTCTCGTACTGACCAGCAAACGACGCACCGGCAAGGTCCTCGGCGCTGGCTGAGGAGCGCACGGCAAACCGCCGGCCCGGCCCGCCGCCGAGCTCGGCGGCGGCCGTGCGCAGCCGTGCGCCCGCCCGGTCCCAGTCGGCCGCGGCGGCCGTGGTCGCCACCACCCCGGCCGGCACCGGGAAGCCGGCCCCCGTCAGGCGCGCCAGACTGGCCGCCTTGGTTCCTAGCAGCGCCCGCGCCGCCGGGTCCAGGTGGGCGGCCTCATCGAGCGTGATGACTGGGGGGAGCATGTCACCGTCGACCTCGTGGGGGCTGGTCTGGGTCTGGTCGGTCATCTCGCCTCCTCCTCCTCGATCGCGGCGGCCTGGACGCTGCTAGCTCGGGAGCGGCCTGCTGGTCCGTGGCCATGGCCCGCAGCCAGACGCCGACCAGGTCGTCTACCACCTCCTCCAGCGGCGCCCCGCCCACCGGCGACCCGTCCCCCCGCGAAGTGGCCGGCGGTCGCCAAACCAGGTGCAGCACGATCGGCCCGGCTAACGCCTGGAACGCCAGGTCAGGATCCATACGGCGCAGGTGGCCCGCTGCCATCTGGCTGGCCAGGTAGCCGCTCACCAGCGGCAGGGTGCGCATCCCCTGGATCGCGTCCTCGCTGGTGCCATGGCCGATGTCGGAATCGGGGTGCCGATCGCGGGCGAATTCAAACAGCAGCTGCAGCAGTAGGCCCATGTGGTCCTCCATGGCGGCGGCCATGGCATGGGCAACCGCGGGGATGACCTCGGCGGGGGGCCGGTCCCCTGCGGTATCCAGCACCGCCGCGATCGGCTCGAAGGGGGAGAAGGTCCGGACCAGGGCGGCGAAGAGCGCGTCCTTGCCAGCAAATAGTCGGTACAGGCTGGCGCGGGACACTCCGGCCGCGGCGGCCAGCTCGTCCATCGATAGCCCTGCGAGGCCGTGGCGACCCACCAGCTCCACCGCGGTGTCGAGGATGCGGCTGCGCACCGTCGGCGGCGGCTCAAGGCCGAGCTCGTGGAGCAGGTGCTGTTGGCTGCCGAACAGCCGGTACAAGGTGGCGCGGGAGACCCCGGCCGCGGCGGCGAGCTCGTCCATCGACAGCCCGGCCAGGACACCCTCGTCCTCCCCCTGCCCCGGCCCGTGCCGGTTCCGCGCCTGGGTGGCTGCGGTCAGGACCGCCAGGACCTGCTGCTTCGACATCGCCGGCGTCGGCATGAGACGATACTAGACGATATGTCTTGCCTCGTCTAGTATCTGATCATTGTGTCTCCTGTCCTCATGTCTCGGACGCCAGGAAAGGGTCGTCGGTGGTCGCGACCAGCGCCGCTGCCCGCCGGCTCGGCGTTCCGGTGTCGTTCGACGCCCGGCGCCGGCCGATCGTCGACACTCAGCCGGGGCGGGGCTTGGTGGCACGGACCAGTACCGACCAGAACCCGTCGGCGACCGGGTGGCTGTCGGTGATCACCACATCGGCGAACCCGGCGGCGCTGAGCTGAGCCCGGTAGCGCTCGCGGGTGACCGCACCGGCGATGCAGGCCGCCCAGGCCGCGTCGTCCGCCAACAGTTCCGGTTCGGGATCGCGGTCGGCGACCACGTCGGCCACGGCCAGCCGCCCGCCCGGACGCAGCACCCGATGCGCCTCCGCGAACACGGCATCCTTGTCGGCCGACAGGTTGATGACGCAGTTCGACACGACCACGTCCACGCTGGCGTCCGGCAGCGGGACATCCTCGATGCGGCCCTCAAGGAACTCGGCGTTCGTTAATCTCGCCCGTCGCTGGTTGTCGCGGGCGAGCTGGAGCATCTCGGGCGTCATGTCCAGCCCGTAGGCGCGGCCGTGGGGGCCGACCCGGCGGGCCGAGAGCAACACGTCGATGCCCCCGCCCGAGCCGAGATCCAGCACGTCCTCGCCCGGCTCGAGATGCGCCAGCGCCACCGGGTTCGCGCACCCGATGCTCCCCACCACCGCCTCCTCTGGCAGACCGACGAGGTCGCCCGCGTCGTACAGGCCCGCACCGATCGTGGCGGTCGAATCGCTCGCCACCGGGCTACAGCACCCGCTCGTCGTCGAGCAGCCGCAGTCGTCGACGACCGGTAGGCCGCCGGCGGCCTTTCGGGCTGCGGCACCGTAGTGTCCCTTCAAGCTGTCCACCAACGCCTCGTTGTCATTCATCGCAGCGTCGCCTCCCTGCCGGTCGTCCCGTGCCCGTCTCGTCGCCTCAGCACCGCCTCGTCCGTCTGCCACGGAGCCGTGCAAGATGCCGGTGCCGGGTCGTAGCGCGGGAGCCGTCCCATCACGACCTCGGCCGCCGACGGGAAGCACTCCAGACAGCGCTCATTCACCCGGTACAGGCTGGTGTTGCCCCGCCGCTCCACGAGCACGAATCCGGTCTCGGCAAGAAGCTTGAGATGGTGTGACACCGTCGACTGCCCCACATCGACCGCATCGACCACCTCGCCGACCGTCATCGGCCGCCGCACTACCGCGAGGCGGTTCAGGATCAGCACACGAGACGCGTCCCCCAGGGCCCGGAACCAACTCGCCCACACCACCGCCGAATCACGGTCCACGTCCATCGACCATCGACGATAATCGATGTCTCGCCATCTGCCAAGCGACGGCTTTCGATTCGGGACTTTGGGCCCTTACGGTGCCGCGTGGGCGGCGATGACACGCGCCGCACGGTCGCTGTCACCGGTGGGAGCAGGCGCCGAGCTGCCGGAGGTGTGCCCGAACGACGGTGAGCTCTCCACGAGGAGTCCGGGCGGGGTGTGGTTCTGTCCATACGACGGGCTGGACCTACACGCGGGACTACGTGGCCTCGTCAGATGACCCGTCGCGACGATGGCGGACTGGGGTGAGGCCGTGAACCTGGGGCCAGGACCCGTGTGAGATGGCCATCTTGCTCGGGTTCGTGATCCAGCTGCACGCGTCTCTGCCTCGTCCGAGCTGTGGCGGCCAGCCCAGCCACGACGAGACGATCGAGGCGTGCGCCGGTGCGGGTTTAGCTCGGTGCGACCGGTTGCCCGGCTGTCCGTTGCCTGAACGGGCGGCTGGGCGCCGGTGGCGCGGGGAGTCACCGTGCCGGGGGAACTCCGACGGCGCCCGGGGGCGAGCCCGGGCGTCGGGGTGGCTCAGGTGTTGGGCTGGTGTGTGCCTGGGAGTCCGCCGCATCCACGGTGATGATCGTGGGCGCGACGAATGCGCCGGTGCTGACAACGGCCGCCTTCCGCATGTAGTCGCGCCGGCCGCTAGTGCCTCCCGTGGCCGGCCGTTCTGCATCGTCGCCGAAGCTCGCCATCGGGCCCGCCTCCCAAGTGGCTCATCGGCGGTTGAGCTGCCTACCTAGAAATCGCCAGACCATGCACTACCGGTACGGCCGCGATACCTCCCCGCCGACACCGAACCGCGACGAGTGAGACGAACGGTCCCCTGGAGCGCTGGGATGCGAGCCAGGAGACCGTCCGTTGATGGTGACGCCTCAGCGTCCCCTACCGTGATCGCCACACCCGCCGTACGGGTACGGCCGGGACCGCCCCACCGTGGGACCCTCGAGTGCGTGGCCTACCCGAACCGCCTCCGGGTCATTCGCCGAGGGGAGTCACCTAGACGCCCATACGTCGTCGGTCGCCACCTGCGCCGCCTCGACGGTGTCGTGGCGGACCCGGTCGTGGAAGAGCAGTCGCCCGACCTCCCCGTCAGCGATCCGCTTCCCGGTCATCGCCTTTGGTGCTGATTGACGCGTCGATGTCTCGGGCGCCAGGTCCGCTGTGGTGTCGGCGTTGTCAGCCTGGGTAGCTGGAGCCAGTGAAGTCCAGGAAGCCGGGCAGGAGACCCGGGCCACACCGTGATCTTTTGGCGGGCCGCTACGCCTTGGGCGAGGAGATCGGCCGGGGGCGGTCGACGGTCTACCGGGGCGAGGACCTCCGGCTCCGTCGCCCGGTCGCGGTGAAGCAGGTCCAGCTCGACGCGAGTCCTGAGCCGGCGGGGAACACACGGGCCCGGGCCATGAGGGAGGCCCGCGCCGCCGCCCGGCTGAGCAACCCGCGGGCGGTCACCGTGTTCGATGTGGTCGAGGAGCGGGGCTCGATCTGGTTGGTCATGGAGCTGGTCGACGTTCCCAGCCTCGCCGAGATGGTGGCGACCCGTGGTCCGCTCGGCCACCGACGCGCCGCCACCATCGGGATCGACGTGCTGGACGCGCTGCGCGCTGCGCATGCGGTAGGGGTGGTGCACCGGGACGTGAAACCCGCCAATGTCCTTGTTGGGGCGGGCGACCGAGCAAAGCTCACCGATTTCGGTGTGGCCAGCATCCGTGACGACGCCAAGCTCACCGCGACCGGGCACATCATTGGGTCTCCGGCCTACATGGCGCCCGAGCAGGCCCGAGGCGACCCGGTGGGGCCGCCCGCCGACCTATGGGCCCTCGGCGCCACCCTCTATTTCGCCGTGGAGGGGGTGTCGCCCTTTCCCGGCACATCGGCTATAGCGGTGGCGACTGCTGTCGTGCACGGCCAGCGCCGCCAGCCCACTCGACCTGGGCCGCTTACCGACATCATCGACCGGCTCCTGAGCAAGGAACCGGGACAGCGCCCGGCGGTGGGTCAAGTGCGTCGGGCCCTGCAAAGAGCGCGCCGGTCATCACCACTCGACCGCTCGGCGGCGACCGTCGTACTGCCGCAGTCTGCTGCTGGCGATCGCACACTGCCCATCCCGCCAGCCTTGGGTTACGCGGCTGCCGGACCGGGAGCTGTCGGCAGGGATGGCGCCGTTCCGGGTGATGCCGGTCAGACGGAGGTCTTCCCAATCCTCACCCCGGCTCCAAGCGGGGCGTCCGAGGGGGGCGACGCATCGAACACCAGCACGGGGCTAGGCCGCGACGAGTGGAATGCCGGCGGCGTGGCAACAGGGCCCGCGGCGGAGCAGCCAGTTGCATGTCACGATGTCGCTGGCGCGACGGCCAGGAACCTTCCCGTAAGCCAGGACCAGGGCCTCGCCGAGCCCGTGCCAAGCGTGCCGGACGTCCCGGTCTCGGACGCTGTGCATGCGGCACCCGTCGCGAGTGTCTCAAGCGAACTCACAGACGGCCAACGTCACACCAGCGAAGCGCCCGCCACTAGGGCGTTGCCCGGCAACGAAGAAGCGGAGACGGCGGCTCCGACAGCGAGGGAAGCAGGCACCGTACCTGCTGATGCTGATGATCTAGCGACGACGCGAGAGGAGGCCCCCCCAGGAGGGTCACCCACAACGACGGGAGCGGGCGCTGGCGTCTTGGCTGGCGCGCCAGCCCCCAGTGGCGCACACGAGCGCCGTCAGGAGACACCGGGACCACCGGTCGTCAACCGGCGGCCAGGGCCTGAACGCAAGGGATCGGGCACTTTTGGCAGCCGTGGTGCCCGGCTAGTGATGCTTGTGGGGGGTGCCCTCGGTGGGCTCGCGATTCTCGCACTGGCAGTACTGCCGACATCGGACAATGGCGGTAGTGGCGACTCCGATGAGGCTGCCGACAACAAGGCCGCGACCGAGACGACGGCCGACACGGCCGGCGACTCCAGAACGGCTGCCGACCACACGGCAGCACCGACGACCGCGACGACGACAACCAGCACAACAGAGATCGCTGCGGCACCGGCCAGGCCGTCGACCGCTGGGCCGCAGGTCCCCGACGGCTGGATCGTCTTTGCAGATCCTGAGGGCGCGTACAGCATCGCCCACCCACCCGGCTGGGAGGTTGCGCTTGGCTCCCGCGCCCACACGGTTTTCATCCGAGAACCCGGCACCGGCACATACCTGCTCGTCGAGTGGACCCCCGACCCCAAGCCAGATCCCGTAGCCGACTGGGAGGAGCAGTCGAAGTACTTCGCCAACCGACACGAGGGCTACGTGGAGCTGCGCATCGAGCCTTTCCCCTACCGGGACTACAACGCCGCCATGTGGGAGTTCCGCTACCGAGCCGGAGGCACCGTCCTCCACGCAGGCAACCTCAACATCGTTACGGCGGGTCGCGCCTACGCCCTGTACTTCCAAACCCGCGAGCAACGCTGGCACGCCAGTCAGGACACGTTCACCGGGTTCCGCCAGGCATTCAACCCGGCGCCGTGACGCCGTCCCGCTGTTGTGTTTCAGCGAGTTAGCGACGGAAGCGGCCGCCGGTGTCGAGGTCGCTGTGTCGCCACCTGCACCGGCGTGTCGCTGTTCCTGCTCGAGTACCTGACGACCGAGCCGGAGCACCGCCGATGAGCTGGGAGCAGCCGCGCAACATCGCCCGGGACGCCGCCGACGGTCGGCGCGCCGGAGGCTGCGCGGCCACCAGATGCGTGGCCCCAAGACGGCGAGCCGCCCCACGAGCCCCAGTTGGGGTCCTCTGCTTGCCGTTCGAGGCTGGAACTACGGCGCGACTACGTCGCCCCGCCGCACACGGTCTGATGGGGTCCCGTCGACGTGGTCACGGCGACTGACCGCCGAGAGGCTTCGACTAGCGGCGGTCGCGCAGGTTGACCTCGTCCGTGGCACAAGCGATGCGGAACACCGGCCGAAATGGCGCTCGTGCGAGGCGCGCCTGCGACGGTTTCGCTCCTACCGTCGCCGGACCTCGGGAGTAAGCAGCGGAGCACCAGTTCGGGCAATCGGTGCGCGCCCCGCGCCACCGACCCGGCGTTGTACGGACGCCTGCAGCGTCGGGTCGACACTGCCGATCGGGGCACAATGTCGCGATGCCAGATGAGTACGACGCCACCACCGCGTTCCGAGGCGCCCAGTTCACCGGTGTCGATTTCACTGGCGCGACCTTCCGCGATTGCGACTTGCGACGAGTGAAGATCGTCGACTCGTGGCTCGTCGACGTGAACGTGTCCGGGCTCATCGGCGATGTCGTTGTGAACGACGTCGACGTCACCGCCTTCGTGGAGGCCGAGCTCGATCGGCGTCATCCCGAACGTGCGCAGGTCCGCGAGATGCAAACGGCCGACGACTACCGCAGGACGTGGGACACCATCGAACGCCTCTGGTCCGACACGGTGGCCCGGGCGCGACGACTGCCCGAGGACGCCCGACAGGAGCGGGTCGATGATGAGTGGTCGTTCGTCGAGACGCTGCGCCACCTGGTGTTCGCCACGGACGCCTGGGCCAGTCGCACCGTGCTCGACGAGCCAATGCCCTATCACCGGCTCGGT
This sequence comes from Actinomycetota bacterium, assembly GCA_046723645.1. GTDB lineage: Bacteria > Actinomycetota > Acidimicrobiia > Acidimicrobiales > VFJN01 > DASQUK01. The sequence continues at coordinate 1,480 of JBKOUY010000177.1, read as the reverse complement.
TACCCCTACAGCGGCTATCCGGCCTCCGATGCGGCAGCGATCGGTATCGAGCTCGCGGCGCGCCCGTCCTTCGACGAGGTGATCGATGTACGAGCCGATCGCATGGCCGTGATGCGCCGCATCATCGACGGGCTAACCGACGACGAGCTCGAGCGGCTTTGCGCACTGTCACCCGCGCCGGGCTATCCCGATGAGTCCCGCACGGTCGGGCGGTGCTTGCGCGTCGTGATGAAAGAGGAATGCGAGCACCGCCGCTACGCGGTGCGCGACCTCGCCGTGCTGGAAGCGCGGACCTGAAAAGCCTACTGATCCCCGACGAGCCCATGAGCGTGACCATCCTCGATGTGCCCTTCAGTACGCGTACACCGCACAGTGCTGCCGATCTCGCGCCACGTCGTTCTGTGCTGACGGTCCGGCAGGCGAGGGTGCGCGGTTCGGGCAACCGGTGCGCGCCTCGTCGCGTCTAGTTCGCGTTTGGGGCCGTCGCACGGCACGACAGATCTGGCACTATCCGACGGTGAGGAAGGCCGTTGCGTGCGTCCTACTAGCCACGGTTGGGTTGGCCGTCACAGCCGCCTGCGGGAATGAAGACGGTGCCGCCAGCGGCACCTCGACCACCTCGGCGATACCAGATCAACATGCCGATGTGCTTGTCACGATCGACCCCCGCGTGTTCCGGTCTGACGAGGACCCAGGTGGAGAAGGTGCTCGCGAAGACGTGCTGATTGCAGATGCCGACGACGTCGCTGGCGCGACGAAGGCTCTCGGACAAGCCGCAGACCGCTGGTGGCTGATCGACGGCACAGGCCGCGAGCACGTCGAGGGCACCAAAGAGTACGAGGTCTGGCAGGACGCCCTCTTCGAGGGTGACCGCGGTGACGAGATCCACAGTTTGAGGTTCGTTTCGGACATCGAGATGGACGCTCGTGGGCCGTGGCTGTTCATCGACGCTGAGAGCTACATCCCGCCGCTCATGCGGGAGGCGTATCTGCGGGTCCTAATCGAGGAACTGGATCGGGTGGGCGTGAAGCGGGCGACGGTGACAGTGAGGTACGAGGACGAGGAGTGACGGCGAGCGCCAGCAGCCAAAGCCGTGATGCGGGCTGCAGATCTGCCGATCTCGCGCCCCCATCTGGGACAGAATCCAGGGACATGCCTGGCATGGATGTCGGTCACCTGCTGTATGAGCTGTGCACGCGACTCGGGTACTGCCTGCCGCCCGACGCGCAGGCAAGGCTAATCGCGGACCCGCCGCCCGATGTGGGCAGCTTCACCGACGCAGTGTTCCGCGCCGAAGGCATCAACCCGTCGCTTGTCGATCGGAGCACCTGGTCTGCCGTGCGGTCGCTGGTGGCACGACACTTCGCCGACGCCGAGCCATAACTGCCGCTCGGCGCTACGGCGTTCCATCTCTGGTGATCGGCCAGGCAGCGGGCGCTCGCAGCGGGCAATCGGTGCGACCTCAAGCGTGTGGTCTGTC
>JBKOUY010000029.1:0-9635 GCA_046723645.1 Actinomycetota bacterium | reverse complement strand
GCGGATCCGCTCCAGGGACGTCGCCACGGTCGCGACCCATCGACGCGCCACCAGCTCGCCCCAGCTGGCGCCGAGTGACGCGAAATCGGTCCCGAGCTCACCGGTGTAGTCGAGTCGCATGCCACCGGCATCCTCGCTGAGGGCGAACCGCTCCACGACATGGGGAACCGGGCCGCGCAGGAGCCGGAACGACACGGTGGCCGGCCTGACGAAATGGACGGACTCCACCGTGGTCGCGACCATCCCCCACCCGATGGGCGTCCGGTGTGCGGCGACCACCATGTCGCTGCCACGTTCGAGCACCTCGAGCTCGGCGGCCAGAGCCCGTGGCGTCTTGTCGAGGTAGGGCGCGGCGATCACATCGAAGACGGTGTCACGGGGCGCGTCGATGGTGACGGACAGCGGCCCGAGCGGCCGGACCCGCCGCCCGATTCCCGTGTCCAACGTGAGGTCACCCGTCGCAACGAGTCGGTAAGCCAGGACGCTGAGTGCCGCGCCGATCGCGGCGCATGGGAGTCGTCGCATGCGATCCACTGTCTCAGACGTCGGCGCCGGCAGCCTCGGCGGTCGCGATCCGACACCCGGATACGATGCGCATGCGAACGACCGAGAGAGGATGTGTGGGCGTCGGACTCGGGGAGCAACTGGCGACCGGCAGCAGGTCGGCCGTGTTCGCGTGGGGACGCAACGCCGTAGCGAAGGTGCCGTTCGCGGCGACGCCGGAGGCGTGGATCCACTTCGAGGCCCTCTACACGGCGGCCGTCCATGATGCCGGGGCACCGGCACCGCGGTTCATGGGGATCGAGATGATCGATGGCCGCGCGGCGAGCATCTACGAGCGGGTGCACGGACGGTCGATGTGGGAGCACATGCTCGAGCGCCCGGCACAGGCTGCCGCGCACAGCCGGTCCCTCGCCGAATTGCAGGCACACCTGTTCACTCTCGTACCGCCGGTGGCGCTTCCAGTCCAGCGCGACCGTCTCACATGCAAGATTCGTAGCGCGGCCGCACGTGTCGACCCGTCGCTCGGCGCCGCCCTCGACCTGTTACCACCGACAGCACCGTCCCGGCTGTGTCACGGCGACCTGCATCCGGGGAATGTCATCATGGCGAGCGACGGACCGGTGATCATCGATTGGTTCGACGTGGCGCGCGGCAGCCACGTCGCCGACATCGCCAGGACATCGCTATTGATGTCGACACGAGCGCATGGCCCGAACGGGCCCGGGCATCTCCCTGGAGCTCGGCCCGACATGCTGGATCGGGTCCGCGACTCCTACCTCGATGCGATCACCGACCTCGTGGCGGCGGAGCCGGATGACGTCCGGCGCTGGGAGGCGGTGGTGGCGGTCGCACGGGTCGCCGAGGGCATCGCCACCGATGCGCTGATCGCCATCTGGGGCGAATGGCGATCGGCGTCGGTCAGGGCAGGAGCGGCGCCCTGATCATCGCTGCTCGACCACGGTCCGCAGCTCGTCGAAGACCGCCGGGGGGGCGGCGACGACGAGACCGTCGTTCTCCGGACATGGCAGCTCGGTGACGGCTCCGGCTTCGCGCGCGATCAGTGCTCCTGCGGCGTAGTCCCAGACCTTGATGTCCCGTTCGAAGTAGCCGTCGGCCCGACCGGCACCGACCCAACACAGCTGGAGTGCTGCCGACCCGAAGCAGCGGATGTCGCGCGCCACCGGAAGCAACGCCTGCACGATCTGCCCCTGCCGGCCGCGGACGTCGGCCCGGTAGGAGAACCCGGTCATCACCAGCGCCCGCGCCAACGACCGGCACCGGGAGACCTCGAGGGGGTCTCCGCCCAGCCGAGCGCCCAGGCCGGCCGCCGCAGAGAAGGTCTCGTCGCGGAGGACGTCGACGACCGCGCCGGCGACGACATCCCCGTCCAGCGCTGCGGCCACGCTCACGGCCAGCACCGGGAGGGCGTAGAGGAAGTTGACGGTCCCGTCGAGCGGGTCGACCACCCACTGCAGCCGCGCGACGTCGACGCCGACGGGCGTCGGGGTCTGCCCGCCCTCCTCGCCGAGCACGCCGGCACCAGGCGTCGCGTCGGCGAGCAGCCGCCGGATCAACTGTTCGGCGTCGAGATCGGTCCGCGTCACCACATCCGTCGGTGACGACTTCTCACCCAGGCGAGTGGCCCTGCCGACATTGGCCCTGATGAGGGCCGCCGAGGCACGCGCGACCGAAACCGCGACCGTCTCGAGCTCACGTACGTCGTGGAGTGTGGATGCGACAGCCCCGCGCTCAGGCACGCCTGACCTCGATGTCGTGCTCGGCGAGAACGGCGAGCGCGTCGTCGTCGACGCGCGTGTCCGTCACGAGCACGTCGATCTCGTCGAGGGTGGCGTAGCTGAACATCTGATCGTTGCCGAACTTGGACTGGTCCACCATCGCGACCACCCGGCGCGAGCTCTCGATCATCGCCCGCTTCAGCAGGCTTTCATCGCGATACGGCGTCGTGAGGCCTCGCTGGAACGACAGGCCGTCGCAGCTGATGAAGAGCACGTCGACACGCAGTGCCCGAACCGCCTCCGCCGACGCCGCGTCGACCATGGCGAACGTGTTGGTCCGGACACCACCGCCGAGCACGGTGAGCTCGGAGACGCCGCGGCGGACCAGCGTCGAGGCGGTGATCAGCGAGTTGGTCACCACGTGGACGCGGCGATCGACCGGGAAGACCTCGGCGAACCGCTGGCCTGTGGAGCCCGAGTCGACGATCACCGAGCCGCTCTCGGGAACCTCGCGGATGGCTTCGCGCCCGATGCGCAGCTTCTCCTCGGCGTTCAGCATGTCGCGTGCGTCGACCATCGGCTCGTGATGGAGGCGCTCGAAGGGCACGGCGCCGCCATGCACCCGGCGCAGCAGCTGGCGCTCCTGCAGGTCGGAGAGATCGCGGCGGATCGTCTCGGTCGTCACGTCGAAGCGGCGCGCCAGGTCCGAGACGTCGACGGAGCCACTCCTCAGCGCGAGGACGTAGATCTCCCGTTGGCGGTGGTGCTGGAGCTTGTTGCCGCCGCCAGCGCCGTGGTCGGCGCCGCCCGCGCCATCGGTCGTCGTCATCGGCGTGCACCGTCCTGGGTAGAGACTGCGAGCGTAGTTTCACTCCCCCATCGCCACGAGTGGGCCCACCTCGCCGAGACGCTGCCAGGCGGCGCCAAAGGCGGCCCGGAACCGAGCGCTGTCGCGGAGCGCGGCCGGGAACACGTCCGCGAACTCGAGGAAGCGCGTTGGCTCGTCGAGTGCCCGCCTGGCGTGGTGCCGCGCCCGGTCGCCGGCGGCGTCGAACGCCTGGCGCTCGGCGGGAACGGTGGCCAGGTACCGGGCCCATCCGGCCAACGCCAGGGCACTATGGCCGACGGGACCGTCGTGCTCCAGCTGGAAGCTGATCGTCGGTAGCAGGAAGGTGGGAAACTTGGCGCTGCCGTCGATGCACAGGCGAGCGATCTGGTCGCGCACACCGGCGTTGGCGAAACGCTCGAGGACCGAAACGACGTAGTCGCCGGCGGGGTACCCCGGGATCGGGGCGAGCGACGGGACCGCCTCGTCGTTGAGCAGGTGGTGGAGATAGCGCCGCACGTCCGGGAGCGCCATGGCCTCGTCGACGTACGTGACGCCCGCCAGGGCGGCGAGGTACGCCATGCTCGAGTGGCCGGCGTTCAGCAAGCGCAGCTTGTAAATCTCCCAGTCGTGCACGCGATCGGTGAACAGGACGCCGACGTCCTCCCAGCGCGGGCGGCCGCTCGCGAACTCGTCCTCGATGACCCATTGGCGGAACGGTTCGGCGACCACCGGCCAGCGGTCCTCGATGCCGACTGCGTCGACGAGCCACGCGCGATCGTCGTCCGAGGTGGCCGGCGTGATGCGATCGACCATCGAGTTCGGAAACGCGCAGTGCCGCTCGGTCCAGTGGGCCAGTGACGCGCTGCGCCGACGCGCGGCGACGAGCGTGGACCGCCGGGCGGCGTCCCCGTTGCGGGGCAGGTTGTCGCAGCTGACGATCGTGAGCGGCGGATGGCCTTTCTCGCGCCGTAGTTCCAGGCCCATGGCGATGACGTCGAACGTCGTCGGCGCGGATGACGGCGCGCCGGCGTCTTCATCGCCGTACCCGGCCTCGGTGATCGTGAGCGACAGGATGGCCACAACGGGATCGGCCGCAAGCTCCGCGGCGCCGGCCGGGCGGTCGTAGGCCAGGCGGTAGTCGACGATGCTGCCGACGATCTGGGCGCGAGCCTGGCCGCCCCCGCGCTCGACGAGGGTGTAGAGGTGATCCTGCGGTGCCAGGGCCTCCGCCATGCGCACGTCTTGGCGCAGGAGCCCCACGCCACGGATGCCCCAGTCGCTCCCGGCCTCCGCCAGCTCGTGGGTGTAGAGCGCGAGGTGTGCCCGATGGAAGCCACCGACGCCCACGTGCAGGATGCGCGGCTCGAGGCGCCGACGGTCGTAGGTCGGCACCGGGACACCCCGGGCGGCGATGTCCGGCAAGGTCTTGTCGCACAGCGCGATGGGGGAAGGCCGGCTGTTACCCCTCACACCAGCACGATAAGCGCAGAGATATCAACATGACAAGCGTGGATTCATGTTGATATAGCCTTGCAAAACCACACAAAGCCAATACATAATGCGATTGTCGCGGGTCGCATCCGACAGACCCCGCAGTCGAAGGGGGGACACCGCCATGACACCGACCTTGCAGTTGGGCTGGCGCCGCCACAGCCGCCGCATACTGCCCGTTCTCGCCGTTGCCGCCATCGGCATGGCGGCGGTGGCCTGCGGCGACGACGACGACAGCGCCGAACCGAGTGGGGCCGGCGGGTCCGAGTCTGGTGACGGCGGCGAGATCACGGTCGCCATCGTCGGGAACCCGCAGATGGAGGACATCTCGGCGCTCACCCCCGACCTGTTCACCGCCGAGACCGGCATCAAGGTGAACTATTCGGTGCTCGAGGAGGGGACACTGCGCGAGGTCGTCACCCGCGACGTCGGGGGCGGCGGTCAACAGTTCGACGTCGTCATGATCGGCATGTACGAGGCACCGCAGTTCGGTGCCAACGGCTGGCTCACCGACCTCACGCCGTTTGCCGAGGACGACGACTCGTACCAGTTCGACGACCTGATCCCCACCGTCCGCGACGGCCTGTCGGTCGAGGGGAAGATGTACGCGTCGCCGTTCTACGCCGAGTCGTCGTTTCTCATGTACCGCAAGGACGTGCTCGAGGCCGCCGGGATCACCATGCCCGACAACCCCACCTGGGACGAGGTTGCCGAGATCGCCCGCACCGTCAACACCGACGACATGGCCGGCATCTGCCTACGGGGCAAGCCGGGCTGGGGTGACCTCGGGGCATCGTTCACCACCGTGCTCAACACGTTCGGTGGCACGTGGTGGACGGCCAACGACGATGGCAGCGTCGGCGAGGCCCAGGTCGACCAGCCAGAGTTCCAGCAGGCGCTCCAGTTCTACAACGACCTGATCCAGGACGCCGGCGAGGACGACGCCGCCAATGCCTCGTTCAACGAGTGCCTCGCCCAGTATCAGGACGGCAAGGTCGCCATGTGGTACGACGCGACCGTCGCGGCCGGCACGCTCGAGGCCGATGACAGCCCGGTCAAGGGCAAGAACGGGTACGCCAAGGCTCCCGTGAAGGAGACCGATGCCTCCGGTTGGCTTTGGAGCTGGGCGCTCGCGATCCCCCAGAACTCGCCCGACCCCGACACGGCGTGGAAGTACATCTCCTGGGCGACCGGCCCCGACTACATCAAGGAGGCCGGCACAGAGGTCCCGGGTGGCTGGGCGGCGATCCCGCCCGGCACCAGGGCATCCACGTACGAGATCCCGGAGTACCAGGAGGCCGCCAGTGCGTTCGCCGACGCCACCCTGGAGGCGATGGAGGCGGCCCCGATCGACAACCCCGGGACGACGCCGAGGCCCGGCGTGCCCGGTGTGCAGTACGTCGGGATCCCCGAGTTCCAGGACGTCGGCAATCGCTGCACCGAGGAGTTCTCAGGCGTCATCGCCGGGCGGACCGACATCGACGCGGCGTTGAGTGCGTGCCAGGACATCGCGTCCCAGGTCGGAGGCTGATCAACTGAACGCCGTGCAGCTCGACACTGTGCGGCAGGAGCCGGGCGCGGCGCTGGGGACCGCGCCCCGCCACGACGGGCTCCGCCGGCCGTGGCGCCAGCGCTTCCCGCTGTTGCCGGCGCTGGCCTTCACCGTGCTGCTCACGCAGGTCCCGTTCGTCATGAACATCTGGTACAGCCTGACGGACTGGACCATCGTGCCGCCGACACCGCGGACGTACATCGGGCTCGACAACTACCGCGACCTCCCCGACGACCAGTTCTTCCGCGACGCCGCCCGGGTGAGCGTGGTGATGACGGTCTCGGCCGTGCTCACCTCGCTGGTGTTGGGAACGCTGTTGGCCGTCCTGCTCGACCGCAAGTTCCTCGGTCGGGGCGTTGCGCGCACGTTGCTGATCACGCCGTTCCTGATCATGCCGGTGGTGGCCGGTCTGATCTGGAAGAACCAGATGTTCAGCGGTCTCTATGGCGTCCTGAACTGGGCGACCGCACGCGTCGGCATTGACTCGATCGAATTCGTGTCGCGCTACCCGCTGGAGTCGATCGTCGTCGTGCTCGTGTGGCAGTGGACGCCGTTCATGATGCTGATCATGCTGGCCGGCCTTCAGAGCCAGCCCTCCGAGGTCCTGGAGGCGGCCAAAGTCGACGGCGCCAGCGCGTTCGGGACGTTCCGCCAGCTAACGCTGCCACATCTCCGGCCGTACATGGAGCTGGGCACGCTCCTCGGCACGATCTACCTGATCCAGGTCTTCGACCACGTGGCGGTCATGACCGGAGGTGGCCCGGATTCGACGAACATCCCGTACTTCGTCTACCAGCGCTCGATCGGTGGCGGCTGGGAGTTCGGCAAGGCGTCCGCCTACAGCATCGTGGTGGTGGTGGTGTCCATCGTGGTCGCCACCATCGCCCTGCGGGTGGTGTCCCGGCTGCTGCGGGGGGAGGAGATCGCCTGATGGCCGGTTCGGCAGGCGCGCGGCGCGGCGTCGGAGAGCGCCGGTCAATTAACGCACTGCTGGGGGCCGTGGCCTGGCTCGCCACCCTGCTGTTCTTCTTCCCCGTGTTCTGGATGGTCCTCAGCTCGTTCAAGGCGGAGCAGGACGCCAACACCAGCCCCAAGCTGCTGTTCAGCCCGACGCTCGATCGCTACCACGACGTCACCAGCACCACGTCGGGCCTGCTGTCGTTCCGCGAGGCATTCTTCAACTCGTTCTGGGTCGTCACGGTCAGCACCGTGGTCGTGTTGTTGCTGGCCATCCCGGCCGCGTACGCCCTCGCCATCAGGCCCGTGCCGAAGTGGCGCGACGTCCTGTTCTTCTTCATCTCCACCAAGTTCCTCCCGGTGGTGGCGGCCATCCTGCCCCTCTGGATACTCGCCAGGAACCTCGACCTGCTGAACACCCGGCTCGTCCTCATGATCCTGTACACCGGGATGAACCTCCCGCTCGCAGTGTGGATGCTGTGGTCGTTCTTCCGAGAGATCCCCCGTGAGCTGGTCGAGGCCGCAGAGATCGACGGCGCCGGTCTGTGGGGCCAGCTCACTTCGGTGATCCTCCCCATCGCCCTCCCGGGCCTGGCCGCCACGGCGTTGCTCTGCGTGATCTTCGCCTGGAACGAGTACTTCTATGCCGTGCAGCTCAATCCGGCGAGCGGCTCGACGATCCCGATCTGGGTCACGACGAACATCAGCACCCGGGGCAACTTCCTCGCGAAGCTCTCGGCGGCGTCGGTCCTTGCCTGCGTGCCGGTGGTCCTGGCCGGTTGGCTGGCGCAGAAGCGCATGATTCGTGGCCTCTCCATGGGCGCGATCAAGTAGGAGGCAACGTGGCATCGGTCCAGTTCGCGGCGGCGACTCGGCTTTACCCCGGCACGCACCAGCCGGCCGTGGCGCACCTGGATCTGCAGATCCACGACGGCGAGCTGATGGTGCTCGTCGGGCCCTCGGGCTCGGGCAAGTCCACCGCGCTGCGGCTGCTGGCCGGCCTCGAACCCCTGGACGAGGGTGCTGTCTTCATTGGCGACCGCGATGTGAGCGACATCCGGCCCCGCGACCGGGACATCGCTATGGTCTTCCAGAACTACGCCCTGTACCCACAGCTCACGGTGGCGGAAAACATGGGCTTCGCGCTCAAGCAGCACAAGGTTCCAAAGGAGGAGCGCACGGCTCGGGTGCGCGAGGTTGCGCGGGTGCTCGACCTCGAGCCGTTCCTCGATCGCAAGCCGAAGCACCTCTCGGGCGGCCAGCGCCAGCGGGTGGCTATGGGCCGGGCGATCGTCCGCAAGCCGCAGGTGTACCTGATGGACGAGCCCCTCTCGAACCTCGACGCCAAGCTGCGGGTGCAGACCCGGGCCGAGCTGGCCGAGCTCCAGGCCCGGCTGGCCGTGACGACGGTGTACGTCACCCATGATCAGGTCGAGGCAATGACGATGGGCCACCGCGTCGCCGTCCTGCGTGACGGGCTGCTCCAGCAATGCGATACACCGCACGCCCTGTATCACGAGCCGACGAACCTGTTCGTGGCGGGCTTCATCGGGTCGCCGGCGATGAACCTCTTCGCGTGCGCATCCGAAGTGCCAGTTCGCGTCGGTGACTGCCCGCTCGACCTCGACGCCGACATGACATCGCGTCTGGGCGCCTTCGGCGGCGATCGTGTCGTCGTGGGTTTCCGTCCCGAGGCCGTGCGCGTGGGGGAGGGTCCGCTGGGTGCGCACATTCGGACCGTCGAGGATCTCGGCTCCGAGGCGTTCGTCCACGTGGCGTTCGACCACGACGGTGAAACGGTGGCCGCGGTGTCGAAGATGCCGGCACCGTTCAAGGGCAAGACCGGCGACAATATCGACGTCCAACTCGCCGGAACGGTGCACATGTTCGATCCCGCCGGACCGCGGATCGCCAGTGGAAGCGCTCGCTTCGCGCCCCAGGCGTGACGCGTGGACGACGAACGGCCGATCGCGCTCGTCACCGGAGCCGCCGGTGACATCGGCGGGGCGGCGGCGCGCCTCCTCGCCATCCAGGGATGGTCGTTGGCATTGGTCGACCACCCGGGCGCGCTCGAGGCACTGGACGAGACCCGCCGACAGTGTGCGGCATTGGGAGCGCCGGCATGGACCGACGCGTTCGACGTCACCGAGGCCCGGGAGGTCGAGCGCTCGGTGGCCGCGTGCGGCGACGCACTCGGCGTTCCGACGGCGCTGTTCAACAACGCCGGCTACCAGGGAATGTTCGAGCGAATCGATCGGTACCCCGGCGCCGACGCGCGGCGCGTGTTCGAGGTCAACGTTTTCGGTGCGTTCACAGTGCTGTCCGCGGTGAGCGCGGCAATGGTGGCGGCGGGGGTGGCCGGGGCGATCGTGTCCTCGGCGTCGATGGCCGGCGTCACCGGCGCCCCCAACATGTCGGCGTATTCGGCGTCGAAGGCCGCGATCATCGGACTGACCAAGAGCGCCGCCAAGGACCTCGCTCCGGCCGGCATCCGCGTGAACGCGGTGTCGCCGGCCTTCATCGGACCGGGGCGCATGTGGGAGAACCAGGTCGCATCGCAGGCCGC
>JBKOUY010000087.1:0-6639 GCA_046723645.1 Actinomycetota bacterium | reverse complement strand
GTCGGGGTCGGCCCGGTAGCCGTCGAGCACCGCCGGCAGCCGCTCGGGGGAGCGCATGGTGAGGACGGCGAGGTCCCAGGTGGGGTCGCCCCGGCAGGCGTCACCGAGGTCGAGTAGGCCGATGACCTCGTCGCGGTCGTTCACGCGCACGTGGATCGGCGCGCAGTCGCCGTGCAAGGTCACGGTCCGAGGCTCGTCCGGCCTCGAGCGCACGAGCCGATCCGCCGCCGCCCGCACGGCATCGACGGCACGCCTGTCCAGCCCCGCGGCGCGGGCGCGCGGTCCCCAGTGGTCGGTCAGCTCGCGGAGCCCGGCGGCCCAGCCGTCGCGGCCGGCGAACGCGGCCAGCCCCACGACGGAGACCCCGTGGAGGCGCCGGACGGCGGCGCCCGTGGCGGCCCAGGCGTGGCCCGTCTACCGGGCGCTGCGCCTGGTCGCCGAGGTCGGCTGGCTGGCCGACCACGACTTCGACCCGGCCGAAGCCGTGCGCGAAGCGACGGCCGCCGCCCGGGCACTGCCCTGAGCCGGACGCCGCGAGGGAGGCGGGGCCGCGGGTGGCGCTGAGGATGCGGCACCGCTGTCGGCGCCTACCGGCGCCGACAGCGGTACGTGCCGCTCCGGAGGCGACAGGACCCGCAGCTCCGCCGGAAGGGCAGTTACTTGAGCTCGACCGTGGCGCCGGCGCCCTCGAGGGCCGCCTTCGCCTTCTCGGCCTCTTCCTTGTTGACCTTCTCGAGCACGGCCTTGGGGGCGGACTCGACCAGGTCCTTGGCCTCCTTGAGGCCGAGGCTGGTGAGGGAACGCACCTCCTTGATGACCGCGATCTTCTGGCCGCCGGCCTCGGTGAGGACGACGTCGAACTCGTCCTTCTCCTCCTCGGCCTCCGCCTCCGCACCACCGCCACCGGCGGCCGGCGCGGCGACTGCCACGGGCGCGGCGGCGCTCACGCCGAAGCGCTCCTCGAAGTCCTTGAGTAGCTCGCTCAGCTCCAGGACCGTCATGTTCGAGATCGAGTCGAGGATCTCTTCCTTGGTTGCCATGTCTCAGCTCTCCTCGGGGCTGGTGTCGTCAGTGTCGGGGGTGGGGGCGGGCGCCTCCGCGCCGCGCTCGTCGATCAGGGCCTGGAGCCCGTAGGCGAAGTTGCGTGGCAGGGCCTGGAGCAGGCCGGCGAACTGCTGCATGGGGGCAGCGAGCGCGCCGGCGAACCGGGCCAGCAGCACGTCGCGGGGCTCGATGTCGGCCAGGGCGCGGGCGTCCTCGGCGCTGAGCGCCTTGTCGGCCATGATTCCGCCCTTGACCACCAACGCCGGGTTGGTCCGGGCGAAGTCGCGCAGAGCCTTGGCCACCAGCACCGCATCGGCGGGCGCCCCGTCGGGACGCTCGACGACGAAGGCGATGGCCGTCGGGCCGGTGAGCAGCTCGTCCAGCTCGAGCCCTGCGTTGCGGGCCGCGAACCGCACGAGCGTGTTCTTGTAGATCTTGTAGTCGCCACCGGCCTGGCGCAGCGCCCGGCGAAGTTCGCCGATCGCGGACACGTTCAGCCCGCGGTACTCGGTCAGCAAGGCCGCACCGGCACTGGTGAGGCGCTCCTGCACCTCGTCCACCACGGCAACCTTCTCGGGTCTCGGGTTCTCCATCGACACCTCCTCTCCTGTGCTCGGACGCTCGCGACAGCGAACGTCCTGGCACGGCGCCGCCGGGAGCGGCGAGGTGTCGTGGAGTCCGCCTGCTCAGGCGGGCCGTCGGCCCTTTGAGCCCCGAGGGGCACCGGAGGTCTTCGGCGAGCGAAGTTGGTTGTGGAGCCGACAGCGTACCGGGCCGGCCCCGCGGTCAGCGAAGCGACCGCGGATTACGCCGCCTCGTCGGCCCCGGTGCGCAGGCGCGCGGGGTCGATCTTGATGCCAGGGCCCATCGTCGATGACACGGTCACCCGACGCATGTAGCGCCCCTTGGCCGACGCCGGCTTGGCCCGGTTGAGCTCGTCGATGACGGCGCGGAAGTTCTGCAGCAGCGCGTCCGCCGTGAAGGACGCCCTGCCGATCGGCACATGGACGTTGCCGTAGCGGTCGGTGCGGTACTCGACCTTGCCGCCCTTGAAGTCGGCGACGGCCTTGGCCACGTCGGGCGTGACCGTTCCCGACTTGGGGTTGGGCATCAGGCCCCGTGGGCCGAGCACCCGGCCCAGGCGCCCCACAACCGGCATGAGGTCGGGCGTGGCGATGGTGACATCGAAGTCGAGCATGCCGCCCTCGATCTGGGCGGCGAGGTCGTCGGAGCCGACGATGTCGGCTCCCGCCTCGCGCGCCGCGGTGGCTGCTTCGCCGGCGGCGAACACGGCGACGCGCACGTCCTTGCCGGTTCCCGCCGGCAGCCCGACGGTGCCGCGGACGATCTGGTCGGCCTTGCGGGGGTCGACGCCGAGCCGGGCGACCAGCTCGACCGTCTCGTCGAAGTTGGCCTTCGGCAGCGAACGGACGAGCTCGACGGCCTCGGGCGGCGTATGCAGCCGCTCCCGGTCGAAGCGCTTCAGCGCGTCGCGGTACTTCTTGCCTTGCGCCATGGTGGCTCCCTCATGTGGTCGAGGCGGCCGGGCGAGGTGTTCCCGGTCCAGCCGTTGGTCAGGTCTTGGTCGGCGAGTTCGCCGTGCCCTTACGCGACCTCGATGCCCATGGAGCGGGCCGTGCCGGCTATCTGCAGCTTGGCGGCCTCGAGGTCGTTGGCGTTGAGGTCGGGCATCTTGATCTTGGCGATCTCCTCGAGCTGGGCGTCGGTCACCCTGCCTGCACCCTCGCGTCCGGCCAGGCCGGAGCCCTTCTCGATGCCGGCGGCCTCGCGCAGCAGCACCGGCGTGGGCGGCGTCTTGAGGATGAACGTGAAGGACCGGTCCTCGAAGATCGTGATCTCGACAGGGACGATCGTGCCCCGCTGCGACTCGGTGGCGGCGTTGTAGGCCTTGCAGAAATCCATGATGGCGACGCCGTGAGGACCGAGCGCGGTCCCCACCGGCGGCGCGGGCGTGGCCTGGCCGGCGGGGATCTGGATCTTGACGACGGCCAGCACCTTCTTCTTGGCCATGGGGATGATTCCTCGTCTCTCTGTCTAGAGCTTGGCGACCTTGCTGAACTCGAGCTCGACCGGCGTCTCGCGCCCGAAGATGTTGACCAGCACCTTGAGCTTGAGCTGGTCCTCGTTGAGCTCGATGACCTCGCCCGAGAAGTCGGCGAACGGGCCTTCCTTGACCCGCACGGTCTCGCCGATCTCGTACTCGAGGCGGGGCTTGGCGCGCTGGGCGACCTGCTCCTCGGTGCCGCCCTTGGGCATGAGGAACGACTCGACGTCGCGCCGGGGCAGCGGCGACGGCTTGGCGCCCTGGCCCACGAAGCCGGTCACGCCCGGCGTGTTGCGGATGACGAACCACGCCTGGTCGTCGAGCTGGGCACGGACCAGCAGGTAGCCGGGGAACATCTTGCGCTGGGCCACGACGCGCTTGCCGTTGCGGAAGTCGACGTAGTCCTCCATGGGGATGACCACTTCGTAGATGGCGTCCTCGGCGTTCATCGACACGATGCGCGCCTCGAGGTTCTGCTTGACCTTCTTTTCGTAGCCCGACTGTGTGTGCACGACGAACCAGCGGCCCGGACGGTCGTACGGGCTCTCCGCCGGCGGCCGCTCGAGCAGCTCCTCGGCGGCGATCACCTCGGGACCGGCCTCATCCGATTCGGCCGCCTCGACCGTCTCGGCATCGGCACCGGCCGCCTCGACCGTCTCGGCATCGGCACCGGCCGCCTCGACCGTCTCGGCATCGGCACCGGCGGGCGCCTGCCCGTCGGCGGCGGCCTCCGTGGCCTGCTCTGCGGCCTCGTCAGGGCCGGCCTCGTCGGCGGGCTCGGCTGACTCGGTGGCCGGCTCGACCGCGTGGGCCTCGCCTACGTCGCCGTCGGCCGCGGCGGTGGGATCGTCGACGGCGGCGTCGTCGTGGACCACGTCGTCGGCGCCGGCCTCGTCGGGCGTCTCGTCGGCGGGGGGACCGCTCACGTCGACCTCGGGTTCGTTGGTGTCGGTGTCGATGTCACTCATCGTTGGAACAGGCGGAAGATGGCGTCCCCGAAGGCAAGGTCGAGGAGCGCGATGTACGTGGTCAGGATCACCACGGTGAAGAGCACGATGATCGAGTAGTTGATGACCTCGCTGCGCGTGGGCCATGCCACCTTGCGCAGCTCACCCCGGACCTCACGGAGGAACTGCGCCGGGCTGGTGCGCTCCTCGGTCGGGCGCGGGGCCTGGGGCGCGGGCCGCTTGCGGGCGGCCGGTGCGCCGTCGGTGCCGAGCTGCCCCTGGCGTTGGAGCTGCCGCTTGGTCTGTCGGTTCATCGCCATGGCCAGACCCTCGAAATGGGACGGTGGTAAGAGCTGAATGGGTGCAGGGCAGGAGGGACTCGAACCCCCAACCTGCGGTTTTGGAGACCGCTGCTCTGCCAGTTGAGCTACTGCCCTTGGGGGTGATCCGTGACAGCCTATCCCTTGGCCGTCGCGGCAGGACAAAGCAGGCGCGAGCCCGCGGCCTCCCTACTATGCCAGGTCAGGGCCCTTATAACGACTCGCGCCAGCGCTCATTGGCCTCGGCGAACTGCTCACGCGCCACCTCCAGGTCGTACGGCCGCTCCTCGAGGGGCCCGGGGCCCCATTGGCTCCGCGGCTCGTTCACGAAGTCGCCGCCGTAGACGTGCACGGCGCCGGTGAGGCGGCCCTTGGGGTTGGCGACGGAATGGATGGCGTCGTCGCCGAGGACGAGGACGTCTCCCGTGGCCAGCTCCTTCCCGCCCGACTCGGTCAGGCTGCGGTGGTCGGGCCCCGAGCGCCGGAAGAAGGTGTTGTCCTCCTGGCCCTCGTAGATGCCGATGGCGGCCCACATGCGGTGGTCGTGGGGAAAGAGCAGCATGCCCGGCGCCCACACCACGTGGATGACCGTGAGGTCGGGCTCGTGGTGCAGGAGCGTGATGCCGCCCTCGGTGGGCCGGAGCGCGGCCGCGACGTCACCGGGCCGGTCGAGCGCACGGGCCAGCACCTCCCGGGTCGCCCGCCGGGGCTCGGTCTCGTTCCGTGCCTGCCGGCACTCCGCCAGGAACGCGTCGATGTCGAACATGCGACAACGATCGCGCCTTTCGGCGCCGCCGTCAGCCCGCTAACCGGGCGCGGCGCGTGCGCGTGGCGAAGACGATGGCGCCGGCGGCGCCGGCCGCCGTGGCTGCCGCGAGCCCGCCGAGATAGGCGACCCGCCGGCCCGACAGCAGCGAGCGCACGGCGTGCCGCTCCCCGGCGCCCTCGAGGTTGGCGAGGATGTCCGCCAGCAGGCCGGGCGTGGGTTCGAGCACCTCGGTGCGCAACGAGCGCATGGCCCGCAGGAGGCGGCGGTACTGCACCACCTCGGCCTGGCAGCGCAGGCAGCGCTCGACGTGGCGGCGCTGCGCTCGGCCGAGGAGCGTGTCCCCCTCCGCTGCTGCCGCGAGATCCTCGGCGATGTCCTCACACTGCACGGCGCCCACCTCCTGGAGCCGCTACCCGCGTGTGCGCGCCCCGGCGTGTGGGCTCACACTGCACGGGAGGCCTCCCCGTCGCGACGGGGGAACAGCTGCTCACGCAGCTTGTGGCGCGCCCGGTGGAGGCGCACCTTGGCCGCTGACTCGGAGATCCCGAGCTCAGCGGCGATCGATTCGTGCGACAGCTCGTAGACGTCGCGGAGCACGACGACCGAACGCAGCCTGGGGGGCAGGGCGTCGAGCGCGGCGTGCAGGCGGCTCCGGAGATCGTCGGCGTCGGCCCGAAGCTGGGGATCGTGGTCGAGCCGGGGATCTGCGACCGGCGTGCCGTCGTCGAGCTCGTCGTGGCGGTGGCGGGCCCGCTTGCCGAGCTGCGTCGCCGCGCAGTTGGCGGTGATGCGGTACATCCACGTAGAGAACTGCGCGTCGCCACGGAAGCGCCGCAGGCCCCGGTAGGCCCGGAGATATGCCTCCTGTACCACGTCTCGCGCATCTTCCTCGTTGCCTGTCAGCCGGTAGGCAAGCGTGTAGGTGTCCGCATAGGTCACCCGGACAAGCTCGTCGAACGCTTCCCGATCGCCGTGCTTGGCGGCGGCGACGAGATCAGCCACGTCCTGTGGCATCGGCCGTTCAGACCCCCCGTGTGCGGCGTTTGTTACGTGGCGGTTTCATGACGGCGCCCGTAGGCCTCTCGTGACGGAGCGAGCGGGACGCCGGCACCCGTGGCCGGCCGGCACCGCGGTAACGTCACGGCGGACGCCTAGCGCGTCTCCTTGTGGAGCGTGTGCTGCCGCTCCCAGCGGCAGTACTTCTTCATCTCGATGCGCTCGCGGTCGTTGACCTTGTTCTTGGTGGTGATGTAGTTGCGGCGCTTGCACGACGTGCACTCGAGCGTGACGTGCACCCGCTTCTCGTTGGCCTTGGCCATCGTGGTCTCCTACTTGATGATTTTGGTGACGCGTCCGGAGCCGACGGTGCGGCCGCCTTCGCGGATGGCGAAGAGGAGTCCTTCGTCCATGGCGATGGGGGCGATGAGTTCGACGGTCATGTTGGTGTTGTCGCCGGGCATGCACATCTCGACGCCGTCGGGGAGTTCGATGGTG
>JBKOUY010000074.1:0-5063 GCA_046723645.1 Actinomycetota bacterium | reverse complement strand
CCCCCCCCCCCCCCCCCCCCCCCCCCCCCCCCCTTTTCAAGCAGAAGACGGCATACGAGATCTTAACCACTGTCTCGTGGGCTCGGAGATGTGTATAAGAGACAGGCCCTGGACCGCGGGCCGGCGCGCCGGGCAGGCCGGCGGGTCGCCGCCGACCACCCGGTCCGGGTGGTCGGACCAAGCCTGTCCAGTCGCCGCCGGGCCGGGGGGCCAGGGCGGCACCCGGCCGTGCCCGCCGGCCGCCGGATCGGCGCACGCGTCGCCGCGGTGGGCTCGCGGTCGTCTACGACATCGACGGGCCGCGCGTCCGCCTGGGCGTCGGCTGGTTCGCCCTGGGGCTGGCCGCGGTGTTCGCCAGCCCCGTCAGCGCGGCGCTGGTCTACGGCGTCGCCGCCGGTTGGGCCGCTCGCCAGATCGTGCGGGCATGGGGATCGGTGGCCTGGCAGGCCGACCTCGCCATCGCTCTCGGCGCAGTCCCGGTGCTGGCTGCGCTCGGCGGGACGCGCCTGCTCATCGCGGCGTTCTGCGTCGGGGGGCTGGTGGCCCTCGGGGCCGCGTGCGCCCCGAACGGAGAGCGCATGGCGGGCCGAGGCGGGCGCATCGCCTCGCTGGGCATCCTGTTGCTGGCCATCGTCCCGTCGCTGGGCACGGCATCGATGGTGCTCGTGCGGGGCGACTCACGCGTCTCGGCGGTGGTGCTGTTCCTGCTGGTGAGCGCCTACGAGATGGGCGATTTCGTCGTCGGGTCGGGGGCGTCCAACTCGTTCGAGGGCCCGCTCGCGGGGATCACGACCGCACTCCTCGTCGGCTTGCCGCTGGCGGTGATGCTGGTCACCCCGTTCGACGACGCCGGAGCACCACTGCTGGGGTTCGCCGCCGCAGCCTGCCCGCTCGGTCAGATCGCAGCGTCCGCGTTGCTCCCCAGCGCCGGCGCCTCCACACCCGCGCTGCGCCGCATCGACACGCTCCTCGTTCTCGGTCCGCTGTGGGCCGCGGCGTCGGCGGCCTTCTGAGTCGCTTCGCAACCGAAGGTTGCGAAACGAGTCTTCGGTCGCCGCCTGACGGCGGCGGCGCTTCCCAGTCGCTCGCCCGGCTAAACCGGATCGAGCGACGGCGGGGGGCTCCGGCGGAGCCTCTGCCCCCCGCACCCCCCGCCATGCGAGTTGTCCAATGCCGTCAGCTCTTCGCGAGGTTGGCGGCCGCGAACTCCCAGTTGACCAGGTGCTGCAGCCATGTCTCGACGTAGGCCGGGCGAGCGTTCTGGTAATCGAGGTAGTAGGCGTGCTCCCACACGTCGATGGTGAGCAGCGGGGTCTGGCCGTGCTTGAGCGGCAGGTCGGCGTTGCTGGTCTGCACGACCTCGAGGCCGCTGTCACCCCTCGTAAGCCAGGTCCAGCCCGAGCCGAACAGCTTGGTGGCCTTCTCGGCGTACGTCTGCAGGAACGTGTCGACCGAACCGAACGACTGCTCGACCGCGGTCTTCAGCTCGCCCTCGGGCTCTCCGCCACCACCGGGGGTCATGCAGTGCCAGAAGAAGTTGTGGTTCCAGGCCTGGCCGGCGTTGTTGAACAGCGGTGTGCCGGGCTCCGCGGCCAGGATGATCTCCTCGAGGGAGCGCCGCTCGTTCTCAGTGCCCTCGACGAGCTCGTTCAGGGTGTTCACGTAGGTCTGGTGATGCTTGCCGTAGTGGAAGTCGAGCGTCTGTTCGCTCATGTGGGGGCCGAGTGCGTCCTTGGCGTACGGCAGCGGGGGCAGCTCGAAAGGCATCGGCACTCCTTCGTCATAGGGGGCGGGCACTTGGAACCTACCCATCGTGGGCGCCAACACACACCAGCCCTCCGGCGTATTCGCAGTTCGGCCACCGGTCCTACGACCCCGAACGACGACCCGTTCGGTCAGGAATCTCTCCGGGACCACCGGCGTTGGGCGTCTTGATGCGCAGACTCGCCGTCCTTTCCCTGCACACGTCTCCGCTCGCACAGCCGGGCGCCGGCGACAGCGGTGGCATGAACGTCTACGTGCGTGAGCTGGTCTCGGCGCTCGCACAGGCCGGCGTGACCAGCGACGTCTACGTGAGGCGCTGGGCGGATGGGCTGCCCGACGTCATGGACGTCGAGCCGGGGTTCAGGGTGGTGCACGTCGCCGCCGGGCCCGTCGAGCTGCCCAAGGAGGCCCTCCCCGAGGTCGTCGACCAGTTCGCCGACGGCGTGCTCGCGCGGCTCACCGAGGACGTCACCGGCGCCCACGCCGCCGACGCCCTCCACGCCAACTACTGGCTCTCGGGCATTGCCGGCCACCGCCTCAAGCACGAGCTGGACCTGCCACTCGTGTCGACGTTCCACACCCTCGCCCGGGTCAAGGCCGAGACCGGCGACCTCGAGCCGGATAGGCGCGTCCGCGCCGAGACCGAGGTCATCGGCTGTTCCGACGCCATCCTCGCCAACTCCAGCGCCGAGGCGGCCCAGCTCGAGCGGCTCTACGGGGCCGATCCTGCCCGCATCGAGATCGTGCCACCGGGCGTCGTCCACGCCTTCTTCTCACCGGGCCCCCGCCGCGGCGCCCGCGCCGCCCTGGCCCGCCTCGACCTCGGGGACGGGCCGATGCTGCTGTTCGTGGGGCGGATCCAGCCCCTCAAGGGGCTCGACGTCGCCGTGCGGGCGCTCGCCGAACTGGAGGACCGCCGGGCGGTGCTGGTGGTGGTCGGGGGCGCCAGCGGCCGCGACGGACGCAGCGAGGTCGAGCGCATCGACAAGCTGGCGGCAACGCTGGGGGTGGCCGATCGGATCCGCTTCGCCGATCCCCAGCCCCATCACATGCTGTCGACGTACTACCGCGCCGCCGACGTGGTGCTCGTGCCCAGCCGCAGCGAGTCCTTCGGCCTGGTGGCGCTGGAGGCCGCGGCGTGCGGCACGCCCGTCGTGGCGGCCGCGGTCGGTGGGCTGCGCACGTTGGTCGAGCACGGCCGCACCGGGTTCCTGGTCGAGGGCCGTGACCCCGAGGTGTTCGCGGCGTACACCGGGCAGATCCTGGACAACCCGGCCCTGGGCCAGGAGCTCGCCGTGGCCGCCGCCCGCCGGGCCCGCAACTTCACCTGGTCGACGGCGGCCGCCCGCCTGCGCCGCATCTACGCCGACCTCACCGCCCGATCACCGATCGCCTGCGCCGCCGCCGGGTAGACCTATGCGAGGGTCCACTAGTGGGCGCGAGCGCCCACTAGCGTCCGGCTGGTGACACAGCGGCCGCTTGCCGAGGACGAGCTGGACGCCGTCGGCGCCCGCATCGCGGCATGGCTGGAACGCCAGCGCACCGAAAACCCCGTGGTGGCCGCGGTGGAGCGCGACACCGAGTCGGGGGAGCGGCGCTGGTTCGTCCGGGTGCGGGGCGAGGAGAAGGACGTGTTCACCGTCTGGTTCCACCTCCGCCAGCGGACGCTGCACTACGAGACGTACGTGATGCCGGCGCCCGAGGAGAATCACGCCGCCCTCTACGAGCACCTGCTGCGGCGCAACATCAAGCTGTACGGCGGGTCGTTTGCCATCGGCGAGGAGGACGCGATCTTCCTGGTGGGCCAGATCGCCAACGACGCCATCGACGACGAGGAGCTCGACCGCATCCTGGGGTCCCTCTACGAGTGGACCGAGCGGTTCTTCCGCCCCGCGATGCGGATCGGCTATGCCTCGCGATTCGGGAGCTGATCACGCACGCCGTTGTCTTTCCTGTTGTTTCGATCTAACTTGAACATGCCGGGGCGCGGGGCTGCTCACCGATCGGGGAAGTCGGGTTGGGTCGCCCCGCGCCCGGGCGTCGCCGGGCCGTAACGTCGCTGCCCATGGGGATGCCGAAGCTCCAGGTCATCGGCGGCGGGAAGATGGGCGAGGCCCTGCTGGCCGGCCTCCTGACCGGCGGTTGGGCCACCGCCGGAGAGCTGCGGGTGGCCGAGAAGCTGGCCGACCGGGCGTCGCAGCTACGGGCGGCGTTCCCCGGTGTCGAGGTGGCTCGCGAGCCCGACGCCGCGCACGGCCACGTCGTGGCGGTGAAGCCCGGCGACGTGGACGCCGTCTGCCGGGCGCTGGCCGCCACCGCGTCCCGGGCCCCGGTGCTGTCGATCGCCGCCGGCGTCACCATCCGCCGGCTCGAGGCGGCCCTGGCGCCCGGTACGCCGGTGGTGCGCGCCATGCCCAACACACCAGCGCTGGTCGGCGCCGGCGCTGCGGCTGTCGCCGCCGGGCGGGCCGCCGACGAGGCCGACCTGGCGTGGGCAGAGGAGATCCTCGGGGTCGTCGGCACGGTGGTGCGGGTGGACGAGCCGCTGCTCGACGCCGTGACCGGCCTGTCGGGATCGGGCCCCGCCTACGTCTTCCTGGTCACCGAGGCCCTCGTCGAGGGCGGTGTGCTGGCCGGCCTGCCCCGGCCGGTGGCGACGGCGCTGGCGGTGCAGACCCTCCTGGGGTCGGCGCGGCTGCTCGCCGAGTCGGCCGAGGGGCCTGCCGACCTGCGGGCCGCAGTGACCTCGCCCGGCGGGACCACGGCCGAGGGGCTCCGTGCGCTCGAGGCGGGTGGCGTGCGGGCCGCCTTCCTCGAGGCGGTGCTGGCGGCCACCGAGCGCAGCCGCGAGCTGGGGCGGGGCTGACGGCGGGGGGCGTTCTTCTGGGCCCTCGGCCCGCAGGTGCCCCACTCGCCACACCAGGAACGGTCGCATACAGTGACCCCAGCGGAGTTGGAAGGGGTCTTCCACATGCCTATGTCGCGCGCCCGGTTCCTCACGCCTCGCGAGGTGGCCGATCTGCTGCGGGTGTCGTCGATGACCGTCTACCGGCTGATCAAGTCGGGGGAGCTGCGCGCCGTCCGGGTCGGCAAGGCGTACCGCATCCTCGAGGACGACGTCGACGCCTACCTGGCCGACCGGTTCACCCAGGCCGGCTGAGCGTCCCGCCGACCCCCCGGGCCGCCGGCCCCTGATGGCGTCGGTCTGCGACCGACACTGACACTCCGGCCCGACCCCGACCGCCGCCCCTGATGGCGTCGGTCTGCGACCGACACTGACACTCCGGCCCGACCCCGAC
>JBKOUY010000168.1:0-5652 GCA_046723645.1 Actinomycetota bacterium | reverse complement strand
AGCGGGACGCGGTTGCGGACCTCTTCCAGGGTCCGCGAGCGTCGAGCGTCTGACCCAGGGTGCCGGGCCGCCGGCGGGCAACGCGGCCTGGCACGCGGCCACCGTTCCGGCGTTCGCTCGTTGCGACAACCACAGGCGGCGAACGCCGGAACGGGGCCCACCGCGCGCCCGGCGGCGCCGGCCCTACCCCTTGAGCAGGAACTGCTGGTCGTCCTCGTCGAGGAAGAGCGCGACCTCGTCGAGGAGGTCGGCGTGCGCCTCGAGTCCGCCCTCGCCGTCGACGATGGCGAACGCCACATCCCGGGCCCGCTCAACCCACTCCCGGTCGCGCCGCAGCGACGCGAGCTTGAGGTCGCTGCGGCCCTTCTGGCGCTCGCCCATGATCGTGCCCTCGCCACGCAGCTCGAGGTCGACCTCCGCCAGGGCGAACCCGTCGGTGGTCTCGACGAGGGCGCCGAGTCGGGCCTCGGCCTCGGGGGTGTCCGACCGGCTGACCAGGTAGCACCAGGACCGCTCGCTGCCGCGGCCGACGCGACCGCGGAGCTGGTGGAGCTGGGCGATGCCGAAGCGGTCGGCGTCGAGGACGACCATGGCGGTGGCGTTGGGCACGTCCACCCCCACCTCGATCACGGTCGTCGCTACGAGCACGTCGAGCCGCCCCTCGCGGAACTGGTGCATCGTGGCCTCCTTGTCCGCCGACCCGAGGCGGCCATGGAGCAGTCCCAGCCGCAGTCCGGCCAGCGCCCCGGCCTCGAGCCGCGCGTACGTCTCCTCCGCGGAGCGGACCTCGAGCTTCTCCGACTCCTCGATCAGCGGGTTGACCACGTATGCCTGCCGCCCGGACGCCACCTCGCCGCGGACCGCGTCCCACATCCCCGCCTCGTCGGCGTCGCTTTGCACCCATCGCGTGGTGATGGGCTGACGGCCGGCCGGCAGCGAACGGATGACGGTCACGTCGAGGTCGCCGTAGACGGTCATCGCCGCCGTCCGCGGGATGGGCGTGGCGGTCATGACCAGCACGTCGGGCACCGCCCCACCGGCCGACTTGTCACGCAGCGCCGCCCGCTGCTCGACCCCGAAGCGGTGCTGCTCGTCGATCACCACGGCACCCAGGGCCCGGAACTCGACACCCTCCTGGATGAGCGCGTGCGTGCCGATCACCAGGTCGACCTGCCCCGCCGCCAGGCCGGCGAGAATGCGCCGGCGGTCCCCCGCCGCGACCCGGTTGGTGAGCAGCTCGACCCGCACGGGGCGGGCCGCGAACAGCGTCGAGCCGTCGTCGGGCACCTCGACCCCCTCGAGGAGCTCCCGGATGCCCTGGGCGTGCTGCTCGGCGAGCACCTCGGTGGGTGCCATGAACGCGCCCTGGTAGCCGCCCTGCACCGCCGTCAGCAGCGTCGAGACGGCGACGACCGTCTTGCCGCTGCCGACGTCGCCCTGCAGCAGCCGGTGCATCGGATGGGGCGCGGCCAGGTCGTGCTCGATCTCGGCGATGGCGGCGCGCTGGTCGTCGGTCAGGTCGAACGGCAGCCGGGCCACGAAGGCGTCGACGAGCGGTCCGTCGACCAGGTGGGCGATGCCCCGGGTGGTCCGCTCGATGTGGCGCTTGCGCTGGACCAGCGCCAACTGGACCCGGAGCAGCTCGTCGAGCACAAGCCGCCGGCGCGCCACGTCCCGATGCGCCATCGAGTCCGGCGCGTGGATGCCGGCGAAGGCCTCCGGTCTGGTGACCAGGTCGAACCGATCGAGCACCCAGCTGGGCACGGGATCGAGCAGGCCCCGCACCTGCGAGCGGCGCAGTGCCTCGCCGACCCAGTCGCCGATCTCCCATGTCGACAGGCCCGCCTTCTCCGACTGGGGGTAGATGGGGACGATGCGGCCCGTGCGGTCGCCGATCAGGTCCACGACCGGGTTGGTCATCTGCTTGCGCCCGGCGTAGATCTCGAGCTTGCCGAACAGCGCCACCGTCATGCCGGGCCGGAGCTGCCGCTCCCGCCACGCCTGGTTGAAGAAGGTGACCCGCAGGTGCCCGCTGCCATCGGTCACGTCCACGGTCACCAGCACCTTGGGGGGGCGCCCGCGGGTGCGCCGTGACGTGGCCCGCTGGACCGTGACGAGGACGAGCGCCTCCTCCCCCACCACCAGGTCCCGGACCCGCGCCTCGTTCGTGCGGTCGACGTAGCGCCGCGGGTAGTAGGTCAACAGGTCGAGCAGGTTCTCGACGCCGACCACCGCCAGCCCCTCGGCCTTGCGCTCGCCGACCCCCTTCAGCCGGGTGACCGGCATGGCGGCCAGCTCCCCCAGCGTGATCGGCGCGGCGTCGGTGCTGGCGGCCCTGGTCACCTACTCGATGCCGAAGAGGTAGGGGTAGAGCGGCTGCCCGCCGTGGTGGACCTCGGCAGAGACCTCCGGCCGATGCTCGTCGAGCCATTCGGTGATCGCTCGCGTGTCGCCGGCGGTGGCGCCCTCGCCCTCGATGACCGTCACGATCTCGTGCTCGTCGGTCACGAGGACATCGAGCAGCCGGCAGGCGGCCGCCGCCTGCGTCTCCTCCACGGCCCGGATGCCGTCGCTGGTGATGCCGAGGTAGTCGCCCTCGGCGATCGGGCCGACGTCGCTGGTCGAGTCGCGGGTCGCCCGGGTGACCTCGCCCGCGATCACGCTGGACGCGAGCGCGGTCATCTCCTTGGCGTTCTCGTCGGCCCGGGCCTCCGGGTCGTAGCACATCAGGGCGGCGAACCCCTCGGCGATGCCCCGCGTTGGCACTACGCGCACCGTGCGGTCGGTATGGGCGTCGACCTGCTCGGCGACCGGGATGATGTTCTTGTTGTTCGGGAGGATCACGACCTCCTCGGCCGGGACGGCCTCCACCGCGGCCAGCAGCTCGGCCGTCGACGGGTTCATCGACTGCCCGCCGGCGACGATCCCCTGCACCCCCAGGCTGTAGAAGATCCGCTTGATGCCGTCGCCGGCGGCGACCGCCACCACTGCGGTGCACACCGGCTCGCTGGCGTGGGGTGGCAGGTCGACGACATCGCCGGCCCCGGTCGCCTCGCGCACCCAGCGCTCCTCCTCGACCTGTTCCGCAAGGTCGGTGACCCGGATCTTCCGGGGGCGGCCGGCGTCGACGGCCGCCTCGACGGCGGCGCCGATGTCGTCGGTGTGGATATGGCAGTTCCACAGGCCGTCGCCCCCGACCACCACGATCGAGTCGCCGATTCCGGCCCAGACGTCCTTGAAGGCCGGGATGGCGTCGTCCGGCGCCTCCAGGAAGTACATGACCTCGTAGCGCAGGTCCCCGGAGCCGCCATGCTCGTCGGCCGCGGCATGGACCAGGCGGGCGTCGGCGCGGACCGCCCCCTCGCCCACCCGCGGCTCGGGGACGGGTCGCCCGTCGGCCACGTGCAGGAGTGCGTCGAGCAGCAACAGGTAGCCGGTCCCGCCGGCATCGACCACGCCCGCCTCCGCGAGGACCGGCAGCAGCTCCGGGGTGCCGGCCAGCGCCTTCTCGCCGCGTTCGCGGGCGGCGGCGAGCACGCTGACCAGGTCGGCGTCGGCATAGGCCGCGATCGCCTCCTCGGCCGCCTCCGCCGACTCGCGCACGACCGTGAGGATCGTGCCCTCGACCGGTCGCATGACCGCCTCGTACGCAGCGTCGGAGGCGGCGCGCAGCGCCCGCGCCAGCCCGGCCCCGTCCAGCCCCCCGGACTCAGCGACGACGCCGACGAAGCCCCGCAGCACCTGCGACAGGATCACGCCCGAGTTGCCCCGGGCCCCCATGAGCGAGCCGTGGCTGACGGCCTTGCACACGGCCGCCAGGTCGTCGTCCACGCCGTCCAGTGACTCGGAGACCGAGCCCAGCGTGAGCGACATGTTGGTGCCCGTGTCGCCGTCCGGAACGGGGTAGACGTTCAGCCGGTTGATGGGCTCCCGGTGCGCGGCCAGGGCGTCGTTGTAGGCATCCACCACCGCTCGCAGGTCGGCGGCGCCCAGGCGATCAAGGGTCACGCCGGTGGATGGTAGGTGCCGGCTCGGCGCCTAGTGGGCGCTGATCACAAGTTGTGACCCCGGAGGGCCGCCAGTACAGTTGCTCGGTCCTCAGCCCGCCCGAGACAGAGGTGACGCGTCCGATGGCAGCCGTTTGCGAGGTGTGTGGCAAGCACCCGTCGTGGGGCATGAGTGTCAGCCACTCGCACCGGCGAACCAAGCGTCGGTGGAACCCCAACATCCAGCGTGTGCGCGCCCTGGTCGACGGCGCGCCCCGGCGGATCCACGTCTGCACGGGCTGCATCAAGGCCGGGAAGATCGAGAAGCTGGCCCACTGACGGCCGTCAGCGGTCGGGACCGGGCCTATCGGCCGCCGTCCACCCGTGCGCCACGCGGAGCTCCCCGCCGATCCAGCGCTGGACCTCGGCGATCGGCACGAAGATGACGCTCTCGGAGCATTCGGTTGGGTTCGGCTCGCTCAAGCAGCTCGCCGCCGCGCCATCCACGCCGCCGTGGATCACGCCGACCGCGTGGGCGTCGCTGCGACCCGGGCCGCCGGGCGCGAACACCGGTCCGCCGCTGTCGCCGCTGCCGGACGCCCCACCCACGCGGTAGCCCCGCGCCGTGTGGCGGACGGTGTAGGCGGCGCCCGAGTTGGGCAGCGTCGCCCGCTGCACGACGTCGACGTCGGTGACCTTGATGCCACAGTTCTCGCCGGTTGCCGCACCCGAGCCGCAGACCCACATGCCCTTCACCGTCGGCGCCGCGTCGATCACGGTCCGCACCTCGTCGTCACGGGCGTCGACGCCGCCGGACCACGCGTACGCTGACGTGCCCGGGCGCCCGGCGGACTCGTCGGTCGCCACGTAGGCGACGTCGAGCGCCAGTGACATGGCGCCCCAGTCCCCGATCGCCGCGCGGCGGCTGCCGTTCCAGGCGGTGGCGTCGACCGCCTCGTCGAAGCAGTGGGCGGCCGTGACCGTGTACTCCCTCATCGTGCGCGGGGCGCGGAGGCCGTACCCCACGGAGCATGCGGTCCACCGCTCCGATCCGCCGTCGTTGACCCGGATCATCGCCCGCCCACCGGCCGACCAGGGTGCCCGGTCGTCGACCCGCCCGAACGGCCGCGAGGGCCCCTCGACCACTAGGTCCACGGGGACGCCGGCGGCCGCGCTCAGCCGTGCGGCCGTCGCCCGCACGTCGAGGCGCCGGCGGCGCTCGACCCCGACGCGCAGGCCCGAGCCGTCGGGCGGGATGGCCACGCTCGTGATCTCGACCCCGGCGGACCGTCCGAGCGGCGACCCCGGCCACAAGGCCTCGGCCGCTCGCGCCAACGCGGCGTGGTCATGGGCGGCGTCGTCATGGATCACGACCCGGCGGTCCCGCCGCACCACCTCGGCGACCTCGGGCGGCGGTGCGCCCACCCAGTAGAGGTCGAGCCGGCACTTCTCGGGCGTGACCACGAACCCGGCGAAGCCCGCCGCGCCGACCTCATCGACCACACCCTGGGTCGCCTCGACGATGTCGAGCAGCTCGGCCTGTTCGGCCCAGGGGGGCTGGTTCCGCGGCACGTCGCACCGCGGGCCGGCCGGCGGCGGCTCGGGCGCTCCCCCTGATGGTGGGGCAGGAACCGTCGCCGGCGGCGCCGGCGGCGCGGGCACGGTC
>JBKOUY010000163.1:0-15247 GCA_046723645.1 Actinomycetota bacterium | reverse complement strand
TGACGAGACCGTCGGCAGCGTGCCGCCGGGGGCGCCGCCGTGCGTGTTCGCCGGGCGCGCGTCGTCGCCCGCGGGCGGCGCATTGGAATCAGGAGGCGGTAAGGGCGCGGGGTCGTCCGATCCGTTCCCCGACGGCAACCTGACCTCGGCCGAGCCCGGCGACGGCAACACGAGACGATCGTCCGATCCGTTCCCCAACTGAGCCCCTACCTCGGCTCGCACGTGGCTGCCCGCGCCATTGACAATAGCGCCCCGCAGGCGCTCAACCACGGGGGAATCAAGCCGGGAGACATCTGGAGTGAAGAGGCGTCGAAGGTGCACCCCCTCGACGCTCAGCACGCCAAGCTCGGGCCACCCGGCCCCGTGCTGTGCGAAGGCCACTTGGAGCGCCTACAACAACGCTCCCCGCCATCGCTGGCTCGCTGGCTGGCTGGCCCACACCGGCGCGCGGGGCCCGGCGGCGGAATCGGGCTACTGCGCTCCGACCGTGCCGCCGATCACGTAGCGCAGCCGCTGCGCCGGGTCGATGTCGGGATGGTCGGTGCGGGCGTGGGCTCCGCGGCTCTCCGTGCGGGCCAGGGCGCTGGTCGCCACCGCCCAGCCCACCGTGGCCAGGTTGGCGAGCTCGAAGTCGGCACCGCCGGGGGCCCGAGCGACGTGCGTCCCGGCCAGCGTGGCGGTTGCCGCGTCCTGGGCGCGCACCAGCGAGTCGGCCGACCGGAGGACGCCGGCGTCGGCGGTCATCGCCCGCTGGAACGCGTCGCGGCCGTCTGCGGTGGCCGCGGCGGACGTGGGCCCGTCCGCCGCCGGGCCAGCCGGCCCCGCGGGCGCCCGCGCGTCCAGCCGCCGACCTGGGATGGCCTCGCCCTCGCCCTCTAGCACACAGCGCATCGCGCCGGTGGGCGACGGCCCCTCCCTGCCGCGCTCGACGGCCTCGACCACCCGGGGACCGAACACCATGCCGTCGAGCAGGGAGTTCGACGCCAGCCGGTTGGCGCCATGGACGCCGTTGCAGGCGGCCTCGCCCGCGACCCACAGGCCAGGGAGGGACGAGGCACCGTCGAGGTCGGCAACGATGCCGCCGCACATGTAGTGCGCTGCGGGCGCCACTGGGAGCCAGTCGGTGCGGGGATCCAGGCCCACCGCCTTCAGCGACGCCGCGATGGTCGGAAAGCGCTCGCCGAAGTCCTCGAGCCCGGTGGCGTCGAGCCACACGTGGTCGGTGCCCTGCTCGGCGACGCGGGCCATGATCGCCTGGCTCACCTTGTCGCGGGGCAGCAGCTCGTCGACGAAGCGGTCGCCGTTGGCGTCGCGGAGCAGGGCACCGTGGCCCCGGAGCGCCTCCGACAGCAACGGCCGGGGCATGGCCGGGTGGTGCAGCGCGGTCGGATGGAACTGCACGAACTCCAGGTCGGCGACGGCTGTGCCCGCGCGCAGCGCCATGGCGATGCCGTCGCCGGTCGACTCCGGCGGGTTGGTGGTCACGGCGAACAGCTGGCCGGCGCCGCCCGTGGCAACCAGCACGTGCTGCGCCCGGACCTCGGACCGCTCGCCGGTCGGCCCCAGGGCCACGACGCCGGCGCAGCGCTCGTCCTCGACCACGAGGTCCAGCGCGAACCAGTGCTCGTACACCGCCGCCGCGGTCTCCTGGACCGCGGCCACCAACGCCCGTTCCACCTCGACCCCGGTGGCGGCACCGCCGGCGTGCACGACGCGGGCGTGGGAGTGGCCACCCTCCCGTGCCAGCAGCAGCTCGCCGTGCGAGTCGCGATCGAAGATGGCCCCCAGTGCGATCAGCTCGTTGACCCGGGCCGGTCCCTCGTCGACCAGCACGCGCACCGCATCGGCGTCGCACAGCCCGGCACCGGCCGCCAGGGTGTCGGCCAGGTGCACGTCGGTCGAGTCGGGGTCGTCGGCCAGGACCGCCGCGACGCCACCCTGGGCCCAGCGCGTGGTCGCCTGGTGCAGCTCCGCCTTGGTGAGCACGCCGACGCGCATGCCGTGTGTCTCGGCCGCCCGCACCGCCGCCGACAGCCCGGCCACGCCGGATCCGAGGACCAGCAGGTCGAGCTCCGCCATGGGAACAAGTCGGCCGCAGGGCGATCAGCCGCTGGCCAGCCGCTCCGCGGTGGCCGAGTCGACGCGGTGGTTGGTGGAGTCGACGTGGACGACCGCCGGCTCGTGGTGCGCCAGCTCGTCGGCCTCATAGTCCGCGTAGGAGATGACGATGATCCGATCGCCGGGGGACACCAGGCGGGCGGCCGCACCGTTGAGGCACATGTCGCCGGAGCCGGGGCGGCCGGCGATGGTGTAGGTCTCGAAGCGGGCCCCGTTGTCGATGTCGACCACCGCCACCTGCTCGTGCTCGAGGATGTCGGCGGCCTCGAGCAGCTGGGGATCGATGGTGATCGAGCCCACGTAGTGCAGGTTGGCGTCGGTGACGACCGCACGATGGATCTTCGACTTGAGCATGCGGCGGCGCACGGCGGGTCAACCTCCCTGGGTGGGTGCCGGAACGGTCACCCCCACGTTGTCGATGAGCCTCGCTCGCCCGAATCGAACAGCCGCCAGCAGCCGCAGATTCCCGGAGAGCGGGATCGGGGTTCGGAACGAGTCTGCGTCGACCACCTCGGCGTAGTCCAGTTTCGCCACCGGTTCCGCCTCGATGATCCCGGCCATGAGCGTGCGGACGGCCGCCGGGTCTCGTTCGCCGGCCAGGATGCTGGCCACACCCGCCCGCAGCGCCCGGTACACGACCGGCGCGGCCTCGCGTTCCTCGGCGGTCAGGTAGCTGTTCCGGGACGACAGCGCCAGGCCGTCAGGCTCCCGGACCGTGGGGCATCCGACCACGTCGACGGGGAACGAGAGGTCTCCCGCCATCCGCCGCACCACCGCCAGCTGCTGGAAGTCCTTCTCGCCGAAGTACGCGCGGCAGGGGCCGACTATGGCGAAGAGCTTTGCCACCACGGTGGCGACGCCGGCGAAGTGATGGGGGCGCGCGGCGCCCTCGAGCGGCTCGGAGACCTTCGCCACCGACACCGTGGTCAGCACCGGCACCGGGTACATCTCGTCGGTGCCGGGGACGAAGAGCACGTCCATGCCCGCGGCGTCGGCGAGGCGGGCGTCGCGATCCAGGTCGCGGGGGTAGGCGTCGAGGTCCTCGCCGGCCCCGAACTGGAGCGGATTCACGAAGATCGACGCCACGACCACGTCGGTCTCGGCGCGCGCCTGCCGCATGAGCGACAGGTGGCCATCGTGCAGGTAGCCCATCGTGGGCACGAGCCCGACGGTGCGGTCCGCCGCCCGCGCGCGGTCCAGGACCGACCGCAGCTCGGGAATGGTGCCGAGCATCCTCACGGCTCGTGCTCCCGGAGCCCCGGGGTTGCGTCATCCACAGCCCGAGGCTGCTGCGCCAGCCGGCGGGCGGCGTCGACCAGGACGCGGTAGGCGTGACGTTCCTCGGGCGGCAGGGCCCGCAGATGCCGGCGGATCGTGGTCTCGTCGCCCCGGGCGGCCGGCCCGGTCAGCGCGGCGGCCGGGCCGAGGGCGGCGACGTTGTCGAGCGTGGCCCGGGCCAGGTCGAAGTAGGCCTCGAACGGCACCCCGACCGCCTGGCTCAGGCGCTCGACCTGTCCCAGCAGAGCGACCAGGTGGTTGGACGCGATGACGGCGGCGGCGTGGTAGACGGGGCGGTCGGCGTCGGCCACCTCGAACCACCGGCCGCGCAGGGCGCGCACGACGTCGTGGACGAGCGGGTCCCCGGCAACGGCGAACCAGGATCCGACCAGTCGCCGGGCGCCCACCGCCGGCGTGGGCAGGGCCACCAGCGGATGCACGGCCGCCCGCCGCGGGTGGGGGGCCAGCGCCCGGAGGCCCAGCGACCCGGCGAGGTGGGCGATGACCGTGCCGGGCACGGGCTCGACCGCCCCCGCCACCTCCCGCACGCGGTCGTCGGGCGTGGCGATCACCAGCAGGTCGACGTCGCGGGCCGCCCGGGTGGGATCGTCGTCGCGACCGAGCAGGGGTGCGACGTCCCAGCGGGCCGCGGTCAGGGCCCGGGCGAGCGCCGTGCCGGCCCGGCCCGGACCGATGATCCGCACCCGCACCACGGTCAGTGGGCGGCCAGCTCGTCCAACGCGCCCACGGGCTCGACGTAGCCGGCGGCGGCGTCCAGGGTGGCCTCGTCGACGAGGTCGGGAGCGAGGTCGCGCAGCGGCGCGAGAACGAAGCGGCGCTCCCACATGCGGGGGTGAGGCACCTGGAGGTCGGGCTCGTCCACCGTGACGCCGTCGATCCAGAGCACGTCGACGTCCAGCGTCCGCGGTCCCCAGCGCTCGTCGCGCACGCGCCCGGCGGCGGCCTCCAGCCGGTGGCACACGCCGAGCAGTTCGTGCGGTTCCCGTGCCGTGTCCAGCTCGGCCACCAGATTCAGGTACGCGTCTTGGCCGCCCGGCCCGCCGACCGGTTCGGTCTCATAGACCTGCGACACGGCCCGCAGGTCCACAGCCCGCAGCGTGTCGACGGCCTCCCGCAGGTAGCGCACCCGGTCCCCGAGGTTCGACCCCAGCCCGAGGAACGCACGGCGGTGCGGCGGGGAGCCGCCCGCGGCGCCGCTCATCGCCTCGTCCGGACCACGTGCACGCCCGAGGTCGCCACGTCGTGCGGCAGGGGCGGGCGCAGCTTCCGGACCGCCAGGTCGACGGCGACGATCCGGGGATCGACCCCCAGCACCGCCTGGGCGACGACCTCTGCGAGGCGCTCCAGCAGCTCGACATGGCCCGCGCCGACCGCCCGCACGACGGCGTCGCAGACCGTGCCGTAGTGGACGGTGTCGGCCAGGTCGTCGCTGGCGCCGGCCGGCGCCAGGTCCACGACCACGTCGAGGTCGACCTCCAGCGGCTGGTCCTGGTCCCGCTCGATCGGCAACACGCCGACGCGCCCGGCCATCCGAAGGCCGCGCAGCTCGATGCGGTCCCAAGGAAGCGCCGCGGGTTCGCTCATCCGGATTCGCGGAGCTCGTCGGCGGAGGCCACCAACTCCCGCCCCTCGGGACCCAGCTGCCGCCCGGTGAGGCGCTCGGTGACCGAGATCGCCTGCGGGCCGTAGGGCACGAGGCCGGCCCACAGCACGTAGCCGGCCACGAGGCCGCAGATGCGGTCGCCCACCTCCTCCTGGTGGATCAGGAGCTTCTCCCCCTTGGCCAGGAGGTCGCGGACCTCGGTGTAGAGCGCGAGCTGGAACTCAACCGGGTCGTCGCTGGGCTGCTGGGGCCGGTGCAGCCAGGCCACGCCCAGCTCGTCGTAGTTGTGCAGGTTGTGGGGTGCGGCGATCAGGGAGATCACATGGGTGAAGCCCTGCTCGCGGATCCAGATGATCTCCTCCTGCCGCCGGACACGGCGGTGGTTGGCGCCGTAGCCCCCGGGCCGCTCGCAGATGGCCAGCCGGTCCTTGAGCACCCACACGAAGTTCCGGGGGGTGATGCCCTGGGCCCACTTGCCCTTGGTCGGTGGCACGTCAGTGTCTCCCGTGGGGCCGTGCCCCACGCCCATCGCCACGGGACGAGCTGGCGCTCGCGCCGTTGGCCTGCCGTGCTCGCTTCACTCGCACCTCAGTACTCCTTGCTGGGAACATCACGCCGCCGCCAGCACGCGATCGCAGGCCTCGAGCGCCCGCACGGTGGCGGACACCTCGTGGACGCGGACAATGCCGGCGCCGCGCAGCAACGACCAGGTCGCGGTGGCTACGGAGCCCTCGAGCCGATCGCCGGCGGGCGGGATGGTCCCGGTGCGGTCGGCCCTGGCGGCCAACGTGCCGAGCGTCGACTTGCGGCTCGTGCCGACCATCACCGGGTAGCCGGTGGCCACGAGCACATCGAGGTTGGCGAGTAGGTCGAGGTTGTGGTCGAGCGTCTTGCCGAAGCCGATGCCGGGATCGATCCAGACCTCCCGCACGCCCGCGGCCCGGGCCGCGTCGGCCCGATCGACGAGGAAGTCGCGCACCTCCGCCACGACGTCGCCGTATGCCGGGTCCTCCTGCATCGTGCGGGGATCGCCGAGCATGTGCATGGCCACGAACGCGGCGCCCGTGGCGCCGGCGACCACGCCCAGGCTGGCCGACACGTCGTTGATCATGCGGGCACCGGCCGCGACGGCGGCCTCGGCGACCGGGGCCTTGCGGGTGTCGATCGACACGGCCACGCCGTCGGCCGCGAGCCCCTCGACGACGGGGATCACGCGCCGCAGCTCCTCGTCGACCGGGACGGGCTCGGCGTGGGGGCGTGTGGACTCGCCGCCCACGTCGATCCAGCCCGCCCCCTGCGCGACCAGGGACCGACCGTGCGCGAGGGCGGCCCGGTGGTCGAGAAAGCGTCCGCCGTCGGAGAACGAGTCGGGGGTCACGTTGACGACACCCATGACCCGGCGACGTCCGCTCTCCACGAACGGCAAGCTTACGTCGCCCCCCGTGACCACCGACGGCGCGCTCCGACGCCATATGGCCGCGTTACGTGGTGGACACCCCCTGGCTACCCGATCGCCCGCTCGCTCATTGTCCCACCCGCCCCCAGGATCCGCCGCCGTTCTGCCCCGTGGCTAACATACGACCCGTACGTATGCAACCATGAGCGCCATGCCGCGTCGCACCGCCGCCGACGCCGCCGTCACGCGACGCACGATCCTCGACGCCGGGCGTGCCACCTTCGCCGAAGTCGGCTACCAGGCCGCCACCCTCGACGGCATCGGCCAGCGCGCGGGCGTGACCCGCGGTGCGGTGCACCACCACTTCGGTGACAAGCGAGAGCTGTTCGTCGAGGTGTTCGAGGAGGTGGAGCGTGAGATCAACGATGCCGTGGTGGCGGCGGCGCTGGCGGCGGCGCCGACCGGGCTCGAGCCGTTCAAGGCGGGGTGCCGCACCCTGTTCGCCCTGTTCGCCCGGCCCGACCTCCGGCGCATCGTCCTCGCCGACGCGCCCGCCGTCCTCGGCCTGGTCGCCTGGTACGAGGTCGACCGGGGATTCGGCCTGGCGACCATCAGGGCGGGGCTGCAGTCGCTGGCCGACGACGGGATGCTGGAACCCGCCCACACCGACGCGCTCGGCCTGCTGCTCTACGGCGCCCTGACCGAGGCGTCGCTGGCGCTCGGTGCGGAGCTCACGACCGTGGACGAGGCCGACATCATCGAGACCGTGGAGCGCATCCTCCACGCCTTCGTGCCCGCCGGGCGGCGTTAGCGCGACGACTGGCCGCCGGCGTCGGACTCGACAATCACGTCCAGGGCCAACTCGGCCATGGAGAAGAACCCCGTCTCCCGCTCCCCCGAGCTGATGGCCTCGCCCCTCGGGATGTGGTCGCTCACCGCCGACACGCACAGGGCCCGCGCCCGGTGGGCGGCGGCGATGGTGTACAGGGCGGCGGCCTCCATCTCGACGGCGAGCACGCCGTGCCTCCTGAGCGCCTCGATCACCTCGGGATCGCTGTCGTAGAACGTGTCAGTGGACAGGATGGTCCCCACGTGGGCGGTCATGCCCCGCTCGCGGGCCAGGCGCCAGGCCTCGACGGCGAGGCCGAAGTCGGCCGTCGGGGCGTACGTGATCCCCTTGAACCGCCGCGAAAGCATCGCCGAGTCGGTGTGCGCGGCCAGCGCGATGACCAGGTCGCGGAGGTCTACGTCGTCGTGGAGGGCGCCGCACGAGCCCACCCGGATGGCGGTGGTCACGCCGTAGAACCGGAACAGCTCGGTGGAGTAGATGCCGATCGACGGCATCCCCATTCCGGTCCCCTGCACCGAGATGCGCCGGCCCCGGTAGGTGCCGGTGAAGCCCATCATGTTGCGGACCTCGTTGTAGCAATGCGCGTCCTCGAGGAAGCGGTCGGCGATGGCGGCGGCCCGCCGGGGGTCACCGGGAAGGAGGACGGCGGCGGCGATGTCGCCGGGCTTGGCCTCGTTGTGCGGCGTGGGTGCGGTCACGACGCCTCGCAGCGTAGGGGGGTGCGGGGGGCAGAGGCTCCTGCCGGAGCCCCCCGCTGTCGCTCGATCCGGCTACGCCGGTCGAGCGATCGAGGATCGACGCCGCCGCCAGGCGGCGGCCAAAGAGGTGGGGGGAGGCGGAGTGGGGAGGGTGCCCCTCCCCCCTCCGAATGACTATCGCTGGCCGACGATGAAGCGCATGGCCTCCTCGCGGGTGGCGACGCTCGAGCGAAACAGGCCCCGCACGGCCGACGTCACCGTCGTGGATCCCGGCTTGCGCACCCCCCGCATGGTCATGCACAGGTGTTCGGCCTCTATCACCACCATCACACCCCGCGGCTGCAGGGTGCGGTCGATCTCGTCGGCGACCTCGACGGTCAGGTTCTCCTGCACCTGTGGGCGGCGGGACAGGGCGTCGACCAGGCGGGCCAGCTTGGAGATCCCCGTGATCCGCCCGTCCTCACCGGGGATGTACGCCACGTGCGCCCTACCGATGAACGGGATGAGGTGGTGCTCGCAGATCGACTGCATCGGGATGTCCCGCACCATCACCATCTCGTCGTGACCGGCCTCGAAGGTCACGGCCAGGTGGGTGTCGACCTGCTCGTGGATCCCCGAGCAGATCTCGGCATACATGCGGGCGACGCGCTCGGGGGTGTCGCGCAGGCCGTCGCGATCGGGATCCTCCCCGATGGCCTCGAGAATCTCCCGCACGGCCTTGGTGATCCGCTCCAGGTCCATGGGCGTGTCGATCGGCGGAAAGTCCCGGCTCGGGCTCGGCCACTCATCGGTCACGGTTCCCGCTCCTGCTGCTTCGCAGCGGGCCGCTCGGGCTCCGGCGCCTTGCTTGCCCACTCCCCCGGCCGCTCGGGCCGGGCTCGCTCTCACCTTGCTTCCCCGTCACCCTCGACGGACGCTCGCTCATGGGCGCGACCTTTCGTGTTTCCTCCGTCTTGCCCGCGGGTCAGGTGCCGGACGGTCGGGGCTCACCCAGGCCCCAGCGGAGCACCCGGCGCCAGACCGGCAGCGGGGGGGCCGGGGCTCGCCGTACGTCCGGCTCGCTCGTTCCCAGCCCCGCATCCGCGGCCTCGGCGACCGTGGGGCCGACCAACGCACGCCGCGCCGGCGGCTGAGACCCGATGTCGAGCTCGTCCAGCGGCAGCTCGATGCCGGTCCCCTTGTCGAGGTCGCCGAAGACCTCCGCCAGGTCGCGGTCGTCGAGCGTCTCCTTGTCGACCAGCGACATCGCCAGGCGGTCGAGCGTGGCCCGGTGGGTGGCAAGGATGAACTTCGCCCGGTCGTGGGCCGCGTCGATCAGCCGCCG
The DNA here is from genome assembly GCA_046723645.1 of Actinomycetota bacterium. Taxonomy (GTDB): domain Bacteria; phylum Actinomycetota; class Acidimicrobiia; order Acidimicrobiales; family VFJN01; genus DASQUK01. The sequence continues at coordinate 5,959 of JBKOUY010000163.1, read as the reverse complement.
GACCTCGTCGTCGATAAGCCCGGCGACCTCGTCGGAGTACGTGGCCTCGTGCCCGTAGTCACGGGCCAGGAACACCTCCTGGGCCTTGGTGCCGAGCTGCTGGGGTCCCAGCCGGTCGCTCATCCCGAACGTGGTGACCATCTGGCGGGCGATCTCGGTGCAGCGCTCGATGTCGTCGCTGGCCCCGGTGGTGGGCTCGCCGAACACCAGCTCCTCGGCCGAGCGGCCGCCCAGGAGCATGGTCATGGTGTCGACCAGCTCGTTGCGGGTCTTCAGGTACTTGTCCTCGGTGGGCAAAGCCAGCGTCCAGCCCAGCGCCCGCCCGCGCGACACGATCGAGACCTTGTGGATGGGGTCGGTGCCCTCCAGGACGTGGCCAACCAGCGTGTGGCCGCCCTCGTGGTAGGCGATGACCCGCTTCTCCTTGTCGGACATGACCCGGGTCTTGCGCTCGGGACCGGCGAGCACCCGATCGATCGCCGCCTCCATGGCCGCCATCGTGATGTCGGGGCCACCCCGGCGGGCGGTGAGCAGGGCCGCCTCGTTCATAAGGTTGGCGAGGTCGGCACCGGTGAAGCCCGGCGTGCGGCGCGCGAGCACGTCGAGGCGCACGTCCTCGGCCAGCGGCTTGCCCTTGGCGTGGACGTCGAGGATCGCCTTGCGGCCCTCGAGATCCGGCTGGTCCACCACGATCTGTCGGTCGAACCGGCCCGGGCGGAGCAGCGCCGGGTCGAGGATGTCGGGCCGGTTGGTGGCGGCGATGAGGATCACGCCCGTGCGGGAGTCGAACCCGTCCATCTCCACCAGCAACTGGTTGAGGGTCTGCTCGCGTTCGTCGTGACCGCCGCCCAGGCCCGCCCCACGGTGGCGCCCGACCGCGTCGATCTCGTCCACGAACACGATCGCCGGCGCCGTCTGCTTGGCCTTCTCGAAGAGGTCGCGGACGCGGCTGGCGCCCACGCCTACGAACATCTCCACGAAGTCCGAGCCCGAGATCGGGAAGAACGGCACCCCCGCCTCCCCCGCGACCGCCCGGGCGAGCAGCGTTTTGCCGGTACCCGGCGGCCCGAAGAGCAGCACGCCCTTCGGGATGCGGGCGCCGATCGCCTGGAACCGGCCGGGGTCCTTGAGGAAGTCCTTGATCTCCTGGAGCTCCTCGACCGCCTCGTCACAACCGGCCACGTCGGCGAACGTCACGACCGTGTCGTCCTTCGTGACCTGCTTCGCCTTCGACTTGCCGAACTGCATGACCCCGCGGCCCCCGCCCTGCAGGGCGTTCATCACGAGGAAGAACGCACCGATGATGAGCACGACGGGCAGCAGGCTGAACAGCAACCCGGTCCAGACCGAGTCGCCCTGCGAGTCGGTCGTGACCTCGATGGCGGGATGGGCGCCGTCGAGCTCGTCGACTAGCTCGTCGGCGAACTCCGCGGGGTAGCTGACCTTGTAGTTCGTGTCGTCGCGCAGCTTGCCCTGCACGACGTTGTCGCGGTCCTTGATCTCGGCGGTCGCCACCTCACCCTGGGCGATGTCGTCGCGGAAGGCGGAAAGGTCCAGCTCCTCCCGTTCGGTCCCGGGGCGGAGCATCTGCATCCCGAAGAACAGGATGGCGAATCCCAGGACGAGATACGCGATGGCTGCGCGGGGGAAGCGTTTCACGGTGGGCGCCAGGCTACCGGTGGGGCGGCGCGGAGGACTACAGCCGGAAGCCGGCTCAGCCGCTTATCTCGCCCGTGAACTCACACACGTACGGCAGGTTGCGGAAGCGCTCGGCGACGTCGAGGCCGTAACCGAGCACGAACGCCGGCGGGATCTCGAACCCGACGTACCGCAGTTCCTCCTGCGTCTTCTGGTTGCCCTGGCGCACGAAGAGCGCACACACGGCCAGGCTCGCCGGATGCCGGGCGGCGAGGTTCCGCCGCAGGTAGGTGAGCGTGAGGCCCGAGTCGACGATGTCCTCCACCAGGATCACGTGCCGACCCGTCAAGTCGATGTCGAGGTCCTTGACGATGCGGACCACGCCGGAGGACCGGGTCGACGCGCCATACGAGGAGACGGCCATGAAGTCGATCTCGACCGGAAGCCGGATGGACCGGGCCAGGTCGGCCATGAACACGAACGCGCCCTTCAGCACGCCGATGAGCAGGGGCGGGCGATCGGCGTAGTCGACCGTGATCTGGTCACCCAGCTCGACGATCCGCGCCTGGATCTCCTTCTCGCCGACCACGACGGGGCCCAGGGATGGGTCGTCGAGATGGTGGATGAAGTCGCCCGGGGAGTCGGTCGGCATACCTGGGTCACGCTAGTGGGCGCTGGCGCCTGTCGAGCCGCAGACGCCCGCGTGACCGGGCCACCCGCCAGCCCCCCGGCAGCTCGCAGGCCACGGCCTCGCCCCGCGCCACGGCGAGGACGCGATCGACGCTGGCGCCGTCGGGCGGGTGCTGCTCCTCGCCTCCGGGCCCGCCGGCCCGCAGCCAGCGGCGGACGGCGCGCCGGGCCAGCGGCGCCGGTGCGGCCGCGAGCTGCCTGGCGTCGCAGGGATCGACCGCCGCCGACAGCTCGTCGAGCAACGCCACGTCCTCGCGGGCGACGTCGGCCTGGCGGGCGAGGATCGGCACGACGTCGCGCGCTGCGATGTCGTCGAGCAGCGGCAGCAGCTCGTGCCGCACGCGGTTGCGGCGGTACGCCGGGTCCCGGTTGCTGGGATCGTCCACCGGCGTCAGGCCCAGCGTGTCGCACAGCGCCCGGGTCTCGCGCCGGCGCAGGCGGCGCAACGGTCGCCGCCGCGGATCCATGCCGGCGAGGCCGTCCAGCCCCGCGCCGCGCAGCAGGTTGAGGAGCACCGTCTCGGCTTGGTCGTCGGCAGTGTGACCGGTCAGGGCATCCGGCGGGAGGGCGGCGTAGCGGGCGGCCCGGGCGCGGGCCTCGAGGTTGGGGCCGGGTTCGACCTCCACCCGCACCGCGCGGAACGCGGCGCCCACCCGCACCGCGGCGGCCCGCACGACCTCGGCCTCCTCGCCGGACAGGGGGCGCAGCCCGTGGTCGACGTGCACGGCGGTGACCCGGCACCCGGCCTCGGTGGCCAGCACCAGCAGCGCCAGCGAGTCGGCCCCACCGGACACGGCGCACGTCACCGCGGTGCCTGCGGGCGGGAAGTCACACCGAGCCAGCAGGGCGGCGACCGGCTCGCCACCGGATGGCCGCCGCGCGTCCGCTTCTCCCGAGGTCATGGCCCGGCTTGCCGGCGGCCCTACCCCACCAGCTCCTCGGACAGCCGGACCCGATCCAGCCACTCCTGCGGCGCGCGGATCTCTGCCAGGGTGGGAAGCCACTCGGGCCCGCGCCAGGCCGCGTCGAGAGCCTCGGGGCCACCGTGCCTCTCGACGTAGGCGATGAACGACTCGCCCTGCGCGTACTGCTGGAACTTGGCGTCGATGCCGAGCGCCTTCTGGAGGAGCTTGGCGACGCTGCCGCCCTGCTTCCGCCGCTCCCGCAGCGCCCTCGAGAAGCGCGGAGCTGACGGCACGTGACCCTGACCGGCACGGTCCATGGTGACGTCGCCGTGACCCTCGAGCAGGCTCATCAGGCCGCCGATCCGGCCGAACAGCTCGCGTTGGTCGGGGCTGGCCAGCAGCGTGGCGATGCCGCCCTCGTCGAGCGGGTTGTTCCCCGACCTCAGATCCTCGACCACCCGGCCCAACGCGTCGAGGAACCGCTTGGGATCGGGGTCGACGGCGTCGAGCGTCTGCTCGACCAGCGAGAGGAAGTGCGCCCGCAACCACGGCACCCCGGTGAACTGCGCCCGGTGGGTGACCTCGTGGAGGGCGAGCCACAGGCGGAACTCCTGGGGTGGAAAGGCGTAGCGCTTCTCCAGCGCCAGCACGTTGGGACCCACGTAGTAGACGAGGTCCTGGTCGTCGGGGTCCTCGTCCTCGATCACCAGCAGGTCGTACTGGCCGAGCACCCGGGTGGCCATCCACCCCAGCAGGGTCCCGACCTCGACGCCGGCGGCGCTGCGGGACAGCGCCGCAGGCATCGCCGCCAGCCCACGCCTGTCCCCCATCCGCTCGGCCATCTTGTCGGTGAGCGGACGCAGCAGGCGGCCGAAGCTGGCGAGGTTGGCGCGCACCCAGTCGGCACGGTCGACCACCCGGGCCCGTGCCGGGCCGCTGGCGGACCGCAGCCCGGTGGCGGCAGCCACCAGCTCCTCCGCCTGCGCCGTCACCTCGGCGAAGTCGGCCGCCAACCTGTCGTAGTGGTACGAGGCGGCCAGCGGCTCGTGACCGGAGACCCTGATCGCCACCCGCTCGGCGAGCCCCCAGTCGACCGGGCTGCCGGGCACCCGCCTAAGAGCCCTTCTTTGGGTAGCGGGGCGACTCGACCTTCGACAGGTAACCGAACGCCAGCGCGGCCAGCGTGCCGACGGCGCCCAGCACGAGCGCCACACCGATCCAGTAGTGCCAGACCACCGCAAGCATGGGTCGCATGCTAGGCAACGATCGCCGGAGTCACGAAGCGCACCCGGGGCCGCGCCGTGCCCTCAGTCGGGGATGCGGGTGGCTTCCGACTCGAGCGCCGTGCGGATCTTGGCGATCAGGGCCTCGGGCACCTGCTCCTGGCACTTGCGCCGCACCACCGCCCGCAGCTCGGCCTCGAAGTCGTAGGGCTCGGCACAGGGCTGGCAGTCGTCGAGGTGACGCTGGATGGCGCCGCGTCGTTCCTCGGTGAGCTCACCGTCGAGGAAGCCGTACAGCTCGTGGAGTGCGTCTTGACAATCAGACATGAGCGTCGTTCGGGACCGGGGCCGTGAGGTTTCGCTCCACGGCGAACTCGTACAACCGCTTCTGGAGGGCCTTTCTTCCCCGATGGAGACGACTCATGACCGTTCCGATCGGGATGTCGAGGATCTCGGCGATCTCTTTGTAGGCGAATCCCTCCACGTCCGCCAGCAGGACGGCCATCCGGAAGTTCTCCGGCAGCGACTCGAGGGCCTCCTTCACCTCGGCGTCGGTGAACCGCTCGAGCAGCTCCTCCTCGGCGCTGCGGCCGGCCATCGCGGCCTCGAGGCCGCCGATCCGCCGGTAGAGGTAGAGGTCCTCGACCTCGTCCAGCTCGGTCTCGTCGGGCCGGCGCTTCTTCGCCCGGTAGCTGTTGATGTACGTGTTGGTGAGGATGCGGTACAGCCAGGCCTTGAGGTTGGTGCCCTCCTCGAACCCGTCGAACCCGCGGTACGCCCGGAGGTAGGTCTCCTGCACCAGGTCCTCGGCGTCGGCGGGGTTGCGGGTCATGCGCAGCGCGGCGGCGTAGAGCGACGGCATGAGCCCCATCGTCTGGTCCGCGAACGTCGCCCGGTCGGCCACATCGGGGACCCTACCCGGACCCCGGGGAACGCCCAACTGGCGGTATGTTGCCGCGTCATGAGCTTCCAGACGGACATCGCGACACTGCGTGAGCGCGCCCGGGCGAAGATCAACGAGGGTCCCATCACCGACGCCTACGGCGCCGATCGCGCCCAGGTGATCGACGTGCTCAACCAGGCGTTGGCCACGGAGATCGTCTGCGTCCTGCGCTACAAGCGGCACTACTTCATGGCCGACGGGATCAACGGCGGACCGGTGGCGGCCGAGTTCCTCCAGCACGCCAACGAGGAGCTCGGGCACGCCGATCAGATCGCCATGCGCATCACTCAACTCCAGGGCGAGCCCAACTTCTCACCCGTGGGCATAGAGGACCGCTCGCACTCCGAGTACGTCGAGGGTACTGGCCTCGTGGACATGATCAAGGAGGACCTGGTGGCCGAGCGCATCGCCATCGAGTCCTACGCCGAGATCGTGCAGTGGCTGGGCGACAAGGACCCGACCACTCGGCGCATGATGGAGGACATCCTGGCGGTGGAGGAGGAGCACGCCGACGACCTCCTCAACCTCATCGCCGACCTCGAGAAGAAGGGCTAGCGCGG
>JBKOUY010000195.1:0-24669 GCA_046723645.1 Actinomycetota bacterium | reverse complement strand
CGGTGAATCACCGAGATCGAGCCGCAGCGGTGCCGGGGCCCGTGCCTGCAGCTATCGAGTAAGGCGCTCAGGGAGCGGACAACTACCCTTTGTCGCCGTGAGCACGATCCCCGAAAAGCCCAGCCTGGAGGGCCTGGAGGCCCGCTGGCGCGCCCGCTGGGAGTCCGACGGCACGTACCGCTTCGATCGGACCAGGGACCGCGGTGACGTGTTCTCCATCGACACCCCCCCGCCCACGGTGTCGGGCGCCCTCCACCCGGGGCACGTGTGCTCGTACACCCACACCGACATGGTCGCCCGCTACCAGCGCATGCGGGGCAAAGAGGTCTTCTACCCCATGGGCTGGGACGACAACGGGCTCAACGTCGAGCGGCGCGTCCAGATCCTGACCGGCACCCGCTGCGACCCGTCCCTGCCCTACGACCCGGACTTCGAGCCGCCGGCCGACCCGACCAGGTTGAAGCGGCCGATCCCCGTCAGCCGGCCCAACTTCCAGGAGCTGTGCGGCCGGGTCGTCGAGCAGCTCGAGCAGGCATACTTCGACCTCTGGTCGACGGTCGGGCTGTCGGTCGACTGGTCGCACAACTACCGCACCGTCGGCCCCCGGGCGACCCACGCGAGCCAGTTCGGCCTGCTGCGGCTGCTGCGGCGGGGCCTCGCGTACCGCGCCGAGTCACCCACGCTGTGGGACGTCGACTTCCAGACCGCAGTGGCCCAGGCCGAGATGCAGGATCGCGAGATCCCCGGTGCCTATCACAAGATCCGCTTCGAAGGCCCGGACGGCGAGTCGCTGTGGATCGAGACCACTCGCCCGGAGCTGCTGCCGGCCTGCGTCGCAGTGGTCGCCCACCCCGACGACGAGCGCTACCAGAGCCTGTTCGGGGCCCGCGCCACCACCCCGCTGTTCGGGGCCGAAGTGCCGATCGTCGCCCACGAGCTGGCCGATCCCGAGAAGGGCACCGGCATCGCCATGATCTGCACCTTTGGCGACACCACCGACGTCACGTGGTGGCGCGAGCTCGGGCTCGGCCTGCGCACGATCGTCCAGCGTGACGGTCGCCTGCGCCCGGTCGCCTGGGGCGAGCCGGGGTGGGAGTCTGCCGATCCCGCCGCCGCCCACCGGAACTACGACCAGCTCGCAGGCAAGACCCTCAAGCAGGCGCAGGCCCGCACCGTGGAGCTCCTGACCGAGAGCGGGCTCGTCGAGGGCGCGCCCCGGCGCATCACCCACCCGGTGAAGTTCTGGGAGAACGGCACGCGGCCCCTCGAGATCGTCACGTCGCACCAGTGGTTCATCCGCTACCCCGACAAGGACGTGCTCCTCGCGCGGGGCAAGGAGCTTGCCTGGTGGCCGGACTTCATGCGGGTCCGCTACGAGAACTGGGTCAACGGGCTCCAGGGCGACTGGAACATCACGCGGCAGCGATTCTTCGGCGTGCCGTTCCCGGCGTGGTACCCGATCGACGGCCAGGGCAACGTCGACTACCTGACCCCCATCCTCGCCGACGATGACGCTCTGCCGGTCGACCCGACGACCGATGTCCCGCCCGGCTACGCCGAGGACCAGCGCAACCAGCCCGGGGGCTTCGCCGCCGACCCCGACGTGATGGACACCTGGGCGACGTCGTCGCTCAGCGCCCAGATCGTCACCGGCTGGATCGACGACAGCGACCTCTTCGCCCGCACCTTCCCCATGGACCTGAGGCCGCAGGCGCACGAGATCATCCGCACGTGGCTCTTCTATTCGGTCGTCCGGTCGCACTACGAGCACGACGGCCTGCCCTGGGCCAACGCCGCCATCTCCGGCTTCGTGTTCGACCCCGACCGCAAGAAGCTGTCGAAGTCGGCCGGCAACGCCCCCGACGATCCCGTCGCCCTCATCGACGCGTACGGTTCCGACGCCGTCCGGTACTGGGCGGCCGGCGGGCGCCCGGGCATGGACCTGGCGCTCGACCAGGGGCAGATGCGGATCGGCAAGCGGCTCGCGACGAAGCTGCTCAACGCCTCGCGCTTCGCACTGGGGACCGGTGCCGACACCGCCGGCGCGGTCACCGAGCCGCTCGACCGTTCGATGCTGGCGGCGCTGGCCGACCTGGTCAGGGAGTCGACCGAGGCGTTCGACCGGTTCGACTACGCCCGCGCGCTGGAGCGGACGGAGGGATTCTTCTGGTCGTTCTGCGACGACTACCTCGAGCTCGTCAAGAACCGGGCCTACGGGGCGGACGGCGACACCGGCCAGGCGTCGGCCCGGACCGCCCTGGGGCTTGCGCTCCAGACCCAGCTCCAGCTGTTCGCGCCGTTCCTGCCGTTCGTCACCGAAGAGGTGTGGTCGTGGTGGCGCGAGGGCTCGATCCACCGCTCGTCCTGGCCCGACGCCGACGACCTGAGCGCCATCGCCGAGGACGACACGGCGGACGCCGGCGACGAATCCCTCCCCGAGGTCCTCACCGTCGCCGCCTCCGCGCTGGGCGAGATCCGCCGGGCCAAGAGCGAGGCCAAGCGCTCGATGCGCTCCCCCGTCGCGTCTGTCACCGTCGCCGACACCGCCGACCGGCTGACGCTGCTGGCGCTGGCCGCCGCCGACGTGCGCAGCGCGGGCAACGTTGCGTCGCTCGAGATGGTCGAGGGGGAGGCCTTCTCGGTCGAGGTGACGCTGGCATCCGACCAGTGACGATCGTGCGGTGGTCGAGGACGTCATAGGCGCCCCAACCGTCGCAGGTTCGGGTAGGCGTCAGTCCGCCTGCGGCTCAGACTCCCGGGACGAGCCGGCGTCACGCTCGACCCAGACCACGCGGCCGGGATCGGGCAGCTCGATGCCCTCGGCGGCGAACGCCTCGAGCAGCCGGCGGCGCAGCTCCCGCATGACCGGGAACTGCTCGGCCGGCTTGGTCTTCACGACCAGGCGGATGACGACGGCCTCGGGGCCCAGCCGTTCGACCCCCCACACCTCGGGCTCCTCCAGGATGGCGCTGCGCCAGTCGGGGTCGTTCCAGACGCCGTCGGCCACGCGCTTGATGACCTCCTGGGCATGGTCGACGTCGGTATCGATGGCGAGGCTGACGTCGAGCAGCGCCCGCGCCCACTGCTGGGACATGTTGCCGACCCGAAGGATGTTGCCGTTGGGGATGTGCCAGACGGTGCCGTTCACGTCGCGCAGCCGGGTCGTGCGCAGGCTCACGGCCTCGACGGTGCCGCTGGCCTCCCCGGCGTCGATGATGTCGCCGACGCCGTACTGGTCCTCGATGAGCATGAAGGTGCCCGAGATGAAGTCCTTGACCAGGCTCTGGGCACCGAAGCCGAGGGCAACGCCGGCGATGCCGGCGCCGGCGATCAGGGGTCCGAGGCTGACGCCCAGCTCGGACAGGATCATCGCCCCGGCGATGGTCCACACGATGGCGCTGGCGGCGGACCGCAGCACGAACGAGAGGGTGGTGGCGCGGGCCGCAGCCCTGAGCGACTGCGGCCCGTGGGACTGGAGCGCCTCGGGCGCGCGGCGCCGCAGCCGGCGGATCCGCTCCTGCGCCGCGGGGTTGGCGATGCCCGACGTGAACCGGCGGATGGCGCGGCGGATCAGGTGATTGGCGGCCCACGCCACGACCACGATGAGCAGGATCTGTGCGGGCTTGGCCAGGAAGACGTCGGATGCCCGGGCCCAGCCCTCGCTGTGGGTCGCCTCGAGGACCTGGCGGCAGATCCAGGTCGGGTCGTCGCCGCAGGCGTCGGCGACCTGCTCGGGCGTCTGCAGCAGCGCCATGGCCGCAAAGGTACCGAGGTTGGTCGGCCGGGGTGGCGAGCGACGCCCCGATCCCTAGAGTGAAACCTGAGCGCGAGGCACTCAAGGTTCTTGCCGTGGGGAATGCGCGATGTGCCCTTAACGTTGACCCGGCTGCTCGACAATCGAGAGCACACACCCAGAGGAACCCCCAACATGGCTGATCTGGACACGTTGACCCTCCCCGTTCTCCCCCTGACCAACGACGTCGTGCTGCCGCACATGGTCGTCACCCTGGCCCTCGAGACCGAGGAGGCCCGCGCCGCCGCGGACGCCGCCGCGAGCGCCGACAACACCCTGTTGCTCGTCCCCCGCCAGCCCGACGGGCGCTACGCGCGCGTCGGCACCATCGCCCGCATCGAGAACCAGGGCAACCTTCCGGGGGGCATGCCGGCCCTGGTGATCCGGGCCACGACCCGCGCCGAGGTGGGTGTGGGCGTGATCGGCCAGACCAGCGCGCTCTGGGTGCACGTCACCCCGCTGCCCGACGGCGAGATCACCGGCGAGGTCGACAAGCTGGCCACCGAGCTGCGGGCCGCCCTGCGGGCCCTGTTCGAGAGCCTCGGCGGCCGCCGCCTGACCGAGGTGCTGCGCGGCGTCGACGACCCGTCGGCCCTCGCCGATATCGTCGGCTGGTGGCCGGACCTGGCCGTCGAGCGCAAGGTCGAGCTGCTCGAGACCACCGAACTGATCGAGAGGCTGCGGCTGGTGCTGGGCTGGGTCAAGGATGCCCTGGCCGAGCACGAGCTTGCGGACAAGATCCGTCACGACGTGTCGGAGGGCCTGGAGGCCCGCCAGCGCGAGTTCCTGCTGCGCCAGCAGATGGACGCCATCCGCAAGGAGCTGGGCGAGGACGGCGGCGACGACCTGGTCGGCGGCTACCGCGAGCGCCTGGGAAAGCTGGTCGAGGCCAAGGCCGTGACCGACGACACCCGCAAGGCGATCGAGCGCGAGATCGATCGGCTGGAGCGCACGCCCGAGCAGAACACCGAGCACGGCTGGATCCGCAACTGGCTCGACACCGTGTTCGAGATCCCGTGGGGCGAGCGCAGCGTCGACGACTACGACATGGAGCGCGCCCGCCAGGTCCTCGACGAGGACCACACCGGGCTCGACGAGGTGAAGGAGCGCATCGTCGAGATGCTGGCCGTGCGCAAGCTCCTGGCCGAGCGCGCCGCGCAGTCGGCCGGGGACGGCGGGCAGGATGACGCGCGCGACCACGCGTCCAGCGACGACGACGTGTCGCCCGGCCACGACGAGGCCGGCGAGCGCCCGCGCCCGCACGCGGTGCCCGACGTCGACGCCTCCGGCCGTAAGCCGGGTGCGATCCTGGCCCTGGCCGGCCCTCCGGGCGTCGGCAAGACGTCCCTGGGCGCATCGGTGGCCCGGGCCCTGGGCCGCCGGTTCACCCGCGTGGCCCTAGGCGGCATCCGCGACGAGGCGGAGATCCGGGGTCACCGGCGCACCTATGTCGGCGCGCAGCCCGGGCGCATCGTCCGGGCACTGCAGGAGGCCGGGACGATGAACCCGGTCGTCCTGCTCGACGAGGTCGACAAGCTCGGCGCCGACTGGCGGGGCGATCCGTCCTCCGCACTGCTCGAGGTCCTCGACCCCGCGCAGAACCACACCTTCCGTGACCACTACCTCGAGGTCGACCTCGACCTGTCCGACGTGCTGTTCCTGGCAACGGCCAACATGCTCGAGCAGATCCCGGGGCCGCTCCTCGACCGGATGGAGGTCATCCGTCTCGACGGCTACACCGAGGCCGAGAAGGTCGTCATCGCTCGCGACCACCTGTTCCGCCGCCAGCTGGGCCGCAACGGCCTGCGGGAGGACGAGGTCGACGTGACCGATGCCGCCCTCGGCGAGATCGTCGACGGCTACACCCGCGAGGCGGGGGTCCGGAACCTCGAGCGCGAGCTCGGCAAGGTGCTGCGCAAGGTGGCCACCGAGGTCGCCAAGGGCAGCGAGACACCCATCGTGGTCGACATCGACGACGTGCCCACATACCTGGGCCGGCGCCGGTTCTTCGACGAGGCGGCGGACCGCACCGTCGTCCCCGGCGTGGCGACCGGCCTGGCCGTCACCGGCGTGGGCGGCGACGTCCTCTTCGTCGAGGCCACGTCGATGCCGGGCGAGTCCGGTGGTGGCCTCACGGTCACCGGCCAGCTCGGCGATGTCATGAAGGAATCCGCGCAGATCGCGCTGTCCTACGTCCGGTCCAGGGCCGACCTGCTGGGCATCGACCCCTCGGCGTTCGAGGGTCGGCGCTTCCACGTGCACTTCCCCGCCGGCGCCATCCCCAAGGACGGCCCCTCGGCGGGCGTCACGATGACGACGGCGCTGGTCAGCCTGCTGCGCGACACCCCCATGCGCCCGACGGTGGCGATGACCGGCGAGGTCACGCTGTCGGGCCGGGTGCTGCCCATCGGTGGCGTCAAGCAGAAGGTCCTGGCCGCCCACCGGGCCGGGCTGCGCGAGGTGATCCTCCCGCTGCGCAACGAGCCCGACCTGGACGACGTGCCCGAGGCCGTGCGCGACGAGATGACGTTCCACCCCGTGGCCGACGTCGCGCGGGTGCTCGAGCTGGCGCTCGAGCCGGCAGTGGCGTCGGAGGCGCTGGCCGCCTGACCCGCCCGCCGCCGCACTGACGATTCCTGCCGCGGGATCGGTGGCTCCGACCACCGATCCCGCGGCAGGTTTTTCTAAGGTCCCGGGGATGACATCTGAGGTCGAAGCTCGCCCCGGCTCCACGGCGTACCGGGCCCCTGAGCCCCCACCGTCGGCGCCGAGCGTCCCCCTGCCGCCGGACAGCCCCGGCTACCGGCTCAAGCGCAGGCTCCTCGGCAAGCCGATGCACTCCGAGCAGCTCGAGCACGAGCGCCTGGGCAAGCCCACGGCGCTGGCGGTGTTCGCGTCGGACAACCTGTCGTCGTCGGCGTACGCCACCGAGGAGATCCTCCACGTCCTCGTGCCGTGGTTCGGCGTGGTGGCGTTCACGCTCGTCCTGCCGGTGACGGTGGCGATGCTCGTCGTGCTGGGCCTGCTGATCATCAGCTACCGCGAGACGATCAAGGAATACCCCTCGGCCGGCGGCGCCTATCTGGTGACCCGCGACAACTTCGGCATCGTGACGGCCCAGGTGGCAGGGGCCGCGTTGCTGATCGGCTACATCCTCACGGTGGCGGTGTCGGTGGCGGCCGGCAGCGCCGCGCTGAGCTCCTCGGTCACCGCCCTGGCCCCATGGCGGGTGCCGATCTCGCTCGGATTCATCGCCTTGATCGCCTTCGGCAACCTGCGGGGCGTCCGGGAGTCAGGGCGGATCTTCGCCGCGCCCACCTTCTTCTTCATGGCCAACATGGCGTTGCTGCTCGGGCTGGGCGTGTTGCGCTATCTCACCGGCGACCTGGAGGTCATGGGTGAGCGCCTCCCGGGCATGGTCGAGTTCGGCGACCACGGCGCGAGCCTGCTGATGGCCGGCAGCGCCTTCGTGGTCGCCAAGGCGTTCGCCTCGGGCGGTTCGGCGGTCACCGGCGTTGAGGCCATCTCCAACGGCGTGCCCGCCTTCCGCAAGCCCGAGTGGCGCAACGCGCGCCAGACGCTGGTGGTCATGGGCAGCGGGCTGGCGGTGATGTTCCTGGGGCTGTCGTTCCTGGCGTCGAAGGTCGAGGTCGCGCCCTTCGAAGACGGCACGCCCACGGTGCTGGCCCAGATCGGCGAGGCCGTCTACGGCCACGGGTCCGGCGGCGAGCTCATGTCGACCGTGCTCAACATCGCCACCATGCTCATCCTGGTGCTGGCGGCCAACACCGGCTTCGCTGACTTTCCGCGGTTGGCGAGCCTGCAGGCCGGCGACAACTTCCTGCCTCGCCAGCTCACCAAGCGCGGCCACCGGCTGGTGTTCTCGAACGGCATCCTCGCCCTCGCCGGCGCCGCCGCCGTCCTCGTGGTCCTCACCGGTGCCGAGGTGACCCGCCTGATCCCGCTGTACGCCATCTCGGTGTTCACCGGGTTCACGCTGTCGCAGTCGGGCATGTCCAAGCACCACCTGCGCAAGCGCGAGCCGGGGTGGGTGGCCGGCCTCCTGGCCAACGGCGTGGGCGCCACCCTGTCGGGCCTGATCGTGCTCATCGTCGTGATCACGCGATTCCCCGACGCCTGGCCGATCCTGCCGATCATGCCGATCTTCGTGGTGATCCTCCTGCGGCTCAACCGCCAGTACGAGCGGGAGCGGGCGGCGCTCGAGCACGACGTGCCGGCCGCCGCCACCGCGCCGATCCTGCACCGCCACGTGGTGATGGTGTTCGTCGACCGGCTCGACCTGGCGGCCGCCCGCGCCATCCAGTACGCCCGCACGCTCACGCCCGACGAGCTGCGGGCGGTGAACTTCGTGGTGGACGACGACGCCGCCGCCCGCCTGGCCGCCGAGTGGCGGCGCCTGGGCCTGTCGCGGGTGCCGCTGGAGCTGGTGGCGTGCCCCGACCGGCGCCTGACCCGCACCGCCGTCGAGTACGTCGCCCGCGAGCTGTCGGACGGCGAGACCGAGGTGTCGGTGCTCCTCCCCGACCGCAAGTACAACGGGTTGTGGCATCGCATTCTCCATGACCGGACCGCCGAGGCCATCCAGGCCGAGGTGTCGAAGCTGCCCCACGCCAACGTCACCACCGTGCCCTTCCACTTCGACGTGTGGATGTCGGAGGAGACGCTCGCGATGGCGCCGCCGATCCACCGGGGCCGCATCGCCGCCGAGGCCGACAAGGCCGCCGCTCCGCCGCGACCGCCGCACGAGGACGTGTCCACCGTGACCGCCATCGAGGCGGTCCGCTGGCGCGATCGCGTGCGGGTGCGCGGGCAGGTGCGCTCCATGCGCGTCGCCCCCCAACGCGACGTCGCCACGCTCGAGTGCGTGATCGACGACGGCACCGGGACGTTGCTGGCGGTCTTCCTGGGCCGCCGGGAGCTGGCCGGGGTCAAGGTCGGCAGCCGCATCGAGCTGGTCGGCACCGCCGGCGTCCACCAGAACCGCCTGGCCATCCTCAACCCCGGCTATCGGCTCCTCTCCAGCGCGAGCGCCTAGCGATTCCTGCCGCGGGAGCGGTGGCCAGCGCCACGATCCCGCGGCAGGTTCCGGGCCCAGAGCCGCTGTCCTCGATTGCGGGCGGGCGTCGGCGGCAAGAGACTGCCGATGTGGAGCACGAGGCACGCCGCGACGCCGCCGCCCTGGCCGCCGACCTGAGAGCGGCGCTGGAGCCCGACCGCGTGCGGACCGAGCGCGTGGAGCTCGGCCTCTACGGGCGTGACGCGTCGGTGATCAGCGGGGCGGCGGCGGCCGTGTGCTTCCCCCTCACGACCGACGAGGTGGCCGCCGCCGTGCGTGTGGCCCGCCGCCACCGGCGCCCGTTCGTTGCCCGGGGCTCGGGGACGGGCCTCGCCGGCGGCGCGGTGCCGGTGGGCGACCCGGTCGTGATCGTCACCACCAAGATGGACCGGATCCTGGCGGTCGACCCGGTGGACCGGGTCGCCTGGGTCCAGCCCGGGGTCATCAACCTGGACCTCACCCGGGCCCTGGCCCCGCACGGGCTCCACTTCGCACCCGACCCCTCGAGCCAGCAGGCGTGCACGATCGGCGGCAACGTGGCCAACAACTCCGGGGGCCCGCACTGCCTGGCCTACGGCGTGACCAGCGCCCATGTCCTGGCGCTGGAGGTGGTGCTCCCCGACGGGTCGGTGACCCTGCTCGGCGGCCTCGATCCCGAGCCCGCCGGGCTGGACCTCCGGGGCGCATTCGTGGGAAGCGAGGGCACGCTCGGCATTGCCACCCGCATCGCCGTGCGCCTCACGCCGGACCCGCCCGCCGTCGCGACCCTGCTGCTGGACTTCACGTCGGTCGACGACGCCGCGGAGACGGTGAGCGGCATCATCGCCGGCGGGCTGGTGCCCGCGGCGCTCGAGATGATGGACCGGCGCATCACCGAGGCGGCGGAGGAGTTCGTCCACGCCGGGTACCCCACCGACGCTGCGGCCGTGCTGCTGGTCGAGCTCGACGGCCTCCCCATGGGGGTGGACGCCGGCGTGGAACATGTGCGCGCGGTCGGCCGGGCGCACGGCGCCCGGACCGTGCGGGTGGCGGCCGACGATGCCGAGCGGGCCCTGCTGTGGAAGGGCCGCAAGTCTGCGTTCGGGGCGGTCGCGCGGCTGGCGCCCAACTACTACCTACACGACACCGTGGTCCCCCGAACCCGCCTGTGCGAGGTCCTGACGCAGGTGTACGCCATCGCCGAGCGCCACGACCTCGGCGTGATGAACGTCTTCCATGCCGGCGATGGGAACCTCCACCCCCTGTTGCTGTTCGACGCCCGGGAGCCGGGCGTCATGGACCGCGTCCATGCCGCCGGCGAGGAGATCGTCCAGGTGTCGCTGGACGCTGGCGGGGTCCTGTCCGGCGAGCACGGCATCGGCCTGGAGAAGCGCGACCTCATGCCGCTGCTGTTCGGGCCCGACGACCTCGACGCCCAGGCCCGGCTGCGCGAGGCGTTCGACCCCGAGGGCGTGGCGAATCCCACCAAGATCCTCCCGGCCGGCAGCCGCTGCGGCGACCTGCAGAGCGTGCCGGAGGGCGTGTGGGTGTGAGGTCGGCGACCTCGGGCGCCGTCGCCGCCTTCGTCGCCGAGGTGGGCCCGGCGGACGCCGGAGCGGTCACCGCCGTGGGCGGGCGCACCCAGTGGGGTGCCGGCGGCCATGTCGCCCCGGACGCCCGTGAGGTGCGGGCGCCCGCCGGCATCGTGGGCATCGAGGCGGCCGACATGACCGTGCGCGTGGGTGCCGGCACCACGGTGGCGGAGCTCGACGCCGCCCTGGCGGAGGTCGGCCAGACCGTGGCGCTGCCGGCGTGGGACGGTGCCACCGTCGGGGGCGTCCTGGCGGTCGGCCACAGCGGGCTCCGGCGGCTCGGCTGGGGACCGGTCAGGGACGTGCTCCTCGAGGCCGTGGTGGTGTCGGCGGACGGCCGCGTGGTCAAGGCGGGCGGGCCGACGGTGAAGAACGTCTCGGGGTACGACTTGTGCCGGCTACTGGTCGGCTCGCTGGGCACGCTCGCCTTCGTGGCCGAGGTGGTGCTGCGCACGCGCCCGCTGCCCCGGTCCGAACGCTGGCTGGCGGGTGATGCCGACCCGTTCGACCTGGTCGAGCAGCTCTACCGGCCCGCGGCGGTGCTCTGGGACGGAACCACCACATGGGTGCTGCTCGACGGCCATCCCGACGACGTGGCCGCGCAGGCGGGGCTCGCCGGGCTGGCGGAGGCCGACGGACCACCCGACATCCCGGGACCCCACCGCTGGTCCCTGCGGCCGTCGGAGCTGCCGGCCCTCGGGGCCGGCTCGGATCCCGGGCCGGGACGGTTCGTGGCCGAGGTGGGCGTCGGGGTCGTCCACGCGGAGCGGCCGCCGCCTCCCCGCCCGGTCGACGACCACGTGGTCGAGCTGCACCGGCGGATCAAGGCCGTCTTCGATCCCGGCGGTCGCCTCAACCCGGGCCGGGACCCGCTGGCCTCCGAGCCGGCAGGGGCGAGATGACCGAGGGGCCCATCCGCGTCGACCTCGGCGTCGTCGACGACGAGCTGGCCTGCTGCGTCGCCTGCGGGCTCTGCCTCCCCCACTGCCCGACCTACCGGGTTACCGGCGAGGAGGCACTGTCGCCCCGCGGCCGGATCGCGGCGATGCGCCAGGTGCAATGGGAGGGCGCGGAGCCCGACGACGCCTTCCTCCGGTCGATGGCCACCTGCGTCCAGTGCCGGGGCTGCGAGACGGCGTGCCCCTCGGGGGTGCCCTTCGGCCACCTGATCGAGGACACCAAGGCAAACCTGCCGCGGGACCGGTGGCCCCGGCAACCGATCCCGCGGCGGGAATCTCTGGTGCGCCTCGGTTTGCGCGCCTTGGGCCACCACCGGCTCCTGCTCGTGGCGTCGTCGCTGCTCGGCGCGGCCCAGTGGCTCCGCGTGCTGCCGCGGCGCCTGTCCCGCCGGCTGGGACTGCCGGACCGGGTACCGCTGCGCCGGACGCCCCGCCTGCGGGCCTCGGGCACGGATGTGTGGCTGTTCACCGGCTGCGTGATGGACGCCTGGATGCGGGAGGTCCACGCCGACGTCCAGCGGGTGGTCGAGGCGACCGGAGCCGGGGTGGCACTGCCGGGCCCCAGCGCGGCCTGCTGCGGCGCCCTGGCACTCCACGCCGGCCTGCGGCCCGACGCACGGGCGCTGGCGGAGCGCACCATGCGTGCGTTCCCCGGGGACGCGCCGATCCTGGTAGACGCCGCGGGCTGCGGGGCGATGCTCAAGGACTACGGCCACCTGCTCGGCACCGCCGAGGCCGAGGCGTTCGCGGCCCGCGTCCGTGACGTCCACGAATGGCTCGCCGAGCGCATGGACCGGCTGCCGCCGGCGCCGGAGAGCGGCGACCGTCCGGCCGTCGCCGTGCAGGACCCGTGCCACCTCCGCCACGTCCAGCGCGTCCACCAGTCCGTCCGGACCGTGCTGAGCCCCTACGCCGACGTCGTGGAGCTCGACGACGAGGGGCTGTGCTGCGGCGCCGGCGGCGCCTACGCGCTCAGCCAGCCCGAGCTGGCGAGCGCCATCCGGGAGCGCAAGGTGGCCGCCATCGCCCGTGCCGGCGCCCCCATCGTCGCTTCGGCCAACCCGGGCTGCGCCCTGCACCTCGCGGCCGCCGGCGTCGAGGCCGTCCACCCTTGCCAGGTCGTCGCTCGGGGGATGGCCGGCAGTGCGGCTCAGCCCGTCGCCGCGACCGGCGCCTCCCGCGCCGTCGGCTCGCCGAGGTCGTAGATGCGGTAGGCGTGCTGGATGACCGGCTGCGCCACGTTGCGCACCCGGATGCCGCCGGGGGTCACCCCCCGCTCGCTGCCGTTGTGAGCGTGGCCGTGGACGACCAGGTCCGCCCCGGCGGTGTCGACGGCCTCGGCCAGCAAATGGCTGCCCAGGAAGGGATAGATCTCCAGGCGCTCGCCCCGCAGCGTCTCGGGGACGGGCGCGTAGTGGAGCAGGGCGATGACCCGATCGGCCCGCGGCCGCACGGCCACCAGGGCATCGTGCAGGCCGGCCGCTTGGCGCCGGGTCTCGTTCACGAACGCCTTCATCGCGGGCTCGCCGAACGCCGTGGCGTTGGCGCCCGCGAAGCCGCCGCCGAAGCCCTTGGTGCCGGCGATCCCGATGGTCGTGCCGCCGACGCCGACGGTCGTGGCGGTGCCGTCGAGCACGACGACCCCCGCGTCCTCGAGGATCCCGACGACCTCCGCGGGCTGGCCGGCGTGGTGGTCGTGGTTGCCCAGGACGGCGACGATCGGGATGTCCACGCCCGCCTCGGCAAGCTCCTGAGCCACCAGCTCGGCCTCGACGGGCTCGCCACAGCGGGTGAGGTCGCCGCCGAGCAGCAGCAGGTCGGCCCGCTCGTTGAGGTGCCGCATCCCGGCCGCCACCCGGCCAACGGAGTCCGCCCCCACGTGGATGTCGGCGACCGCAGCGATGCGGGTCACGTCAAGTCCTCGATCATTCCGTCCTCGTCGGCCGAGAGGACGGCCATCTCGTTCACCACCTCGTAGCCGCCCGCGAGCTCCTCAACCACCTCGGCGATCGCCGCGCGCTGCGCGGGAGTGGCGGCCGTACCGGTCAGTACCACCCGCTCGCCCGCCACCTGCACGTCGACCCCCAGCTCGCGGGCGCGGGGGTCGGTGGCGAGGGCGTCCTGGATGTGGTGGACCAGGTACTCCTGGGGCTCGGCCATGGTCCCGCGCTTCCCTCGGCCGGTGGCCGGAAACCCCGGTGGGAGCGATTCAGCCCTCGCCGATCCACCGCCGGCGAGCGTCGTCGTCGTAGCTGGCGAAGAACCCGGTCAGGTCCTCGACCATGCGGTCGAACGACTCGGCCGCGAACAGCACCGGCTGGTAGCGGGTGATGTCGTACTCGAGGGTGCCCATCCGCGCGATGTCCCACGGCCGGATGTCGGCCTTGCGGAACTCCTCGATCTCGCCGTACGACGACAGGAGCCCGGCACCGTAGGCCTTGAGCTCGCCGTCCTCGTGCACCACGCCGAACTCGAGCGTGAACCAGAAGACCTTGGAGAAGAAGTCAACTGCCTCGTCGCTGGCGGCCCGAACCGAGGCCTTGCCCGCCTCCTCGTAGAGGTCGGCGAAGGCGGGGTTGGCCAGCATGTTGGCGTGCCCGATGATCTCGTGCACGATGTCGGGCTCGGGCGTGTAGAAGGGCACCGAATGGTGGCGGATGTACTGCGTGGACAGGAACGTCCGTCGCGCCAGCGCCCCATAGAACACGCGGGTCGGCACCAGCCCCGGCACGGGCTCGATGTGGAACCGGCCGAGGGCGTGCACCCGCTCGTCGACCTCGCGCAGCTGCGGCATGCGATCGGTCGGCAGCGTCAGCGCCGCCGCGCCCTCGAGGTATGCCCGGCATGCGTACCGCTGGTGCTTGCGCCCGAGCTCGTGGGAGACGAGGCGCCACACCCCGTCCTCCTCGGCCGTATAGGTGACGTCGGGGATCGGGTCCCCGCTCTGATAGTGGGCACCGACGTCGGCGATCGCCCCGCGGCGGGCCCGGTACTCGGGATCTGAGAATCCGGGATGGTCCTCGGGCAGCTCCGCCGGCGCCGTTGCCGTCACGTCGCTCCTCATGTCTTCATGCTCCTCCTCGCTCGTGTGATCTACAACGCGCGCGCAGACGTGACCACGGTCCGTGGTGTCCGGGGCACTCGCGTCTCGCGGCGAGATCGACACACTCCGTAATCGAACTGTCGCAACCTCGTCGCCTTTCCATGAGTGAATGTCCGGTACTCCCCAACGGCGGAAAGGTGGCAAGGCGTAATGAGCGAGATCCTGATCATCGGGCTGGTGGCGATCGTCGTGGTGATCGCGATGGCCGGGCTCCTCGGACGGCTGGTCGGTCTCGACGACCTCCCGGCGGTCGGCGAGAGCGATCTGTAGAGGGGGAACGAGGCCCCGGCACCCCGCCGGTGGGTCTGGTGGTGGAACCAGATCCGCCGGCGGGATCGCGTCCGGGCCCCGGTCAGCGGCACCGTCGCTCCCGCTACTCCGAGAGCACCCGCCGCGCCGCCGCCGCGATGTCGTCCACCTGCGGCAGGATCGCGTTCTCGAGCTCGGGCGCATAGGCGACGTGGCACTCCTGGGCGCCGACCCGCCCCACCGGCGCGTCGAGGCGCCAGAACAGCTCGTCTGACGCCCACGCCGAGACCTCGGCGCCGAAGCCGGCCCGCACGACGTCCTCGTGCACCACGAGCAGCCGCGCCGTCCGGCTGACCGACTCGCCGACCATCTCCTGGTCCCAGGGCACGAGCGTGCGGAGGTCGATGATCTCGATCGACGCGCCCTCGGTCTCGGCCAGCCTCTCCGCGGCCAGGCGTGACCGCTGGACCGTGGCGCCCCAGGTGACGATGGTGAGATCGGATCCCCGGGTCACGTAGCGGCCCCGACCGAACGGCACCACGTAGTCGGGCCCGGGGAAGGGTTCGCGTGTGTAGGGCTGGCGGAGCAGGTGCTTGTGCTCGAGGAACAGCACCGGGTCCTCGCACTGGAAGGCCGCCCGCAGCAGGCCGGCGGCGTCGCTGGCCCGCGACGGGAAGGCCACGAGCAGACCGGGGATGTGGGCGAAGATCGACTCCCCCGACTGGCTGTGCCAGATGGCTCCGCCCTGCAGGTAGCCGCCGATGGGCACCCGCATCACCATCGGACAGGTGAAGGCGCTGCAGGACCGCCAGCGGATCGTGGCCGCCTCGCTGCGGATCTGCTGCATGGCGGGCCAGATGTAGTCGAAGAACTGGATCTCCGGCGCCGGCCGCAGCCCCCGGACCGCCTGCCCGACGGCCCGGCCGATGATGTTGGCCTCGGCCAGCGGCGTGTTGTAGCAGCGGGCTCGCCCGAAGCTGCGCTGGAGCCCGTGGGTGGTCCCGAATACGCCACCCTTGCCCTCGACCTGGGCGAGGATCGCCTCGCGGGCGTCGGCCACGTCCTCCCCGAACACCCGGATCCGCTCGTCGGACTCCATGACGTCGTGCAGCGCCCGGCGGATCGCCTCGCCCATGGCCACCGGTTCGCCGTCGGTGGGCGGGTCGCCGGGGTCGGGGATCTTGGGTAGGTCCACCACGCAATCGAGGACCGTCTTGACGTCTGGGCGCGGCGCCGCCAGCGCCGCCTTGGCGGCGTCGGCGACGATGCGGCGCGCCTCGTCCCGGATCGCCCGCGCCTCCTCGGCGGTGAGCAGGCCGCCCTCGATCAGGGCGCGCTCGAAGTTGTCGATCGGGTCGTGCTCGAGCTCCCACTCGATCTCCTGCGGGACCCGGTACTTGCTCTGCGTGTCGGCCGCCGAGTGGGAATAGGGCCTGGTCACGCGGGCGTGGATCAAGCCCGGGCCGACGCCGGCCCGGATCTGGCTCACCACCTTGTGGGCCGCCCGCCGAACCGCGAAGTAGTCGGTGCCGTCGACCGACCGCACCTCCAGCCCGGCGAATCCCCGCACCAGCTCGTTGATGGGCGCCGGGGACTGCTCGGACGCGGGCACCGAGATGGCGTAGCCGTTGTCGGCCACCACGAACAGCACGGGCAGGTGCTCCACGCAGGCAGTGTTGAGGCTCTCCCAGAACTCACCCTCGGAGGTGGCTCCCTCGCCCAGGCTGACGTAGGTGACCTCGTCGCCGTGGGCCGTGAGGCCCAGCTGCGGGCGGCGCACGATGTAGCGCCCGGCCTCGGCGCAGCCCACCGCCGGGATGCACTGGCTGCCGGTCGGGCTCGACTGCGTGACGACGTTGAACGGCTTGTAGCCCCAATGGGCGGGCATCTGACGGCCGCCCGACGCCGGGTCGTCGGCCGAGCCGACCGCCTGGAGCAGCACCTGCTCGGCGGTCATGCCCAGACCGAGCATCAGCGCCAGGTCGCGGTAGTAGGGGAAGAACCAGTCGTAGCCCGGCCGTAGCTCGTGGGCGAGTGCCAGTAGCAGGGCCTCGTGGCCGGCGCCGGAGATCTGGAAGAACACGCGGCTCTGCTTCTGGAGGGCGATCTCGCGGTCGTCGATCGCCCGCGAGACGCACGCCAGCAGGAGGTCGTGCCGCAGCTCCTCGGCGGGATGGGCGTGGACACCGCCCGCCTTGGTGCCTGCGTTGGTGGATCTCGAGCCGTTCCCGGTCACGAACCTACCCGTACCCGCAGGATGGGCCTTTGCGACCCCACCGCCCTTGGCGTTCCTGCCGGCCTTGCCCTTCTTGCCGGCCCCCGCCGCCCCCGGCTTCGCCGCCTTCGCGGCCTTCGCCGCCTTGGCGGCGGCCTTGGCCGCCCGCTTCCGCGCCTTCGCCTCCGCCTTGGCCCGCTTCTTGGCCTTCTTCCTGGCCTTCTTCTTGGCTGTGCGGGCCACACCGATGTCGATCACCTGCGACTTGGCACCCATGCGTCACCCCCTGGGCGATCCGTCGAGTGTCACGACCCGATGGTCTCACATCTGCACAGCCTGATGGTGACGTCGGTGCGCGATCTGCACGCAGTCAATTCCCCTGTCCCCGCCGGGCAACCGCCCGGACCGGGGGGGAGCCGGACCCGGCACTCGTGGCAGGTGGGGCGTTAGACGTTGCGGCGGTAGCGGCCGCCGACCTCGAACAGGGCGTCGCTGATCTCGCCGAGCGAGCAGACCCGCACCGCGTCCATCAGCACCGCGAACAGGTTGTCGCCGGCCAGCGCCGCGCCACGCAGCCGGTCGAGCATCGCCGCCCGCTCCTGGGCGTGGCGGGCCTTGAAGTCGGCGAGCCGGCCGAGCTGGCGTTGCTTCTCATCCTCGGTCGACCGTGCCAGCTCGAGTGGCCGGCCGGCGCCCCCGGAGGGCTCGCCGGGCGTCGCGTCGGGGGCGAGGAAGGTGTTGACGCCCACGATGGGCAGTGACCCGTCGTGCTTGCGCTGCTCGTAGAGCATCGACTCGTCCTGGATCCGGCCGCGCTGGTAGCCGGTCTCCATGGCGCCGAGGACGCCGCCCCGGTCGGCCAGCCGGTCGAACTCGGCCAGCACCGCCTCCTCCACCAGGTCGGTGAGCTGCTCGATGATGAACGAGCCCTGGTTCGGGTTCTGGTTCCGGGCCAGCCCCCACTCCTGGTTGATGATCTGCTGAATCGCCACCGCCCGCCGCACCGACTCGGCGGTGGGGGTGGTGATCGCCTCGTCGTAGGCGTTCGTGTGCAGGCTGTTGCAGTTGTCGTAGACGGCGATGAGGGCCTGGAGGGTGGTGCGGATGTCGTTGAACGACATCTCCTGGGCGTGCAGCGACCGGCCGGATGTCTGAATGTGGTACTTGAGCTTCTGGCTGCGCACGTCGCCGCCGTAGAGGTCCCGCACGGCGATGGCCCAGATGCGCCGGGCGACGCGGCCGAGGACGGCGTACTCGGGATCCATGCCGTTGGAGAAGAAGAAGCTGAGGTTGGGGGCGAACTCGTCGATGTGCATGCCCCGGGCGAGGTAGGCCTCGACGTACGTGAACGCGTTCGCCAGGGTGAACGCCAGCTGGCTGACGGGGTTCGCGCCGGCCTCGGCGATGTGGTACCCGGAGATGGACACCGAGTAGAAGTTCCGGACCCGGTGGGCGACGAACCATTCCTGGATGTCGGCCATCAGCCGCAGGGCGAACTCGGTGGAGAAGATGCAGGTGTTCTGGCCCTGGTCTTCCTTGAGGATGTCGGCCTGCACGGTGCCCCGCACCGTGGCCAGCACCCAGGAGCGGATGTCGGCGGCCTCGTCGTCGCTGGGCGGCCTCCCGTGCTGGGCCTCGAACGCGGCCAGCCGCTGGTCGATGGCGGTGTTGAAGAACATGGCGAGGATCGCCGGCGCCGGACCGTTGATCGTCATCGACACGGAGGTGGCGGGGTCGATGAGGTCGAACCCGTCGTAGAGCACCTCCATGTCGTCGAGCGTGGCGATCGACACGCCCGAATTGCCCACCTTGCCGTAGATGTCGGGCCGCTCGTCGGGGTCGAAGCCGTACAGCGTCACCGAGTCGAAGGCCGTGGACAGGCGGGTCGCCGGCTGCCCGGCCGACAGCAGGTGGAAGCGCCGGTTGGTGCGGAAGGCATCGCCCTCACCGGCGAACATCCGCGTGGGGTCTTCGCCCTCGCGCTTGAAGGCGAAGACCCCAGCGGTGAACGGGAACCGTCCGGGAAGGTTCTCGTTCCTCAACCAGCGCAGCAGCGTCCCGTCGTCGCCGGCCCGGCTCCGGGGCAACGCCACCCGCGGGACATGCGTGCCCGACAGCGATATGTCGGTGACCGCCGTGCGGATCTCGCGGTCGCGCACGGTGACGACGTGCTCGTCGCCGGAATAGGCCTCGACCGTTGCCGGCCAGTCGTCGAGCAGCGCGCGCGACTCGCCGTCCAGGGCCCGCTCGGCGTCGTCGAGCAGCGCCCCGACCTCGTCGGCGGCGCCGGCGGCGGCGGCGCCGGAATCCCGCGTCCCGGCATCCGCCAGCAGGTCGTGGGTGGTCCGCAGCGCCTGGCGCTGCCGGGCGGCGACCACCTGCTCCTCGGTGCGGCGGTGGTATCCCCGCACGGCCTCCGCCACGTCGGCCAGGTAACGGCTGCGGGCCGGCGGCACGATGGCGGTGATCCCGGTGGGCACACGCGTGTCCGCGCGCCCCAGCGCACCGCCGCCGGCGGGCAGCCCGTGCTCGCCGAGGAGGCCCACCAAATGCTGGTACAGGCCGGTGACCCCGTCGTCGTTGAAGCGGGCGGCGATCGTCCCGAACACCGGCAGGTCCTCCAGCGGGGTATCAAATGACTCCCGGTTGCGCTGGAGCTGGCGGCGCACGTCGCGCAGTGCGTCGTCGGCCCCCCGCCGCTCGAACTTGTTGATGGCCACGGCGTCGGCGAAGTCGAGCATGTCGATCTTCTCGAGCTGGCTCGGGGCGCCGAACTCGGGCGTCATGACGTACAGGGACACGTCGACCAGGCCGACGATGCCGGCGTCGCCCTGGCCGATGCCCGGGGTCTCCACGATCACGAGGTCGTGGCCGGCGGCCTTGCACGCCGTGATGACGTCCTCGACGTGCTCGGGGACCTCGGCCACCGCGCCCCGGGTGGCGAGCGAGCGCATGAACACATGGGGGTGGTCGATCGCGTTCATGCGGATCCGGTCGCCGAGCAGCGCCCCGCCCGCCCGCCGCCGCGTGGGATCGATCGCCACCACCGCGATCCGGAGCTTGTCTTCGTAATCGAGGCGGAAGCGCCGCACGAGCTCGTCGGTGAGGGACGACTTGCCCGACCCGCCGGTGCCCGTGATGCCGAGCACCGGCACGGCACGCCGGCCTGCGGCGCGGCGCAGGTCGGCGAGCTCGTCGCGGCCCAGCGTCGCACCCTGGATCGTGGTGATGGCCCGGGCCAGCGCCCGGTGGTCGCCCTCCACGACCCTCTCGATGGTGTCGGCGGGCACCTGCGCCGCGACGTCGACGTCGCAGGCCTCCACGATCGTGTTGACCATGCGGGCGAGGCCGAGACGCTGACCGTCCTCGGGGGAGAACACGTGGGCCACGCCGTAGTCGTGCAGCTCGACGATCTCGTCGGGCACGATCACGCCGCCGCCCCCGCCGAACACCTTGACGTCGGGGCGCCCCTCGGCCCGCAGCCGGTCGACCAGGTAGCGGAAGAACTCCATGTGCCCGCCCTGGTAGGAGCTGACGGCGACGCCCTGGACATCCTCCTCCACGGCCGCCCGCACGATCTCGTCGACCGAGCGGTTGTGGCCGAGGTGGATCACCTCGGCGCCCTGTGACTGGAGGATGCGCCGCATGACGTTGATCGCGGCGTCGTGGCCGTCGAACAGGCTGGCGGCCGTGACCAGGCGGACGGGGTGAACCGGACGGTGGATCTCCGCGGTGTCTCCCCCAGTGCTCACGCCGTCAGGGTAGTTGGAAGTCCGAGATTTCGTCTACCTAAGGTCGGTTCACCGAGAGTCAGTCGCCCGAGCGTCGGTCGTCCGACATAGGATCGGGTGCCGTGGGCAGCCAGCGTCCGCTCCCCTTCGACGCCATCGCCGAGGCGCGTCGGCAATGGGAGTCCCGCCACTGGGGCGCGCCCGCCCACATGGCCGCCATCACGTCGATCATGCGGGCGCAGCAGATCCTGATCGCCAAGGTCGACGAGGCCCTCAAGCCGTTCGACCTGACGTTCGCTCGCTACGAGGCGCTGGTGCTGCTCTACTTCAGCCGCCACGGCGAGCTGCCCATGGGCAAGATGGGCGACCGCCTCATGCTCCACCCCACCAGCGTGACCAACATCATCGACCGGCTGGAGCAGCAGGAACTGGTTCGGCGCATCCCCCACCCGACCGATCGCCGCACCGTGCTGGCGCAGATCACCGAGGACGGCCACCAGGTGGTCGAGAAGGCCACCGAGGCCGTGACCTCGATCCGCTTCGGGGTGGACGGCCTGACGGTCGACGAGCTCGACCGCCTCACCGAGCTGCTTCGCAAGCTGCGCATCGCCGCCGGCGACTTCCCGGGGTGAGGGCAACCTTCACCTCTGAGTGGAGCCTGACTCTGCCTGGCGCGCGACGCGCTGAAGCCGACTCCGGTACTCGTCCCACCAAGACTGGTCGCCCGGCGCCATGTTGTCGTTATCTCGTCGGGCCCCCACGGCACCGTCGATGAGCTCACGAATGATGTCGGCATGGCCAGCATGCCGATAGGTCTCCGCCGTCATGTGCACCAGGATTTGGTGCAACGTCACCTCGCTTCGGTCATCGGGCCAGTGTGGTACGTGACCGAGCGTGTCCAGTTCCAAGCTGTTGATCGTGCCATCCGAGTGCGCCCAGACACGGCGATAGAAGGCGATGATCTGTTCGCGCGACTCGTCCGCAGTGGCCCACATGTCCGCGTTCGGCTCGGCGCCCTCCTCATACCAGGGCAGAGGCTCATCGAAGGGCCGACCGAAAGTGACACCGAAGTATCCCGCCTCGACACTCGCAACGTGCTTGACCAGCCCGAGCAGGTTGGTGCCAGTCGGCGTCGTGGGTCGGCGGACGTTGTACTCCGAGAGCCCCTCTAACTTCCAGAGGAGCACCTCACGGGCCATTTGCAGGTAGCGGTGAAGATTCGCCTTCGGGTTCGACACCGGCACCCAGACAGCATGTCACCCGACTCCCAGCGGACGCCTGCTCGACTCCGGCGACGCCCGGGCCGCCATGGTGGTCTGAGAACACCGGGAAACCCACTACGCCGCTCGGCGTCAATCTGTCGACGGCACCACCACCGGCAGGTCGGTGAGTGCGGCACGCGCGTATCGATCAGGTGAAGAACGCCTCGTATGCCTCGGGGTCGCCGTGGATGTTCCACCAGTCGGTGGCACGGCCATCGGGATCGAGGTGGAAGACGTGGGCCTCGCGGACGTCGAGGCGGGCTCCGTCCGCCCGGGTCGCCGTCTCACGGACGTGGGCGACGGCATGGCGGTCGTCGGCGAAGACGTCCAGCACGTTCAGCAGGAGCGTGCCCTTGGTGAAGCGCGTCAGTTCCTGGAAGTGGGCCGCGACCTCGTCCCGACCCTTGTGATCTCCGGCGAAGCGGCCACCGGCGACGTGCCAGACGACGTCGTGCGACAGCAATCGCAGCACGGCGTCGACGTCACGCGCGGCGAACCGTTCGTATCCCTCGACGATGCGGGCGACGTTGGGGTGCTCGGACATTGCGTCCCCCTCAACGGAGTCGTCGTTGACGGGAGTCCATTGTCCCTCGCCCGGGTCAACTATTGCCACCTGCTTCGACCAGTGGATGCTGCTCGAAGAAGTCCCACATGATCTCGTCGGCCGAGATCGACATCGTCGTGGGACCGACCACGGCCTCGGCGTCGGCCAGGAACTCGGATCCCGGCCAGCTGTGGCCACCACCGTCGACCCGGTACAGCTCGGCCTCGGCCCCGGCCGGGCAGGGGAAGGTCAGCAGGGTGACGTCGTCGGCGACCGCCTCCTCGTCGGGGGCGGCATTGTCGCAGCCGTTGCGTTCCGCCCAGTCGGCCATCACATCCGGGACCGAGGGGCCAGTGGGCCCCACCGACCCGTTCGCCTGGGCCGCCGCGTCGCCCAGCGTGCCCCGGCCGTCCGGCGAGGGGAGGCTCGCGACCTGCGGACCGAGGCCCCCCTCGTAGGCGAGGAACCCGTCATCGGTGCCGTGGAACGCGACGACCGGCACCGGCCGGTCGGCGTCGCAGTCCGCCACCTTGGTCACGCCGGCCACCGGGGCCGCCGCGGCGAGGCGGTCGGCGAGCTCGCACGCGAGCATCGAGGTCATCATGGCCCCGTTCGACAGCCCCGTGACGAAGACCCGGGCGGTGTCGACGCATAGGGACGCCTCCACGTCGTCGAGCATTCCCTCCAGGAACGCCTGGTCGGGGCCCCCGGGGGCGGTGTCCCACAGCGGGACCGGCCCCTCGCCCTGGCCGTGCGGGGTGAGGGTGACGAAACCCTGATCGTCGCCGTACGGGCCCAACTGGGAGACCACGGCGTGGACCTCGGCGCCCTCGCTGTAGCCATGGAGGTCGACGACCACCGGCACGGGCGTGCTGCCATCGTGCGCCGGCGGCACGTGCCTGAGATACCAGCGCTCGACGCCACCCGAACTGATCGTCACCTTCTCCTGACCGTCGCGCACCGTGCTGGAGCCGCACCCGACGGATGGGCGGGGCTCTACGTCGGCGGGCGCGGCCGGCGCCGCGGTCTCGTCGTCCCCTGACGCCGCCCGCCCCGCGCCGTCGGCCCCGTCGCCGCCGTCGCCCCCGCCCGAGCAGGCGGCGACGAGCAACCCGCAGCACAGCGCCGCCGCGAGCCGGAGCAGAGGCCTCGTCATCGCCAGTTCCCCCTCCCCGCCCCCCGCCAGGCTGCCACAGGCGTCACGCCGTCGGCCGCAACGCGTGCACCTCGCCGGTCTGGATCCGCCACAGCGCCGCGTACAGGCCCCGCTCCGCCAGCAGCTCGTCGTGGCTGCCCGACTCCACGATCCGCCCCGACTCCAGCACGTGGATGCGGTCCGCGTGGCGGATGGTCGACAGCCGGTGGGCGATGACGATCACGGTGCGGTCGCGGCCGACCAGCTCGAGCGAGCGCTGGATGGCCGCCTCGGTCTCGTTGTCGACCGCCGAGGTGGCCTCGTCGAGCACCAGCACGGGCGGGTCCTTGAGGATCGCGCGGGCGATCGACAGCCGCTGCCGCTGGCCACCGGACAGCTTCTGGCCCCGCTCGCCCACGACCGTGTCGTAGCCATCGGGCAGCTCGGCGATGAAGTCCTCCGCCTCGGCCAGGCGGGCGGCTCGCTCCAGCTCCGCGTCACCGGCGTCGGGCCGGCCGTACGCCAGGTTCTCGCGCACGGTGCCCTGGAACAGGAAGACGTCCTGGCCGACATAGCCGATGGCGCGGCGCAGCTCGGCCAGCGGCACGTCGCTCACCTCGACACCGTCGAGGCAGACGCGACCCGCCGTGGCGTCATGGAGCCGCAGGAGCAGCTTGACGACGGTGGACTTCCCGGCCCCGGTCGCCCCGACGATCGCGTGGGTCTCGCCTGGCGGCACGACGAGGTCGAAGCCGTCGAGGACGGGCCGCCGACGGCGCTCGCCGTCGCCGTTGCCCGCCGCGCTGGCGGCGGCCGACGGTCCGAGCGGGCCGTACGCGAAGTGCACCGACTCGAAGCGCACCGCGCCCCGCACCGGCTGTGGCAGGGTGCGGACGCCGTCGACGATCGTCGGATCGACGGCGAGCAGGTCGAGGATGCGCCGGGTCGACGCCATGGCCCGCTGGTAGAGGTCGAAGGTCTCGCCCAGCCGCGTCAGCGGCCACAGCAGCCGCTGCGTCATGTACACGAG
>JBKOUY010000117.1:0-8933 GCA_046723645.1 Actinomycetota bacterium | reverse complement strand
CACGTATCGTCGGCAGCGTCAGATGTGTATAAGAGACAGGTCGTGCGCCGCCTCATCTCCGAGAACAACCTCGACCCGGCCGCGATCACCGGCACGGGGCCTGGGGGCCGGATCACTCGCAACGACGTGCTGTCGGTCCTGGACCAGGGCGGCGCAGTGGCCGCCGCGCCTGCGCCCGAGGCCCCCGCCCAGCCGCAGCCGGCCCCATCTCAGCCGGCGGCTCCCGCCCCGGCGCAGGCCCCCGCACCCGCGCCCGCCGCGCGCCCCGCGGCGCCTGCGGCCCAGCCGGTGGCGCGGGCGGGGGAGCGCGACACCAGCATCGCCCACACCAACATCCGGCGGCGCACCGCCGAGCACATGATCCGCTCGAAGCAGACCTCGGCGCACGTGTACGCCTCGATCGAGGTGGACTTCGAGGGCGTCGAGCGCGTGCGGTCCGCCGAGCGCGAGGCGTTCAAGGCGGCCGAGGGCTTCAGCCTCACGTACCTGCCGTTCATCAGCCGGGCGGTCATCGACGCCATCCGGGAGTACCCGGAGGTGAACGCCAGCTTCGGCGAGAACGAGCTGATCGTGCACAACTACGTCAGCCTGGGCGTTGCCGTCGACCTCGACTTCAAGGGCCTGATGGTGCCGGTCATCCACGACGCCGACGGCAAGCGGCTGCGGGCGCTGGCCCGCGAGATCAGCGACCTCGCCCGCCGGGCGCGGGCCAAGCAGTTGGGCCCCGACGACATCGCCGGCGGCACGTTCACGATCACCAACCCCGGCCCGTTCGGCACCACCCTCACCCTGCCGATCATCAACCAGCCGCAGGTGGCGATCGTGTCGACCGACGGGGTCAAGCGGCGGCCGGTCGTCATCGACCTGCCCGACGGCAGCGAGGGCATCGCCATCCACTCGGTGGGCAACATCACCCTCACCTGGGACCACCGGGCGTTCGACGGCGCCTACGCGGCCGCCTTCCTGCGGCAGATCAAGGAGATCATCGAGACGCGGGACTGGGCGCCCGAGCTCGCCTGACAATGACGCTGCGGATCCGTTGGCTGGGACGAGTGCCCTACCGGGAGGCCTGGGCGCTCCAGCGAGGGATGCATGCCTCATCGCCCGACGACCATCTGCTCCTCTTGGAGCATCCGCACGTCTACACGCTGGGGAAGCGGGCCGACATGCGCCACGTGCTGGTGCCACCGGCCGACGTGGGCGCCGAGCTGGTCCGCACCGATCGGGGCGGTGACGTCACCTATCACGGCCCCGGGCAGATCGTCGGCTACCCGATCGTCTCGCTGCCGGCCAAGCGGGGCAGCGACAAGCACTGGCCGGAGGCCGAGCGAACGCGAGGCCGTGCCCGAGCGGCCTGCGGCGAAGCTGCAAGAGCGGGAGACACGGTGCCAAGGCACGGCGCCGATAGGCGGCGGCACTTGGCGGACACCGTCGCCTATGTGCGGTCGGTCGAGCAGCTGCTGATCGACGCCTTGGCCGATCTCGGGCTGCCCAACGCCGGCCGCCTCCGCGAGTACCCCGGCGTCTGGGTCGATCCCGACGGCGCCAATCCCCGCAAGATCGCCGCCATCGGCGTGCGGCTGACCCGGGGCCGCTCGATGCACGGGTTCGCCCTCAACGTCGCGCCCGACATGCGGTACTGGGGCTACATCGTGCCGTGCGGCATCCCCGACAAGCAGGTGACGTCGCTCGCGGACGAGGGCATCGACGTCGAGATGCGGACGGTGGTCGACGTCGTCGCCGCTCGGGCAACGCGGCTCTGGGGCAAGGGCGCCGGTGCCGACAGGCAGGACGTCGTCTGGCGCCACTCGCCGGGCGACCTGTCGGCGTTCAGCCGGGGCGAGGGCCCGGGGGAGACAGTGCCGGTCCGGCTCCGGGGCCGGCTCACGGAGGCCGGCGTGACCGAGGGTCTCCAGATCGCGACGCGCAAGCCCCCGTGGTTGCGGTCGACCTTCCGCACCGCCCCGGGCTACCTGCGGCTCAAGCACACGATGCGCGACCTGGGACTTGTCACGGTGTGCGAGGAGGCCGGCTGCCCCAACATCTTCGAATGCTGGGCCGACGGCACGGCAACGTTCATGATCAACGGCGAGCGCTGCACGCGGGCGTGCGGGTTCTGCCTCGTCGATACCCGGCACCCCGAACCGCTCGACGCCACCGAGCCCGAGCGGGTGGCCGAGGCGGTCGAGCGGATGGGGCTGGCCTTTGTGGTCGTGACCGCCGTGGCCCGGGACGACCTGGACGACGGCGGCGCCGGGGCGTTCGCAGACACGATCCGCGCCATCAGGCGGCGGACACCGGGCGTGCAGGTCGAGGTGCTCGTCCCCGACTGCAAGGGCGACGAGGCGTCACTGGCGGCGATCGCCGAGGCCCGGCCCGACGTCTTCAACCACAACGTCGAGACCGTCCCCCGCCTCCAGCGGGCGGTGCGTCCGTCCGCCGGTTACGCGCGCAGCCTGGCGGTGCTGGCGCGGGCCAAGGAGGCCGGGCTGGTGACCAAATCGGGCCTGATCGTGGGGATGGGCGAGTCGGACGACGAGGTGGAGGCGACGCTGGCCGACCTGCGGGCGGTCGGGGTCGACATCGTGACCATCGGTCAGTACCTGCGTCCGACCACCCACCACCTGCCCGTCGCCCGCTGGGTCGAGCCGGAGACGTTCGACCGCTACCGCACGGTGGGCGAGGCGCTGGGGATCCCGCACGTGGAGTCCAGCCCGCTGACGCGGTCGAGCTATCACGCCCGCCAGGCGGCCGACTCGGCCGCCGGTGGCGGCCTGGCGGTCGCCCGCGGCGACTGAGGCGGTCCACCAGCCGGTCCGGGACCTCCGGGGCCCGGCCGTACGATGGTCCGCATGCTCAGCGAACGCGCCGATCGGGCCCGCACGCGCATGGCAGAGCTCGGCGTCGACGTTCTGCTGCCGTCGGTCGGTCCCGACCTGCCGTACCTCACCGGGTACATGGCCATGCCCCTCGAGCGGCTCACGATGCTGGTGCTGCCCAGGGACGGCGACGCGAGCCTCGTCGTCCCGCGGCTCGAGGCGCCGCGCGTCGCCGAGCGTCCCGAGGTGTTCTCGCTGCGCCCCTGGGAGGAGACCGAGGATCCCGTCGCAATCGTCGCCGGGCTGGCCGGCCACGCGGCCACTGTGGCGGTCGGGGACCACACGTGGGCACGCTTCGTGCTCGCGCTCCAGGCGGCGCTCCCTGCGGCTCGGTTCGTCACCGCTGGCACCGTTCTCGGGCCGCTGCGGGCGGTGAAGGACAAGGCCGAGGTCGAGGCGCTGCGGCGGGCCGCCGAGGCGGTGGACCGCATCGCCGCCGACCTGCAGGCCGGCGCCATCCCGCTGGTCGGGCGCACCGAGGCGGACGTGTCGGCCGACCTCGGGCGACGCATCGTGGCCGAGGGACACCAGCATGCGAACTTCGCCATCGTGGCCGCGGGTGAGAACGCCGCCAGCCCGCACCACGAGGCGGGAGGCCGCGTGATCCGTCGGGGTGACGTCGTGCTGTGCGACTACGGCGGCACCATGCTCGACGGCGACGGCGTGGGCTACTGCAGCGACATCACCCGCTGCGTGCACGTCGGCGAGCCGCCGGCCGAGGTGGTGGAGGCCTACGCCGTGCTGCACGAGGCCCAGCGGGCGGCCACGGCCGCCGCCACGATCGGCACGCCGTGCGAGGTGGTGGACGCCGCTGCCCGTCGCATCATCGCCGACGCCGGCTACGGGGACCGGTTCATCCATCGCACCGGGCACGGCATCGGCGTCGAGGCGCACGAGGACCCGTACATCGTGGCGGGCAACGCCGCGCCTCTGGCGCCCGGGCACGCCTTCTCGATCGAGCCCGGCATCTACCTGCCCGGCCGGT
The DNA here is from genome assembly GCA_046723645.1 of Actinomycetota bacterium. Taxonomy (GTDB): domain Bacteria; phylum Actinomycetota; class Acidimicrobiia; order Acidimicrobiales; family VFJN01; genus DASQUK01. The sequence continues at coordinate 5,069 of JBKOUY010000117.1, read as the reverse complement.
TCGGCCTGCGCCTCGAGGACATCGTGGTGGCCGACGAGTCCGGGCCCGACGAGCTCAACAGGGCCGACCACGGGCTGGCGGTCGTCGACGCCTGACCGGCTTTGAAGATCCTCGGGGCCTGTGCCCCGCTTTTGCTTCAAAGACGCAGTGCGGTCCTACCTCCAGCCCGACCCCCACCGCCGCCCCTGATGGCGTCGGCCTGCGCCCGACCCGTACCTTCCTCGACGTGATAGGGCTCGACGCCGCCACCGTGCTGCTGCAGTGGGCGGTCGGCGGGCTGCTGTTCCTGTGGGTCACGACCCGCCGGCGGCAGGTCGGCATCGGCTACGGCTGGCTGCTCCGCAGCGTCTACGGGGTGATGGCGCTGGGTGCGTTCGCCGTGGGCATGTGGCTCGATCCGGTGCCGGTGCGGGAGGCGTCGTCGCTGGCGGTGGCCGTTGCCGCCGGCGTGGCGCTGGCGGTCTCCGTCGTGCGTCGCAGGGCCGGCGTGGCGGGGGAGCGGGAGCGGATCGAGCGGCGCTCCGCTCGGGTGGCGGCGATGACCGGGATCGACCGGCGCGCCGATGGCCCCAATCCCGACGCCCCCGAGTTCCCGCCCTGGCTCGACCTGATCGCTCCCCTCGTCGGGATCCCGGGACTGGTGGCGGCCGGCATCGCCGCGGGCGATCCGGCGACGCTGTCCGTCGTGCGGGTGGTGGTGGGCGCCGCCTTCCTGGGATCCATCTCCGATGCCATGCTCCTGGGCCACTGGTACCTCGTGCAGCCGGGGCTCGCCCGGGGTCCACTGCTGGAGCTGGTCCGCTGGACGGCCATCGTCTGGCCGTTCGAGGTGGCCGCCCTGCTGTGGCCGACGGGCATGGGGTCGGTGCTGACCGGCACCATCGACGACGGCTACGGCGGCACGCTCGGCTGGTTCTGGGTGGCCTGCGCCGTGACCACGATCGGGCTCGTCATCGTGACCCGGGCGGCCCTGCGCGAGCGCTACTACTCCGCGGTGATGGCGGCGACGGGCCTCCTGTACCTGGCGATCCTCACGGCATTCGGGACCGACCTGGTGGCCCGGGCCGTGCTCGCGGGCTGAGCTCCGGTCACTCCGGCTCGGACCGCGGGTATCGCAGGGTGGGGTCGACGATCTCCGTCGCGTCGGCGTCGGTGGGGTCCCGCGAGGTCGCGCCGGCGCCAGCGGTGCCGGCGTCGGTCGAGTCATCGTCGGTGGCGTCGGCGGCGGCGCCACCGGTCGCATCCGCCTGGGTCGGCTCGACCTCGGTGGCATCGGTGCCTCCGTGCGTCCGCTCCCAGTCGGCGAGCGCGTCGTCGACGGGCGCGAACAGCGCGTCGAGGTCCCGGTCGCTGGCGACCGGGGGCACGGGCTCGGCCACCGGCGTGGTCGGCGTCGACGGGCGGGCGCGCCGGACGACGTGGACCAGGAGCGCGACCCCGAGGGCGATCAGCCCCGCCGGGACCAGCGCCCGCCCGTCGGTGATCAGCTCGCCGCCCGCGAGCACGATCGCACCGGCGGCGAGGAACACCGTGCCGAGGACCAGCGCCACGGGATCGAACGCGTGCCTACGCATGGTCGACCTCCAGCTCGCCGATGCCCACCTGCAGGTCGAGGCGAAGGTCGGGTACCGGCGCCCGCTTGTCGCCGGCGGCGAAGGTCTCGTGCAGGTCGACGCCGCCCTCGTCGGGGCTGGGCGCCAGCTCGCCGTCGATGTTGCCGGCCTTCACCTTGGCGTCGACCTCGACGCTGGCGTTGCGGGGGACGATCACCCGCAGCTTGCCCATGCCGACTGACGCCTCCATGGTGCTGGGGCCGTCGGTCAGCGGGGCGCGGCGCAGGTCGAGGGTCAGCGTGCCCGCGAACAGCTCGTGGGTGTCGGCAAGCTCGGCCCGGGTGTCGACCGCCACCGTCCGGTCTCCGGTGCCGGCGTCGAACGGCACGTCGATCAGGTCCGCAATGGCGATGGTCGCGGCAAACAGGACCCCGAGGACCGCCAGCGACCAGGCGCGGCCCCACCAGGCCGAGGCCACGAGACCCAGCCCCACGATGAGCAGCCCGGCCGCCAGGCCATCGCGCAGCGACAGCGTCGCCACGTCGAGCACGTACAGCAGCCACGCCAGGCCGGCGCCGATTAGCAGGAGCCCGACGAAGGCCAGGGCGACATGCGTCCGGCGTGACCGCTCGCCTGCTGCGGGCGGACCCGCGGGCGCCGGGCTAGCGGTCGGGGCGTCGCTTTCGGCGCCGGACCACCAGGGCGAGACCGGGGGAGAAAACTCGCCCGATGGCCCGGCGCCCTCGCTCTCGTCGAGGGTTTGAGCGAAACCAGCGTTGAGTGTAGTGCCGTGACCGCCGTGCGTGTTCAGATTCTCGGACGTGGGGCCTTCCGTTGCTCCCGGGTCGGCCGCGCTTGCGGTGGGTGGGCGACCGTCGTCGTCACGGACCAGCAGCCAGACGCCGAGGCCGACCAGCGCCAGCGCGAGCACCGGGCCATTGGGCCACCACGACCACCAGGAACCGTCGCTCAGCGTCCAGGCGACGGCCACGCCGCAGAGGACTAACAGCCACAGCGGGACCCGGCCGAACCGGGGCAGCTGCGCCGGCGGCGCCACCACTCGCGGCTCGTCGGGCCGGCGCTCGGGGACGATGGCCCAGGCGACGAGGTAGGCGATGAGGCCCACCGGCGTGAAGACCGCGAGGATCACGGCACCCAGGCGCACCAACGACACGTCCACGCCGAGGCGGTCGGCGAGGCCCGCGCACACCCCGGCGACCTTGCGGTCGTCCGGCTCGCGGACGAGCCGCCGCGCGCCGGGCCCGGCGGCCGGATCCTCGGGCCGAGGCGGCGCGTGGGGGGGTACATCCATGCCGCAATCATCGGGAGCGCGCGCCCAGGTCACAATCAGGGATGTCCCCGAGCGGTCCCCGGAGGCGATTCCGCCGCGCGCTTGCCATCATGGACGGTGGCCGTCACGTGACGGCGCATCCGAACGCCCCGATGGGCTCGCATCCCCGACCACCGATCACCGGCCTTCCCCACGGCCTCGTCCGCCGCCGCGACGAACGCATGGTGGCGGGTGTCTGCGCGGGCGTTGGCCGGTGGCTCGGCGTCGATCCCATCGTCGTGAGGCTGGCGGCCTGCATCTTGGCGCTGGCCAACGGCGCGGGGGTGCTCCTCTACCTCGTGGCCTGGGCGGTGCTCCCCGAGGAACCCGCCGACGGCGAACACGGCGCAGCGCCCGAGGCCGTTCCCGGCTCCAAGCGGGGCAGCGAGCTCGCGCTGGCGGTGGGCTGCATCACCCTTGGGTCGCTGTTGCTGGTCCGCTGGGTCGCGCCGTTCTTCCCCGACCAGATCGTGTGGCCGGCGGTGGTGGCGGCCATCGGCATCGGCCTGGTCCTGGCCCGGGCTGGCGACAGCGACCGCGCCCGCTGGCGCGAGGCGATGACGCGGCTGCCGGCCAACCCGGTCGAGGCCCTGCGCGGCGGGTGGATGGTGTGGGCCCGGGTGCTGGTGGGCGCCGGCCTGCTGATCGCCGGGATCGGGTCCTTCCTGGCCTCCAACGGCGCCTTGGCGGCGGTCGGCAGCGTGGGGATCGCGGTGCTCGCCACCGTCCTCGGGGGCGCACTGCTGTTCAGCCCCTGGGTGGCCCGCCTGGTCCGCCAGCTCAGGGCGGAGCGGCGGGAGCGGATCCGCAACGAGGAGCGTGCCGAGATGGCCGCCCACCTGCACGACTCGGTTCTCCAGACCCTGGCCCTCATCCAGCGTCACGCCGACGCGCCCCAGCAGGCGCGGAGCCTGGCGCGTCGGCAGGAGCGGGAGCTGCGCGCCTGGCTGTACGACGGTCGCCGGTCGGCGTCCGCGGACGCTCCGGGCAACCTGGCCATCGCCCTCGACCGCGTCGCCGACGAGGTCGAGGCCGATCACGGTGTGGCGGTCGACGTGGTCGTCGTCGGCGACTGCCCCGTCGACGAGCATGTCGATGCGCTGGTGGCGGCGGTGCGCGAGGCGGTCCTCAACGCCGCGCGGCACAGCGGCGCCGAGGAGGTGTCGGTCTACGCCGAGGTGGCCGATGGCCGCATCGAGGCCTTCGTCCGCGACCGCGGCCGGGGATTCGACCCGGCGGCGGTGAACGGCGACCGCCGAGGGATCACCCACTCGATCGTGCGCCGCATGGCGCGCCATGGCGGACGCGCCCAGCTCCACAGCGCTCCCGGCGAGGGGACCGAGGTCAGCTTCGAGCTGGCGCTCGAGGCGGAGTCGACGGCGTGACGCCAACCGGGCAGACCCGCGTGTACCTGGTCGACGACCACCGGCTGTTCCTGTCGGGGGTGCGCACCGAGCTGGCGGGCCACCTCGACATCGTGGGCGAGGCGCTCGACGTCGAGTCGGCGGTCGAGGGCGTCCGCAGCACCGAGCCCGACGTCGTCCTGCTCGACGTCCACCTGCCGGGCGGCGGCGGGCGCGCAGTGATCGAGGCGGTGCACCGGACGCACCCGGGGGTCGTGTTCCTGGCCCTGTCGGTGAGCGACGCCGCCGAGGACGTGATCGCAGTCATTCGCGCCGGGGCCCGGGGCTACGTCACCAAGACGATCGCCGCCGACGACCTGGCCCGCGCGGTCGAGCGGGTGCGTGACGGGGACGCGGTGTTCTCGCCCCGCCTGGCGGGCTTCGTGCTCGACGCCTTCGCCGGCGACCTGCCCCCGGGCACATCGCTCGACCCGGAGCTCGACCAGATCACGCCGCGGGAGCGCGAGGTCCTGCGGCTCCTGGCGCGGGGCTACACCTACAAGGAGATCGCCCGCCGGCTGCAGGTGTCCATCAAGACGATCGAGACCCACGTCTCGTCGGTGCTGCGCAAGCTGCAGTTGTCGAGCCGCCACGAGCTCACGCGCTGGGCGACCGACCGCCGCCTGGTCTGAACGTCGGTGCCATGGACGGACCGGGGGGTAGGTGCCGCCGCGCTCCTACCCCCTGGTCCTGCTTTTGACGAAATGTACGCATCAGATGTGACAGGGTCGGTCGCAGACCGACGCCATCAGGGGCGGCGGTGGGGGTCGGGCAGGAGTGACA
>JBKOUY010000148.1:0-10270 GCA_046723645.1 Actinomycetota bacterium | reverse complement strand
TCGGGCTCCGAGTCGTCTACGACCTGGACGGCGTAGCCACCCTCGCGCAAGGCGAGCAGCGCGATCACGGGCACCGCGGTGGCGTCCTCGGTGCGGCTGCGCTCGACACTGACATCGACGGTGCCGCTCTCGAAGCCGTCGCCCGCGGTGGGGTCGTCCAGCGCCACGGTCACCGGGACGGTGTCCTCCCCTCCGCCGCCGCCCTCGTCGCCGTTGCCGGAGTCGCCGCCGTCGTTGGTGCTCGGTTCGCTGGCGACGTCGATGATCTTGCCGGTGGCCTCGGTGTCATCGGGCAGCGTGACGGTGACGGGCGTCCCAGCCTCGACGTTGGCGACCTGGTCCACGGTGAGGCCCAGCGTCACGACCTTGGTGGTGGCGGTGACCTGGACGACGTCTGCGCCGGACTGGACCTGCGTGCCCGTGTCGGCGGTCACCTCCGCGATGCGCACGTCGGCGGGGGCGAACACCACATTTCCGAGCGTCACCACCCCGTCGGGGTCGGTGCGGCCGAGTGCCTCCTCCCAAGCCTCCACCGCGTGGGCGGTGGCCTCGGTGAACTCGCCGTCCACCGTGACGCCGTCACCGAATCCGAGATCGACAAGCGCCTGCTCGAGTTGGGTGATGTCGGCGCCGGCGTCGGCGTCGACGCTCAGATCGCGGAAGGCGGGGACGTCACCGTGCAGCAACACCGTGGGCTGCAGGTCGAGGCGGAACAGGACGTCGCCCTGGCCCACCGTGGTCCCGACCGGCGTGACGCCGGTGACGACGCCGCTGCGCCCAGCCGTGACCGCTTCGGTCTCGCCGTAGCCAAGCTCGCCGTTGTACTCGTCGGTGGCCACCAGGTCGCGCACCTCGATCGGCACGGTGGTGGTCGCCGCGGCCCTGCCGCCGCCCTCACCGCCGTCGCCGCCCATGGCGACGACGGCGGCGGTGACCAGCCCAGCCAGGACAACTACACCGGCCAGGGCCTGACGGCGCCGGAGTCGGCGACGGCGAGAGGCTGCGGCATCCTCGTCGCGCTCGCCGTTGCCGCCGGGCGACCCGGCGGTCGACGCCGGTGTCGCCGTCGCATGGTCGACGCTCACGCCTGCGAGCTCTCGTCCGACCCGGACTCGTCGGGCTGGGGCGGCAACGCCGGCCCGCCGAGCAGGTCCTGGCACTCCTCGAAGGCGGCACGGACCTCGGGGTCGTCCATGTCGATCTCACCGAACGGTCCCAGGAAGACTCGCGGGCCCCCATCGTCGCCGTCGCCACCGTCGTCATCGGAGCTTCGCTGCTGGGGCTCGCCGCCCGGTCCGAGGTTGGAGAAGTCGGGATCGGGGAAGTCCTCGATGCCTTCGTCACGCATGCACTCGGCGAACTCCAGGGCGTTCTCCTCCATCTCCTGCCGATCCTCTTCGCTGATGTCGTTGGGGCCCAGCGCGGGCGGTTCTCCGCATGCCTCCATGGCGGCATCCATCTCGTCGGGGTCGACCGTGGGCTCGTCGCCATCGCTTCCTTCGTCGTCGCTGGAGGTCGACCCGTCCGAGTCGCCGCTCCCGAGGCGGATGCCGGGGCCCTCGATCACGAGGTTGCCGTCCTCGTCGCGGGTCGGGTCGGGGATGTCGATCCCCTCGTCGCGCATGCACTCCACCCAGTCGAGGAGCTCATCCTCGGTGTCGGCCTGGTCGTCGCCCTGGGCCTGCTCGTCGGAGCCGTCACCCGACACGCTCGCCACGTCGTCGGCCCCGTCCGAGCTGTCACCGTCGCCGCCGCACGCACCCACTAGACCGACAAGTGCCAGGGCCGCCAGCGTGGTCGTGATTGGTTTCGCCATCATGGCGCCACCATGACCAACGGGCACTGAGAGACCGCTGAGACGGCCGCGCGGCTGAGAGTTCCTCTCAGGAGGCGGGGGTGTCCTCGGACGCCCGGAGGACCAGAATCACCAGTGGTGCGCGTTCTGGTAGTGGAGGACGAGATCCACCTCGCTCAGGCCATCGAGGAGGGTCTGCGCGCTGAGGGATTCGACGTCGAGCTCAGCCACGATGGTCTCGACGGCCTGTGGCGGGCGCGTGAGCGTGCGTACGGCGCGATCGTCCTCGACATCCTGCTGCCTGGCATGAACGGCTACAAGGTGTGCGCGACCTTGCGCCAGGAAGGCATCTGGACACCGATCCTCATGCTCACCGCCAAGAGCGGTAACTACGACGAGGCCGAGGCGCTGGACATCGGCGCCGACGACTTCCTGTCGAAGCCGTTCTCGTTCGTGGTTCTGGTGGCGCGGCTTCGGGCTTTGGCCCGACGGGACGCAGGCCCCCGGCCCCGTGAGCTCATGGCCGGGAACCTCGCACTCGACCCCGTCCAACACACATGCCGACGTGGCGAGGTCCCGATCGATCTCACCCGCCGCGAATACGCGCTGCTCGAGGCCCTGCTCCGCCACGCCGAGACGGGCGTCACCAAGGTCCAGCTCCTGCGCGAGGTATGGGGCGAGGACTTCTACGGCGACGCCAATGTCGTCGAGGTGTACGTCGGCTATCTACGGCGCAAGATCGACCTGCCGTTCGGGACGCGGTCGCTCCAGACGATGCGAGGCATCGGTGGCTACCGGCTGGTCGCCGATGGCTAGCCCAGCTCGCTCCGCCCCGACCCGCGGCTGGCGCCGCTGGACGCATCCGCTGCAGTCCGTGCGCGTGCGCATCACGCTGGCGGCGATGCTGGTGACTGCGGTCGCGGTCGGCACCGCAGGCTGGTTGCTCGTCCGCTCGGTGGAAGACACGCAGCTCGGCGAGGTCCATGACGACGTCAACGCCAACCTCGACGAGGTCGTCACACGACTGGAGGACGGTGCCAACCCCCAGGACGCCGTTGAGAGCACGTCGTCCGTCGGGTTCAATCTCCTGCAAGTTACGGACGAACACGGGCAGGTCGTGGCCTCCTCCCTCCAACAGGACGGCCAGGCGCTCATGGTCACTCGCTCGAAGAACGGGCCCGCGGCGACAGGTCGGCCCGGAGAACCTCACCCCAGCGTCGCCACCGACGGGGCGTTGATTCCTCCCCCCGACGGCGCCGAGGGATCGAGCCTCATGGTTGGCGCCAACGGCGTGGTGGCCACTTCGCTCGAGACGATCTCCCGCACCGTCGACACGCCGACCGGCGAGCTCACCGTGATCGCTGCGGCACCCGTCGACCAGGTGGCCCGCAGCGTCGACGCTCTCCGCGAGAGGCTGCTGATCGGCCTTCCGGCGGTCATCGCTCTCGTCGCCGCGGTCGCGTGGGTGCTGGTCGGACGGGCACTCCGCCCGGTGGATGCGATTCGCGCCGAAGTCGACGAGATCACCGGTTCCACCATGCACCGCCGGGTGCCCGAACCCCCCACCACCGACGAGATCGGCCGCCTGGCGCGCACGATGAACGCCATGCTCGGCCGCCTGGACGCGACGGCCACTCGGCAGCGGCAATTCGTCTCCGACGCCTCGCACGAGCTGCGCAGCCCGGTGGCGGCCATCCGCACGAGCCTCGAAGTGGCGCGTCGCAAGCCGGACCGCACCGACTGGCCGGCGGCGGTAGACACCGCGCTGGCCGAGGAAGCCCGCCTCGAAGCTCTCATCGACGACCTGTTGCTGCTTGCCGCTCAGGACGAAAACGGCGCCACCGCCATACGCCAGCAGCCGGTGAACCTCACCGCGCTCGCGACTACCGAGGCGCGGCGACCACGACGGGTGCCGGTGGAGGTCGTGCATTGGCCGGCCGACGGCCAACCGCTCGAGATCGCCGCCGCCGGGGACGAGCTCAGCCGCGCCGTCAGCAACCTGGTGGACAACGCCGCCCGGTACGCCACCTCGGTCGTGCGGGTCACCGTCTCGTCCTACGAGGACACCATTCGCATCATCGTCGACGACGACGGCCCAGGCATTCCCCCCGCCGACCGTGAGCGAGTGTTCGAACGCTTCACGCGCCTCGACGACAGCCGGGCCCGACCGCAAGGCGGCAGCGGACTGGGACTCGCCGTCGTGCGCGCCATCATCTCGCGGCACCACGGACAGATCCGCGTCGAGGACGGCCCTCTCGGCGGGGCGCGATTCATCGCCGAGATCCCCGCTGGACCCATCGTCACGCGGGCCGTCTGATCACGCACGTCTCCGCCCATCGCTCGCCGACGCGCCAGCTGGATCCGTGGCGTTGGCGTGTCTGCATCGCGGGTTCCCCTGCCTGCGTCACCGTTGACCGATTCGACGACTGGGCGAGGCGTTCCGATACAGCCAGCCGCGTAGCAGCCGGGTGATTCGCGGCATGACGAGCCAGGTCATGATGGGGACGGTGACCGCGGTGGTGACGGCCAACCGGGGTACGAGTTCGAGTTTCTCGAGCAGGGGATCGAGGGCGATGACCACGAGGGTGATGAGCGGAAAGATCGTGATCCAGGTGAGCAGGGCCATCTTGTAGGCCGGTGGCGGCGGGACATTCGCGCCGGCCGGCATGGTGAACCAGGTCTCCAACCCGGTCATGAACCGAGTGCTCATGGGGCCGATGACGTGGGGCTCGGCCCGTTCGACCCAGGCGGCGCGCTCGTCGGAATCGAGCCACGCGCGCAGGTGGTCATCGGTGTCGAAGCGGTAGACGATGCGGTACTCGCCTGCCGTGGCGGACTCGGGGCGGAACACGTCGACGCCGAGGTGACCGGGGAACTTGCTGGCGGCGGCGATGATGCCCTCGAGGAACTGGTCGTAGAAGGGTTCGTGGCCGGGTTTGACCCGCCGGGTCACGGTCGTGGTGACGGGACCCTGGATGCGGTGAGGCGGCGAGTCGAGCGGCTGATGCGTCTCGTTGCTCAAGCCAGGGCCTGGTCTTTGAACTGGAGCAACGCCATGGTGTTGCCGCCGGGGTCGACGAACCACGCAGACAGGGCGAAGCCGACGTCGGCGACGCCTTCCACTGTCCGCAAGCCAGGCTCGTCGTAGTCGACCACTTCGACGCCACGCTCACGCAACTCCGCCACCTCGGCGGCAACGTCGGTCACCCGCCAGCTCGCCTTCGTCGTCTGCTCCATGCTCGGCGTGGTCGTGCGGGTGACGACCAGTCGGCTGTCGCCGCCGCACCGGAATGTCACGAAGTCGTCGCTCTCGATCAGCGCCTCGAGCCCGACCCTGTCCCCATAGAAGCGCTTCACCGCGACCATGTCCGGCGCCGTGAGCATCACGTCGATGGAGCGTTCTGCGAGCATGTCATCTCCTTCGTCCCTGCAAATCTTGAACGGCGTTCGGACAAGGTTCGGGCACGTACCCCGATCATCTGCCCAAGGTCTCGACGATCAGATCGGCGGTGTCGCCGCCGCTGAAGTTCTGTTGTCCGGTGATCAGGCTGCCGTCACGGATGGCGAAGCCCCTCCAGAGCCCGGCCTGGATGAAATTGGCGCCCAGCGCCTTGAGCTCGTCCTCGATGCGCCACGGCATGACATGCCGATCCGGTGGAAGCGCCCCGCTGTCCCAGACGGACTGATCGGCGAAGTCCTCCTCCACGTTGGCGAAGCCGGTGACGGTCTTGCCGGCGACGAGCGGTTCGCCCGTGGACAGCCGCGTGTAGCGAAGCAGCGCCACGCCATGGCACAGGGCCGCGCAGATCCTGCCGGCCTCGTAGAACTCGGTGAACTTGGCGTGCAGGTTCGCGGCGGACTCGAAGGTGAACATCGGGCCCTGCCCGCCGACGACGACGACGGCATCGAAGTGGTCCTGGTCGATCTCGTCGACGGGCCGCGTGGTCTCGACGAGCTTGAGGAACTGCGGGTCGTGCTTGTAGCCGCGGCTGATGACATCCTCGGCCTGCCACTGGCTGGCGTCCTCAGGATCGCTCATCGCGTCGGCCACACACCTGCCCCCGAGGGGACTGAACAGCTCGACGTCGTAGCCGACCTCGGTGAACTTGAAGTAGGGATGGGTCAGCTCGGCCCACCAGAAGCCGACGGGCCAGCCGGTGGTCGACGACACCGCAGGGTTGGACAGGACGATGGCGACCCGCTTGCGGTCGGCAGGCGCGCTCGGGTTGACGTTCTTGTGGCTCACGGAGCGACCTCCTCGTGGAGTGCGGCGCCTGCCGCAGCTCGCACAGCGGAGTGGCGACGGTCATGGTTGTTGCCTCGATGGCGTCAATACTGGGGGGTGGGTGGGATGGGCTGGCCATGGCGTAGGGCGTGGGCGACTGCTTGGGCTTCGGAAAGCCGGTATTCCTCGCCGTAGACCGATCCTGGTCGGCGGGGGGCCTCCATGACGGCGGCGTGGGCGGTGGATCCCAGGTCGACGGCGGCGAAGCCGGCGTCGTCGATGAGCTTGGCGACGACGTCTTTGGCTGCGGGATAGTCGCCGCAGATGAACAGCACGGCCCGCTCGTCGCCCGTCCGGTTGGCCGCTCGGGCCTGGAAGCCCGCGGTGAGCGTGTTGAAGCCCCGGACGTAGCGGGCGCCGGGCATGCGCGCCGAGTTGAACGCGGCAACGGTTTGGCCTGGAGCCGGCTGGGGGCCGGGGCCGTAGGCGTTGGTGGCGTCGACGACGACGCTGCCCGCCAGTGATCCCAGCTCTGCCAGGGCCTGGTCGATGGCTCCCCACGGCACGGCCACCATCGCCACGTCGGCGGTGGCCACCGCATCGGCGGGAGACGCGGCGCTGACGTGATCGCCGAGCTCGCCGGCGCGGGCGGCGAGCTGGTCGGGGTGCCGGGACAAGCAGATGACCACGTCGTGACCGGCCCGTGACCACAACCGGGCTGCGTTACCGCCGATGCGGCCCGCTCCCACAATGGCGATGCGCACCAATATCGGTGTAACCCCGCCCAGCACGCACGTCCAACATCGATTCGACCCCCCGGCGACAAGCTCAGCTTGTGCCGCCGCCACATGGGGTCCCGGGTGACGACCTCCGACGGGCGCGCCGAAGCCCTACATGAAACTATGAGCCGGGTCGTGGGAGATCTCCACCGACTCGCTCACCTCGCGACGGCGCGACGTCAACGATGATGACCTGATGGCCGAGCACACAAGTGGCACCGGTGGGATGGGAGTGGACCGGACCGGCACAGTGCTGGTCGAACGATCCTTCGACGTGCCAGTCGCCAGAAACCAGGCGTGGTCGGCGTTGGCCGATGTCGAGTCGTGGCCACAGTGGGCTCCGCACATTTCCCGTGCCCGAGTGACACCACCTGGACCCGTACAGGAACACAGTTCCGGCATGTTCCGCTTCCGTCCGATCGGGCGGTCGCGATTCACGATGACCGACTTCGATCCGCCCCGCTCGTGGACCTGGACCGGGCGCGTCATGGGCGTGACCATCGACTATGAACACCGCTTCCAGGACGTCGAGCCAGATCGCACCCGGCTGGTGTGGACGGTACGTGAGCGCCGTGGCCACGCGGGAGTACGCGGCCGCCTGTTCGCAGCCGTCTACAGCCGCCTCATCGACCGTGCCTGGCCCGGCTTCGTCGCGTCGGTGGCTCCGTAGCCTGCGCAATCGAAACCAGGTGGGGCGACCAGCTCGGCATCAGCGGCCGGCCTCGTCCTCGAATGAGGGCGACGACGACCTCGGGGGACCCTCGAGAACCGCGTCGGAGCCGGACCTTGCCCTTGCCGGACCAAGGTTGGGCAGGTCGCGGTCAGGACCCGACGGCGGATGTGGACCGTTCGACGCGGAAGAGAGCGACCGAATCCGGAACCCCCTTGAGCTCCGCATCCTCGATCTGCTCGAACCAATAGGGCGCATCGCTGTCGGCGGCTTGCTCGACCACCGCCCGGCTGGCAAGAACCTCGCCGGGCCGCGCAACGTCCGCGATCCGCGACGCCAGGTTCACAGTCTGCCCAAAGACGTCGAGGTCGCGCTCTATCACGGGACCGGCGTGGATGCCGGCATGCGCGGACAGCGTCCCCTCGCCGCTCATGATCTCAACGAGGTCGAGAGCGGCATCCACGCCAGCCGTCGCGTCGGTCAGACGGAGCATCGCCCCGTCCCCGAGCAGCTTCACGAGACGTCCGCCGTGCCGCTTTGCGGACTCGTCGGCCCGACGCTGGAGCGAGGTGGCGATCCGGACGGCCGACTCGTCGCCGCGCTCGCGGGTGAGGCGCGTGAAGCCGGACAGGTCAACGAAGACGATCGCGGGAGGGCCGAGCGGGTCCGGCGGCCGCGCCAGCCCGCGGGAGGCGAGGAACCCCTCGAACCCCTCGACGATCCCGGTGACACTGCGATGCTCCAGGTACCGGGAGCTCAGCCACAGGAACATGTCCGGGACTACGTTCGTCACCTTCGTGAACGTGACGCGGATGTCGTCGGGGAACTCGTCGAGATCGCCCCGAAGCAGCCGCTGGCGGGCGGGCTCGGCGAGCTGCTCGTCGAGGATCTCGGTGCAGCCGAGGAGCGCCGTGCGGCTCCCCAACGCGATCAAGCGGGCCGCCCGAAGCAACGAGTCTTCATCGGGGACCATTCGCCACGCGTCGAGGAAGCGTCCGAACATCGCCTCTTCGTCGGCGTGAATCGGCGCCGACGGATCCGGCTGAGGCAGCCCCAGCACTTCGTAGACGGCCGGGAGCAGCCCGGCTCTCGGCCCGGCGGCGGCTTGGAACTCGGCGAACGATCGGTCCGAACGCGGACCCGGCTCGTACGGGAGATACTCGTCAAGCCGTCGGAACGAGAGCATGCCTTCGGCCGCAGCATGCTCGATCGTCTCGGCCGTGACGCCACTCTCCAGCAGGGCCGACACCATCTTCACGGCGAGCACAGAGCCATGTGTGAACCGGCCGTGCTCGTCGGGTGTGAGCAGGCCTAGCCCCGCGAGCCACCGGACCAGATGCTCGCCGCACTCCGCCTCGGCGGCGATCCCGGCGGCAGAGTAGGTCCGGGCCACGCGTGGCATCGTAATTTGGGCTCTAGGCGTTGAGGTGGTGGGTGACATCGATGCGACCTTGTCAGCCCAGGGGTGGCCACCCGGGGCGTTGCGGCACCACTAGCTGGTCTCATCAAGGCGCACGGTGGCGAGCGCCGCCAGCGCCGAGCCACGGGCGCCGGCCATGTCGAGGTCCGGCACGAGCGCGAACTCGGCCACCCGTGCCTGCTCCTCCCTTAGGAGAGTGTGATCGCGAACGCGCCTCAGGAACCACGTCCTGAACTCGGGCTTCGCCTCCACCACACCGCCGCCGAGGAAGTAGGCGTGCGGGTCGGAGTAGTTGGCGGCGATGGTGAACAGCCGGCCCAGCGCCATCGCCTGCTGCTCGAAGATCTTGAGCGCCATCGGGTCGCTCCGCTCGCCGAACGAGCGGACCATCTGCGCCGCCTTGTGGGGCGGCTTCACCCCGGCCAGCTCGTGGTCCGGGAACCGGGTCAGCCAGAACGGGAGCAGGTTCCTCTCGATGGCGGTGAGCGAGGCCACACTCTCCGCGTCGCCGACGAACCCGCAGTTGCACACGGGTAGCGGCTGGCCCACTTCGAGCAATCCGTGCAGCGGTATGTGTACGTGGCCCAGTTCGCCGGCCATCCCCGCAGCCCCACGCACGATCCGGCCCGACTCGATGACACCGCCGCCGAGGCCCGTGCCCACGATGGCGGAGATCGACGACCGGACATCGGCGTCGCCGCCGAAGTGGGCCGTATGCGCGTACAGCGCGGCCGCGTTGCCATCGTTGTTGTAGACCACCGGGGCACCAAGGGCTTCCTCCAGCGCCCCGCGCATGTCGAACCCACCCCAGCCGGGGTGCGAGAAGTTTGTTGACCCGGCGGACGAGATCACCCCGTCTGCGCTGGCTGGCCCTGGCGTGTCGAGGCCGACGACCCGCACGTCGGGTCGGTCGATGCCTGTGGCGTCGAGCGCGAGCTCAAACGCTCGCACGAGGGCATCGACCGCGACGTCAGGACCCTCGCGCACCCGGCTTGGTGTTTCCAGCAGGCGATCGACGAGGAACCTTCCGGCCGCGTCGATCACCGTGGCGTTGTTGGACGTGCCGCCGTTGTCGAGGCCGACAGCCACCCATGAACTCGAGCTCAACCCCCGGGACACTACCGATCCCCGTGGGCCCTACCGATCCCCCGCCAGGTCCTCGGCCGCCGCGTGGCGCCCACGGTGGGACCGACACCTGTCGCATCAGAGAGAGCGTCTCGTTGTTCGCCGACCCGGCGCTGTTCGCGATCGGGCTCCCGCACGCCACGGGAGCCCGGCGGTGACACCGAATCCGTGGAACTACGGGTACCGGCAACCACGGCCGATCGGCGTCATCGCTTTCGAAGGAGATGGATGCTCAAGCCGAGACGCGTTCCAGCCG
>JBKOUY010000133.1:0-8933 GCA_046723645.1 Actinomycetota bacterium | reverse complement strand
TGATCTCCTACGTCACTGGCGCGCGGTGCGGGGCAAGAGCCAGCTCGACCTGGCCTGCGATGCCGCCACCACGCCGCGCTATGTGAGCTTCGTAGAGACCGGGCGAGCCCAGCCGAGCCGCCAGATGGTGGTGCGTTTGGCCCGAGCGCTCGACGTGCCGCTCCGGGAACGAAACGACCTGCTTGTAGCCGCGGGTTTTGCGCCTCTGTACTCGCTCGAACCACTGGACAGCCCCCTGATGGCCCGGGTCGAGCAGGCGGTCAAGAGCATCCTCGCCGGCCACGACCCCTTCCCGGCCGTCGTGGTGGATCGCGCCTGGAACATCCTCCGGGCCAACGATGGCGCCACGCAGCTCTTCGGTCGTCTCTTCGCACCCGAACCGGTGCCTGCCGACGCCAACGTCCTTCGGCTGGTGATCGAGCCGGGCCCCGTGCGCCAAAGTGTCCGCAACTGGCCATCGGTGGTGCCGGCACTCCTCGAACGAGCCCGGCGGGAAGCCGTCGGTGGGGTGCTCGACCGCGACACGGCCGAGCTGGTCGCTGCCTTGCGGGACCGAGACGATGTCGCCGAGGTGCTCGCCAGCTTCGACGCGTCGAAGTCGGAAGTGCCTGTGGTCGATCTGCGTTTCGCTGTCGCCGGCGCCGAGCTGTCGTTCTTCTCCGTGGTATCGACCATTGGCACGCCGATGGACGTCACCGCGCAGGAGCTTCGAATCGAATCCTTCTTCCCGGCCGACGACACCGCCCGCTCACGCTGGCCCGAGATCGCCGCCGACCCCGCGACCAAACCGCCTGAGAGCTAACCGCCGTGGAGAGCTACCGGGTCGAGCAGGTCGACATTACACCGGCGATCGGTCCGACCCGGCGGGATCTCACCCTCGGCGCCGCCCTATGGGACGGGTTGGTTGAGGCCGATCTCGTAGGCGAAGATCACGGCTTGGACGCGGTCGCGGAGGTTGAGCTTCATCAGGATGCGCTTGACGTGGGTTCTGATGGTGGATTCCTCGACGACGAGGGCGGTGGCGATCTCGCGGTTCGACAGGCCCCGCGCGATCAGCACGAGTACGTCCTGCTCGCGCGGTGTGAGCGTGTCAAGCGCGGCACGGTCGGAGAGCTCGGGGGTCGGCTGCTGGGCCATGCGGTCGATCACGCGCCGGGTGACGGACGGCGAGAGCAGCGACTCGCCGGCAGCAATCGTGTGCACTGCCTCGATCAGCTCTTCGGGTCGTGTGCGTTTGAGCAGGAACCCCGAGGCCCCGGCCCGTAGGGCGCCGAAGATGTAGTCGTCTTGTTCGAAGGTTGTCAGGATCAGGACTCTCGTGCCGGGGGCGGTTCGCGACAGCTCACGGGTGGCCGCGATGCCGTCGAGGTCGGGCATGCGGACGTCCATCAGCACGACGTCGGGCGTGAGCCGGCGCGCCCGCTCGACGGCTTGGCGTCCGGTCGACGCCTGGCCGACGATGTCGATCTCCGGGTCGGCGGTGAGGAGCTCGGCCAACCCGGCGCGCATCAGGTCGTCGTCGTCGGCGATCAGCACGCGGGTCACGTGCGGTGTCCTCGGTACGGGAGTCGGGCGTGGACCCGAAACGTGCCGTTGACCCGCACGGCATCGAGGTCGCCGCCGAGCAGGGTGGCGCGCTCGCGCATGCCGATCAGCCCGTGACCACCGTGGGGCTGCGCTTCTCCGGCGGCGAGCACCGGGTTGGTGACGGTGATCTCGACCGCCGCGTCGCCGAAGGCAAGCTCGATGTGGGCACTACCCGATCCGTGGCGGGCGGCATTGGTCAGGGCCTCCTGGAGGATGCGGTAGGTGGCCTGATCGGCGGCCGCCACCAACGTTCGGGGGGCGCCCAACGTGTCGAGCGTGACGTCGAGTCCCACCGCTTGATGGTGCCCGATCAGGGCGTCGAGGGACGCCAGCCCCGGCGGGGCGTCGAGACCCCCGTTCACCGAGGCGCCCCTGCGCAGCGTGCCCACGATCTGGTCGATCTCGTTCACCGTCTGCCGCGCCAGGTTCTCGATCGCCTCCAGGGCGCGGAGCGACCGCTCGGGGTCCTCGTGGTGCCGCAGCCGCGCCGCGCCGGCGCGCACGGCGATGACGCTGATCGCGTGACCGGCGGAATCGTGGAGGTCACGGGCGATCCTGGCCCGTTCCTCGGCGGCGGCGAGCAGGCGCTCCCGCTCCGCGTCGCGCTCGGTGCGTTGGGCACGTTGGCGAAGCTCGGTGAGGTGGGCGCGGCGTAGGCGCGTGCGCTCGCCGGCGAACCAGGCGGCCGTCCAGGCGAGACCGCTGTGCAGGAGCTCGCTCCCCGGAAAGGACCCCTGCTCAGCCGCGGCCGCCGCGAGGTACGCCACCAGCAGCCCCAGGACGATGCCGGTGGTGCGCGGCGTCCATGTGGAGTTCGGTGGCCGGCTGACCGCGAGCAAGTAGAGGGCCGCGGTCGGGCCGATCATCAGGTCCAGTGGATAGCCGAGGCCGGCCAGCAGCGCGCTCGCCCCGGCGGTGACCACCAAAACGCCCAAGGGGTACCGACGCCACGCAATGAGCGGCACCGTCGAGCAGGCGGCAAGCAGAACGCCGATCGCATCGAGCGAGCGGAACTCGTCCACGTCGGCTCCGGGACGGGAAGCACCGATGCCACCGTGTGCCAGGAGCGCCAGGGTGCCGGCAAGGGTCGCGGCCACGATCGCGGCGTCGACAAGCGCTTCCGAGCTGGGCCGAGCCACCAGGGGTTTGTGCGCCATGGTCATCGACGACACCAACGTCGAGGGTACCGGTGGGTGCGCCCGCCCGAATCCCCCTGCGGGGGGATCCGCGTCCACGCAATGGGGACCGACAAGTTCCCCCCGCGGGGTGTTTCGGGCGCGGCGTCGCTATTCGTCCAATGGCGCCATGGATCGCATCCGAGGACGCGAAGGGCAGTGATCGAACTTCGAGGGTTGACGAAGACCTACGGCGAGCAGCGGGCGGTCGACGACCTGAGCTTCACCGCCCCCGCCGGCAAGGTGACCGGCTTCCTGGGACCGAACGGCGCCGGCAAGACCACCACCTTCCGGTGCCTGCTCGGTCTGGCCGAACCGACGTCGGGTGCGGGGCTGATCGATGGCCGTCCGTATGGGGACCTGGGGTCGCCGCGCCGGCGCGTCGGGGCAGTCCTCGAATCCACTGGATTCCACCCTGCCCGCACCGGCCGGAACCACCTGCGGGTCATCGCCCGGGCCGCACGCCTCGACGCCTCGCGGATCGACCCGTTGCTGGAGGTTGTCGGGCTCTGTGGCGCCGCTGATCGCCGCGTCGGCGGCTATTCGCTGGGCATGCGCCAGCGGCTCAGCCTGGCGACCGCGATGCTCGGCGACCCCGACGTGGTGGTGCTGGACGAGCCCGCCAACGGCCTCGACCCAGAGGGGGTCAGCTGGGTGCGGCGGATCCTGCGCGCCTGGGCCGACGAGGGCAAAACCGTGCTCGTCGCCAGCCACGTGCTCGCCGAGGTCGGACAGGTCGTCGACCGAGTCGTCATCATCCGTGCCGGCAAGCTGGTCACCGAGACCGACATCGCCGACCTCACCGACAGCCGCGTCACGCTGCGGGTCGACCGCGTCGCTCCCATGTTGAGCGCCCTGCGCGCCGCAGGCGCCGACCACCAACTGCTCGCCGACGGCGCCATCACCGTGACCGGCCGCAACACGACGGAGATCGGCGGCATCGCTGCCCGGGCCGGCGTCACCGTGACCGAGCTCGCCAAGCAGAGCGCCAGCGACACCCTCGAGGCCATGTTCCTCGATGCGATCGGAGGCAACGGACAATGATCGATCTCGTCGCCGCCGAATGGCTCAAGCTACGCACCACCCGCCTGCTCTACGGCAGCATCCCCGCCGCCGTCGCCCTGTCGTTCGCCGCCGTTGCCGGCGCCGTCCTGTCCGCCGACAGCGCCGCCGAGCTCGAATCCACCACCGGCATCCGAGACACCATGTCGGTGACGGGAACCGGTGCCATCCTCGTGCTCGTCGTCGGCGTCATCATCTCTGCCGGCGAATACCGACACGGCACCGCCCCCGACACGTTCCTCACCACACCCCGTCGCCACCAGGTCGCCGCCGCCAAGCTGACCCTCGGCGCGGCCGTCGGCCTGGCCGCCGGCGTGATCAGCTCGCTCGCCTGCATCGGCATCGCCAGCCTGCTCTACAACCTCGAAGGCGCCACCTTCCCCCTCGGCGACTCCGAGGTCTGGGCCATCCTCGGTGGAACCCTCGGATACACCACCCTGTTCGCCATCCTCGGTGTGGCACTCGGTGTGCTGATCCGCAACCAGGTGCTCGCCATCAGCGCTGCGCTCGCCTGGATCGCAGTCATCGAACACACCCTCGTCACTCTGGTCACCGAC
Source organism: Actinomycetota bacterium (assembly GCA_046723645.1). Classification (GTDB taxonomy): domain Bacteria; phylum Actinomycetota; class Acidimicrobiia; order Acidimicrobiales; family VFJN01; genus DASQUK01. The sequence continues at coordinate 4,552 of JBKOUY010000133.1, read as the reverse complement.
ATCGGACGTTGGTTGCCTGTTGCCGCCGGCCAAGCCATGGTCCGCACCAACCTCGACGACCTGCTCTCACCCCTCGCCGGCACGGCAGTCCTCACCGGCTACGCCGCGGTCATCGCCGCAGCCGGTATCCGCGTCGCCGCCACACGCGACGCCTGAACCACCCCCTCCCCCGTCAGGAACCGCGCAATGGAACTACCCCCACACCCCGAACGAGAGGACGACCAGGAATCCGCGACCAGCATCAACTGGGCCACCGTGCTGATCGTCAGCATCGTGTTCGCCCTCGTCGCCACCGTCGTGATCCTCCACCTCACCGGCATCGTCGGCCCCGCCGGCGACTGACGTCGGCTCACCTTGCCCACCTACTCCGAGACGAGAACCCCAATGAGCCACAGATGGCACGATCCAGGCCACCACCCGATCCAGGCCAGGGCCGACGACCAGATGGCGACCGAGCCCACACCGCCCCGGCACCGCGACCCGGACACCGGCACAACCGGCATGCTCCATGGGAGCGGACACGCCTACGACATCTGCGCAGCGGTCTTCTTCGGCGGCAGGCGACGCCGGGTCTTCACCCGGCTCGCCGCCGAGAGCGGCGCCCGGCCCGGAGACCGTGTTCTCGACGTCGGCTGCGGCACCGGATACTTCACCCGAGTGCTGGCCCAGGCCGTCGCCCCCGCTGGCGCCGCCCACGGCGTGGACCCCTCGCGCGAGGCGATTAGCCACGCCCGACGCCTCTCCCACCTCGACAACAGCACGTTCGGCGAAGGGGTCGCGGAAGCCCTCGACGCCCCGGACGCCGCGTACGACGTGGTGGTGAGCAGCCTGATGATCCACCACCTGCCAGAAACCGTGAGGCCCCGAGCGATCAGCGAGATGTTCCGCGTGCTCCAGCCCGGCGGCTCGGTCCTGATTGCCGAGTTCCGGCCGCCCGCCAGCCGCATCGGCCGCCGCGTCATCACCAGGGTCACCGGGCACGACGCCATGGCGGAGAACCGCGTCGATTTGCTCGAGCCAATGATTCGGGACGCGGGGTTCGACCAGGCCCGTAGCGGCGAGGTCCGCCCCTGGATCTACTACGTCCAGGCGCAGAAGCCGGCGCGACGGGACAGCGTGTGGCGGCGCAGAAGATCCGCCGTTTGGCCGACGTCCAACAGGTTGTCCGGGGCGGCAGCCCGACGCATGCTCAGTATGTGGGAGGAGGAGTGACTTATCAGCCGCCGGTGCCACCGTCCGACGGTCACCGCGACGTGGTGATCCGGAACACTGGATGGTCGCCCGGGTCGGGGAGGGCGCGCAAGACCGAGGCGACCGTGGGCATCTTGCCGTATCGGTCGCCGTAGATGCGGAGCAGCTCGGTGCGCTCGGCGACGGGCACATCGTCCACCTCGATCTCCTCGGTCTGGCCGCGCTGAGTGAGGCGGGCGCTGTGGGAGGCCTCCAAATTCCGTGCCCAGTCGCTGGCCCCCCGGTAGGAGACGAGGTAGCGCTCGCCGTGGTGTTCGAGCACCGCAACAGGAGTCGTGTGCCATCGTCCGCTGCGCCGGCCACGTACGGCCAGCTTCGAGATCAGCGAGGGTCTGAACAACACGGACATGCGGTTGCCGACGTGGCGTTGCATCCACGGCGGCTTCATGTAGCGACGCTGGGCCACAGGTGTTCTCCTCTCTCACCCCTGGTGGGGCGCGGCCGAAAGGCCGGTTTCCTGGCGACCTTCGTAGAGGATCAGATTTCCTACCACCACCATGGCGGGTGGATCGCTCCGACGGCGGCGGTCCCGAGACGAGCCGGAAGGATCGCGCCCTTCACAAGCATGGCGATGAGCGTGTGCGTATCCAGCGCGTGCTTGAGCGCCAGGTTTCGCGCGTCGACGGCGACGCCCGCACCATCAGTGCGGTCGCCGGCGCCAACGTCATCCTCGTGCGTCGCTGCTCACTCCCGGCCGTGAGCTCGGGGCGATCGACTGCTCGAGTGGCCTCTCGCCACCGCCGACATCGTGCTCACCTGCAAGCCAACGCTCGATCCGGTTCCAGTCAGTCCCCACCGGTACCCGGCGGGCCTTGTCGCCGTCGCGCTCCGTCAGTCGCCTGCACGGCCCTGTCGGTTGGCGGTGAGCCGCCGGTGCAGGCGCACGACCGCAGCGGCGATCGTGTCGGGCCGCTGATGGCCGTAGCCCACGACCAGACCCTGCGGAGGACACGGTCGGACCGAGTACCGGCTCAACGGGCGAGCATCCAAGCCGCACTCCTGGGCCACTGCGGCCAGCGCTTCGGCGTTCGCCGTCGGCGGGTGGACCAACAGATGCAAGCCGGCGGCGGTGCCGGACACCTGCCAGTCGGGGAACGCTGCGGCGACGCTGTCGACAAGACGGTCACGGCGGCGCCGATACTCCACCGCCATCCTCCGGATGTGCCGATCCATCTCACCAGAGGCAAGAAACTCCGCCATCGTCGCCTGATCGAGGACACCGCGCGCAAGATCGGCCGAGTACTTCGCCTCCGTGAACGTCTCTGCGAGGTGCTCGGGTGCGACCAGCCAGCCGAGACGCAAGCCGGGCGCCAACGTCTTCGAGACGCTGCCGCCGTAGACGACGACATCGGGTCCGAGGCCCTGCAGGGCGCCGACCGGCGTCCGGTCGTAGCGAAACTCGGCGTCGTAGTCGTCCTCCACAACCACTGCGCTGGTCCGGCGCGCCCAGTCCAACAGTGCATGACGGCGCTCTCCCGATGCGACGACGCCCGTGGGGAACTGGTGCGCGGGCGTGACGACGACCGCCCGCACGCCTCCCGCTTCGAGTGCGTCGACGCGGATGCCGTCATCGTCCACAGGCACCCCGACGCAACGAACGGTGGCGCGCTCGAACTGCTCGCGGATTCCGATCGAGCCCGGATCCTCGACTGCGATCCGGTCGACGGTTCGCTGGCGAAGGACGTCGGCGACCAGGCGGGTCGTCTGGCCGAAGCCGTTTACGACGACGATGCGCTCCGGTGGCGCGAGCACGGCCCGGACCCGGCCGAGGTAGCGGCTCAGCTCCTCCCGCAATGGCGGCCATCCCGCCGGGTCGCCGTAGCCCAAGTCGGCATCGGTCAGCCGCGAGAAGGCTGTCGCCGCGCAGCGCGCCCATGCCGCCCGCGGAAATGTGCCGCCCGAAGGCAAGCCCGGGTTCGACGGCGGCCGCTGGCGACGCCGGATGCTCACAGCGGGACTGCCCGGGACATCCGCGACCACCGTTCCGGAGCCGAGCTTCGCCGACAGGTACCCCTCGGCACCCAGTTGCTCGTATGCACGGACGACCACGCCTCGCGACACGGCCAGGTCGCCCGCGAGCGTCCGCGAGGCCGGCAGACGCGTCCCAGCCGGCAACCGACCGGTCCGCACGGCCCGCCGCAAACGGTCGGTGAGCTCCTCCGCCTGGTGGCCCCGCGCGACGCCGGCGAGATCGAGCTCCAAGAGCCAGCCCGAAGTGGTCCTGTCAGATATCGCCGAAGCGGACCGCTCCACAGGACCACTGTACGCTTACCATGCCGCTGTGGCTGCAACAGGATCTGGAGACGCGGCCGTCGCCGCAGCGGCCTTGCCGGTCGCGGCCGCTATCGGTGTGTTCGGTCTCGTTTACGGCGCTGTCGCCGATCCGGTGCTCGGCGGCAAGCTCACGCTCGCCAGCTCCATCGCCATGTTCTCCGGCGCCGCCCAGTTCACGATGGTTGGATTGCTCGCCTCGAATGCGACCGCCGGCGCCGTCGTCGTCGCCGTCGTGCCCCTCGCACTGCGCCACATCCCGCTCGGCGCTCTCGTGCAGCACCGGCTTGCGTCGAGCCGCGTCCGACGGGCCGTGGTTTCGTCGCTGTTCCTAACCGATGAGACTGTCGGCCTCGCGCTGACACAGCAGGCGCCTGCGACACGGACGATGGCGATCACCGGCGGGCTCGCCTACATCGCGTGGGTGGTCGGCACTGCTGCCGGCGTCGCCGGTGCTTCCGTCGGCGGTGCCGAGGAAGCAGCCGCCGCCCTGTTCCCGGTCCTCTTCATAGGACTCGCCGCCGTCACCGCCTCGACGTGGCGAGACGCCGTCCGAGCCGCAGGCGCCGGCGCGGCGGCGGCCGTGGTGCTCATCGCGGCACCGGCGGTCGGTGTCCTCGGCGCCCTCGCTGTTGCCATCGGGGTCGCCTGTCTCGGAGCTCGCCGATGAGCACCGCTGGCCTCGTCGCCGCCGTCGCTGTGATCACGGTCGGCAGCCGCATCGTCGCAACCGCAGTGTTGCCGCCACCGGACGGTGCGACCGCCGAGATCGTCCGGCGACTGCCGGCGCCACTCTTCGGAGCACTGGCGGCGCTCAGCCTCGTCGGCACCGACCATCGTGGAGCTCCCGCGCTCGTCGCAGCCGGCGCTGCGGTAGCCGTCGCCGGACGGCGGTCGTTGCTCGTCGTCGTCCTCGCTGGCCTCGTCGGCTACGTGATCGCGGAGGCGGTCATGTGATCCGGTTGGATACCACCCCGCCGGCCGTGCCGCGACTCCGATCGACCGACGCCCGGGGTGCTGCGCACCAATG
>JBKOUY010000048.1:0-59389 GCA_046723645.1 Actinomycetota bacterium | reverse complement strand
GTCCCTCACGACGACGAACACCCAGGGTTGGGCATTCTCGGCGCTGGGGCCATGGACGGCGGCGTCGAGCATGCGGGCGACGTGCTCGTCCGGGACCGGATCGGCAGCGAACTCGCGGCACGCCCGCTGGCGCAGCACCACGTCGAAGAATGCGGGACCGTCGCCCAAGGGCGGGGAGGCTAGTGGGCTAGCCCGGCAGCGTGAGGATCTCGGCGCCGTCGTCGTTGACCAGCAGCGTGTGCTCGAACTGCGCGGTGCGCCGCCGGTCGACGGTGACCGCCGTCCAGCCGTCGCTCCAGAGCTGGTGCTGCCAGGCACCCATGGTGATCATCGGCTCGATCGTGAAGGTCATGCCCGGCTCGATGACGGTGGTTGCCCGCGGGTCGTCGTAGTGCGGGATCTGCAGGTCGCTGTGGAACTGCTCGCCGATGCCGTGACCGACGAAGGCGCGGACCACGCCGTAGCCGTGGCCCTCCGCGTGGGCCTGGATCGCGCGCCCGATGTCGCGGATCGGGCGGCCGGGCGAGACCGCAGCGATCCCCCGGTCCAGGCACTCACGGGTGACCAGGATCAGCTCCGCCGAACCCTCGTCGATGGTGCCGACCGGGAACGTGGCGTTGGTGTCGCCGTGGACGCCATCGAGGAAGATCGTGACGTCGAGGTTGACGATGTCGCCGTCGATGAGCGCCCGGTCGTCGGGGATGCCGTGGCAGATGACCTCGTTGACCGACGTGCAGAGCGACTTGGGGAAGGCGCCATAGTTGAGCGGGCTGGGGTAGCCACCCCGCCTGATGCACTCCTCGTGGCACAGGGCGTCGAGCTCGTCGGTCGTGACACCCGGTGCGACCGCGGCGCCGACGGCCTGCAGGACCTCGGCGGCGGCCCGGCCGGCCCGGCGCATGCGCTCGATCACCTCGGGCGACCGCACGTGCGATTCGGCCCGCCGCACCGGGACACCGGTCTCGGCGTAGGAGGGCCGCGTGATGTCCGCCGGCACGGTGCGTGGCGGGCCCACGCGCCCCGGACGGATGTGGTCGGTGCTGGCCTTGTGGCAGCGCTTGAACTTCCGGCCGCTGCCGCACCAGCAGGGGTCGTTGGCCTTGAGGGCGAAGGCGGTCATCGAGCTTGTGGCCATGGCCCGTCCAGGCTACCGACCGCGCCCCGCATCGTCTCCGGGGAGCGGGGCGTCGCCGGCGGCCTCGTCGGCCCGGACCACCTCGCCGGGCGGACCACGCGGAATGATGGTGCCCGGCAATCCCGCCCGGGTCCCATCGGGCACACACCGCCAGGAGGTGACGATGCAGGTCGTGCTCGAGGGCATCGAGCTGCGCGTCGTGCGGATGCCCCTCGCCGAGCCCTTCGTCACCGCTCACGGCACGCGGCCTCACCGGGACGTTGTTGTGCTGCGGGCGATGGCCGCAGAGGGACCGGCGGGCTGGGGGGAGTGCGTGGCCGAGCCGGAGCCGACCTACTGGCCGGAGTACTCCGCCGGCGCGCTCCACGTCCTCGAACATCACCTGGTCCCGCGCCTGCTCGAAGGCCGGTCGCTGCGTGAGGTCCGGGGCCACCACATGGCCAAGGCCGCCCTCGAGTGCGCCGCGCTCGACGCCGGCCTGCGCGCGGAGGGCCGGTCGGTGGCTGCCTTCCTCGGCGCCACGCGCCCGGTGGTCCCGACCGGCATCGCCGTGGGCATAGCCAGGACTGTCGACGGCCTGATCGAGGCCATCGTGCGCTGGCGCGACCGGGGCCACCGGGCCTTCAAGATCAAGATCCGGCCGGGCTGGGACCTCGAGCCGGTGCGGGCCGTGCGCGACGACCTCGGCGACGAGGTCGCCCTGCTGGTCGATGCCAACGGCAGCTTCCGCAGCGACAGCCCGGACGACATGGCGACGCTCGGACGGCTCGCCGGGCCCGACCTGGGGCTGGTCACCATCGAGCAGCCGTTCGCCGCCGACGACCTCGTCGGACACGCCCGCCTGGCCCGCCAGATCGACGTGCCGGTGTGCCTCGACGAGTCGATCGGCTCCCTGGCCGACCTCGACACGGCCCTGGCGCTCGGGGCGTGCGGCGCGGTGAGCCTCAAGGCCGGGCGGGTCGGCGGGCTGGTCGAGGCCCGGCGGGTGCACCAGCGCTGCCGCGACGCCGGCGTGTCGCTGCGCTGCGGCGGGATGCTCGAGACCGGCATCGGCCGTGCCGTCAACCTGGCGGTCGCGGCGCTGCCGGGTTGCAACCTGCCGCCCGACCTGGGTCCGTCGTCGCGCTACTTCTCGACCGACCTCACGCCCCCGTTCGAGTCGCGGGGTGGCACCATGATCGTGCCCAGCGGGCCCGGCCTCGGGGTCGAGCCGCTGGCGGAGGTGCTCGAGGACATGACGGTGAGCAAGCGCACGCTGCGGGCCGCGACGTGACGGCCCGGGATTCGGGCGAGGAGGCCGCCCCCACGCCGGCCGGCGCGTTGCCGGTGACCGCCGCCGACGTTGTGGCCGCGGCCGAGCGCCTGGCCGGGTCGATCGAACGTACCCCCAGCGCGCACTCCCGGACCCTGTCCCAGGTGCTCGGGTGCCACGTGGTGGTGAAGTTCGAGAACCTGCAGTTCATCGCCTCGTTCAAGGAGCGCGGGGCGCTGAACAAGCTCCTCCAGCTCGACGACGGGGAGCGCGCCAAGGGCGTCATCGCCATGTCGGCGGGCAACCACGGCCAGGCCGTCGCCTACCACGCCAGCCGCCTCGGCATCGACGCCACCATCGTGATGCCCACCAACACACCCTTCACGAAGGTCCAGCGCACCCGCGAGCTGGGAGCGACCGTCGTCCTCCGCGGCGAGGGCCTGGCGGAGGCCGAGGCCGAGGCGCTGCGCCTGGCCGGCGACGAGGGCCGGACCTACGTGCACCCGTTCGACGATCCCGCGGTGATCGCCGGGCAAGGGACCTGCGCCCTGGAGATGCTGGCCGACGACCCCGACCTCGACGCCCTGGTCGTGCCGGTCGGCGGCGGCGGCCTGTTCGCGGGCATGGCGGTCGCGGCGCGGAGCCTGTCGCCGTCGATCGAGCTCGTCGGCGTCCAGACGGAGCGCTATCCGTCCATGGCCGCACACGTCAACCAGGCAGATTGGCCGTGTGGTGGATCGACCATCGCCGAGGGCATCGCCGTCCCCCGCGCCGGCGAACTGACCGGCCGCATCATCGCCGCCCTGGCCGACGACGTGATCACGGTGAGCGAGGAGGCCATCGAGCACGGCATGAACCTGCTCCTGGAGATCGAGAAGGTGGTCGCCGAAGGCGCCGGCGCGGCCGGCGTCGCCGCACTCGTCGAGCAGCGGGAGCGGTTCGCCGGCAAGAAGGTGGGGGTGGTCATCACGGGTGGCAACGTCGATCCGCGGCTGTTGGCGTCGGTCATCATGCGAGGGCTGATCCGCAGCGGCCGGCTGACCCGGCTGCACGTCGAGGTGCCGGACGTCCCGGGCAGCATGGGCGATGTCGCGACGATCCTCGGCCGGGCAGGGGCCAACATCGTCGAGATCCTCCACCAGCGCATGTTCGTGGACATGTCCGCCAAGTCGGCGGAGATCGAGGTCACGATCGAGACGCTCGACAGGCATCACGTCCACCGTGTCGTCGCCGCCCTGGAGGACGCCGGCTACGCGGTGTCGCTCGGCCGCTTCACCCACCGCGAGGTTCCGCCGGGCTGACGTGGGTACGTTGAGTGGCATGGATCCCGACCAGACCGGCGAGGCCCTCGACGACGAGCTGCTCGGCGACGAGTACCCACCCGACGAGCCGCTGGCGGCAGACGACGAGGGCGTGACCGAGCTCGAGGAGCTGGGCGGCGAGTCGTTCGCGGAGCGCGACGAGCGCACCGAGCCGGAGGTGTGGGACGAGCCGGCCGGAGACGAAGGGTCGGACGTGGGCGTCGAGCTGGTGGGCGACGACGCCGGTGTCGCCGACGACGAGAAGGATCTCGTCGGCGAGCGGGCCGGAGCGGAGCAGGATGACGAGCAGGGACCCCTCGCGCCCGACGACGAGTTCAGCGGGGACGAGACGACCCGGGACGTCGCGACCGAGCGGGTGACGCCGCCGGCGGAGGACGCCGCCATCCACGTCGACGACGAGGCGCCAGGCGCGACGCCCTGATTCTCGCCGGCCGCTCCGGCGCCGAGATCCCGCCGCCACGGGAGCGGGTCAGCGGCCTACGGAGACGCTGAGGTTCGATACGGCGACCGCCGATCGGCAAAGGTGGGGCGTGCTCGACGCCGCCGTCGTGGGATCGGGTCCCAACGGGTTGACCGCCGCCGTGACGCTGGCGCAGGCCGGGTTGCAGGTCCGCGTGTTCGAGGCCGCCGACAACCCCGGGGGCGGCATCCGGACCGAGGAGTTGACGCTGCCGGGCTTCCGCCATGACGTGTGCTCGGCGGTGCACCCGTTCGGCGTCGGGTCGCCGGCGCTGGCGGCGCTGCCGCTGGCCGACCACGGGCTCGAGTGGCTGCACCCGGAGCTGGCGCTGGCGCACCCGCTCCCCGACGGGTCGGCCGCGGTGCTGGCGCGTTCGGTCGATGAGACCGCGGCCTCGCTCGGCCGCGATGACGGTGCCTGGAGGCGCATGGTGGGGCCGTTCCTGGGCCGCTGGTCGGAGCTGGCGGGTGACGTCCTCCGCCCCATCGCCATGGGCCTCCCGCGCCACCCGCTGTTGCTGGCGCGCTTCGGCATGCGGGCGGTGTGGCCGGTCCACCTCGCGACCCGCGTGTTTCGGGAGGATCGCACCCGCATGCTGCTCGCCGGCATCGCCGGCCACGCCATCGTCCCGCCGACCTCGCCGCTCACGACGTCGGCGGGGCTGATGCTGGCCCTCGCCGCCCACGAGGTGGGGTGGCCGGTGGCCCGCGGGGGCTCGCAGGCGATCGCCGACGCGCTCATCTCGTACCTCCGATCGCTGGGCGGCAGCGTCGAGACCCGAACGCTCGTGACGACGATCGGCCAGCTGCCCTCGGCCCGGGCCTACCTGTTCGACGTGATGCCCCACGACCTCGCCGCTATCGCCGCGGACCGGCTCCCGGGCGGGTATCGCGCCGCGCTCCGCCGCTACCGGCATGGCCCGGCGGTGTTCAAGGTCGACTACGCGCTCTCCGAGCCCGTTCCCTGGAAGGCCGAGGAAGCCCGCCGGGCGGCGACCGTCCACCTGGCCGCCTCGTTCCGGGAGATCCGGGGTGCGTTGTCCGCCGTCGCCTCCGGCCGCCCGCCGGATCCCCCGTTCCTGATCGCGGCCCAGCCCACGATCGTCGATCCGTCACGTGCCCCCGGGGGTCGGCACGTGCTGTGGGCGTACGGTCACGTGCCACGGGGCTGGCGCGGCGACCTGACCGGCCCGATCGAGGACCAGATCGAGCGGTTCGCCCCCGGGTTCCGGGATGTCGTTCTGGCGCGGTCGGCCTGGGGCCCACCGCAGCTGCAGGCCCACAACCGCAGCATGATCGGCGGGGACATCGCCGGCGGTGCGTTCCAGGGCCGTCAGGTGTTGTTCCGCCCACTGGTGGCGCGCGTCCCGTACGCCACGCCCGACCCCGCCGTCTTCCTGTGCTCGGCGGCCACCCCGCCGGGTCCGGGCGTGCACGGCATGGCGGGGTACCTCGCCGCCAGGGTGGCGCTGCGCCGCTTGTTCGGCGTGACCGCCTAACAGACCCCTCACGCCGTAGCGGTTCCTCGCGCCCAGCGGGGGCCGTCCGGCGCGAAGCTGGGGGTCCCGCGCCTGGGGGAGCGACCGCATGGACTGGCTCGCGGCACCCGACTACTACCTGGCCCGGCTGGTGATCCAGCGGGGGCTCGGCGTCATCTACCTGATTGCGTTCGTCGTCGCGGTCAAGCAGTTCCGCCCGCTGCTCGGCGAACGGGGGCTGTTGCCGGTCCCCCGCTACGTTCGGCTGGCGGGCTGGTCCCGGGCGCCCAGCCTCTTCACGCTCCGCTACAGCGACCGCCTGCTCGCGGTCGTGGCATGGACCGGGATCGGCCTCGCCGCGCTGGTCGTGGTCGGACTGCCTGAGCGCGGCCCGATCGGCGTGTCGATGCTGGTCTGGTTCGCGCTGTGGGCGCTCTACCTGTCGATCGTCAACGTCGGCCAGACCTTCTACGGGTTCGGGTGGGAGTCGCTCCTGCTCGAGGCGGGGTTCCTGGCGATGTTCCTGGGGCCCGCCGACGTGGTCCCGCCGCTGCCGGTGATCATCCTCCTGCGCTGGCTCCTGTTCCGGGTGGAGTTCGGTGCCGGGCTCATCAAGCTGCGGGGGGACCGGTGCTGGCGGCGCCTGACGTGCCTCGACTACCACCACGAGACGCAGCCGATGCCGAACCCGCTCAGCTGGTGGTTCCATCGCCTGCCCGCACCCCTGCACCGGATGGAGGTCGCCGCCAACCACGTCACCCAGCTCGTCGTGCCGTTCCTGCTGTTCACGCCCCAGCCCTACGCCTCGGTCGCCGGCGTGGCGATGATCGTCACCCAGGGCTGGCTGGTGCTGAGCGGCAATTTCTCATGGCTCAACGTGGTGACCATGACGCTCGCGTTCAGCGCCCTCGACAACCGGCTCCTCGAGGTGGTGTTGCCGGCCGCGCCCCCGGCGGTGCTGGCCGACTCCCCGGCCTGGTTTGGTGCACTGACGCTGGCGCTGGCGGCCGCCTTCGTCGTCCTCAGCTGGTGGCCCGTCCGCAACATGCTGTCGTCGCACCAGGCGATGAACCTCAGCTTCAACCGGCTGCACCTCGTCAACACCTACGGGGCGTTCGGGACCATCAGCCGGGAGCGGAACGAGGTCGTCATCGAGGGCTCCGACGCCACCACCCTCACCCCGAGCACCGAGTGGCGGCCCTACGAGTTCAAGGGGAAGCCGGGCGACCCCCGCCGGCGGCCACCTCAAGTCGCGCCCTACCACCTGCGGTTGGACTGGCTGATGTGGTTCGCGGCGCTGTCGCCGGCCTACGCCGAGCCGTGGCTGCCGCGCCTGGCGGCCAAGCTGCTGGAGGGCGATGAGCCCACGCTCCGCCTCCTCCACCGGCGGGGCAACCCGTTCCCGGACGCGCCGCCGGCCTTCGTGCGCGCCCGCCTGTTCCGCTACCGCTACACGACGCGAGCCGAGCGGCGCACGGACGGTGCGTGGTGGGTCCGCACCGAGATCGGCATCTACCTGCCGCCCCTGCGGCGGGCGCCGGAGGCGACCGCCGGCCGTCCGTGAGGCGGCGCGGCGAGCATGCCCGGTGGCGCCCGCCGGGTCTGGTCGTCGTCAGCGGACCACGCGGAATAGAGGCCGAGCGGATGGGCCCGCACGTGGGCACCGAACGGTAGGGATTTTGCAGCGTAACGCCAGGCTTCACAGCTCGGCCTCCCGGCAACACTGACCACCGTGCGCCGAGACAACGTGCCTATCCGCGCATCCTCTAAGGTGCGCCCCGACAGCCCGTGACCGACTGCACCGGACTCAGGGCCAGGCAGGCTCGCTGCGCCGCAGCGGCCCGAAGCAAGGACGCGACGGGAGGTAACCATGGCGACGCGCAGTCGTCCCACCGCGCAGGCCCCGGCTGGCCGCAGATCGCGGGCAGCGGACGAGGCAGTGGAGGCGACGCGCGAGGGCAGCGAACTGCTCCTGCCCGAACTGGTCGCCCACCTGCGCAAGAGCCGTGCCCAGCTGCGCGAGGAGTGGGCCCGGCGCATCACCGACGCCGGACTGCTCACGGCCATGACGCAGGAGGAGATCTTCTCCGAGGCGACGTCGGTCTACGACAACTACGTCGAAGCGCTCGAGACCGGCAGCGTCGAGGCGCTGGAGAACTACACCCGCAGCCTGTCGGAGCGCATCATCCCCCGCGGCGTCGAGACCGACGAGGTCCTCGGCATCGTGCTCCTTCTCCGTGACGTGCTGGCGCGATCGGTGTTCGAGAAGTACCAAACCGATTTCGACCTGTTCAACCGCGCGCTCGATGTCTACGAGCCGGCCGCCAACCGCATCGCCAACACGGTCGGCGTCAGCTTCGTCCAGGAGCGCGAGCGGATCATCCGCCAGCAGCAGGAGGCGATCCGCGAGCTATCCACGCCGGTGCTCCAGGTGCGGCCGCGGCTGGTGATCCTGCCCATCATCGGTGCCCTCGACAGCCAGCGGGCCCGCCAGCTCACCGAGCAGCTCCTGCGGGCCATCCGCACCAACCGGGCGAAGGTCGTGGTCATCGACATCACCGGCGTCCCCGAGATCGACTCGACAGTGGCCAACCACATCGTGCAGACCGTCGACGCGTCGCGCCTGATGGGCGCGAGCGTGATCATCAGCGGCCTCTCGGCCGAGATCGCGCTGACGCTCGTGACCATCGGCGTCGAACTGTCGAAGGTCAACGCCGTGGGCGATCTTCAGGGCGGCATCGAGGCCGCCGAGCGCCTGCTCGGCTACGAGGTCTCGCACACGGAGCCTCTCGAGCCGGTCGTCGAACTGCGCTAGCAGTCCAGATGGCAGTCCCGATCCTGCGCCAGGGCGAGTACCTGATCGCCACGGTCCAGTCGGCGATGACCGACACCGAGGCCCTGCGGCTTCGCGACGACCTCGTCCGCCAGGTAGGGCAGTACCGGGCGCGAGGCATCATCGTCGACCTCACGGCGCTCGACCTCATGGACTCGTTCGCGGCCCGCTCGCTCCGGACCATCTCGCACATGACACGCCTGCGGGGGGCGGACACCGTGGTGGTCGGCGTGCAGCCCGAGGTGGCGTTCGCCATGGTGCAGCTGGGGCTGACGTTCGAGGATGTGCACACGGCCCTCGACCTCGAGGAGGGCCTGCGTTTCCTCGACGCCCGAACCGGGAGGGACTGAGGGTGGCGCCTGAGGGCCCGCTGCGGGTCCCCATCGCGGCGGACGTCGACATCGTCACCGCTCGGCAGGCGGGACGCGACCTGGCCGAACGAATGGGCTGCTCCAGCATCGAATCGACGCTGATCGCGACCGCCATCTCCGAGATCGCCCGCAACATCATGAACCACGCCGGGCGGGGCGAGATCGCCATCAGCCTCGTGACGATCGACGGGCGCAACGCGATCGAGGTGGTCGCTAGCGACGAGGGGCCCGGGATCGTCGACATCGAACGCGCCATGCAAGACGGCTACTCCACGGGCCCGGGGCTCGGCCTCGGCCTTCCGGGCGCCGGGCGGCTCATGGACCACTTCGAGGTTCGGTCGGAGCTGGGGGTGGGCACCACTGTCGTCATGCGAAAGTGGTGCCCCTAGTGGGCGCGAGGGTCCACTAGTGGGAGAGCTCCTGCCCAACGCTGGGGGTGTCGGGGAATCCCGGGCGACCCGCGTGGCGTGCCTCGACTGGGCGGTGTCGGGTCGACCGCTGCCTGGCGAGGCGGTGTCCGGCGACCTCGCCGCCTGCATGCCCGTGGGTGACGGCGCATTGCTCGGGGTGATCGACGGACTGGGGCACGGCCCCAAGGCGGCCGAAGCCGCCGAGATCGCCCGCGACACCATTGCCGCGCACAGCAGCGAGTCCCTCGCCAGCCTCCTGCGCCTCAGTCACGTCGGCCTTGCACGCACGCGGGGAGCCGCGATCACGCTGGTGCGGGTCGAGTGCGGTGCGGGGATGCTGCAATGGGTGGGTGTCGGCAACGTGGAGGCCTACCTCGTGCGCCGCACCGAGGGTGGCCACGGATCGATGACGGCCAGCGCCGTGTTGTTCGGAGGCGCGGTCGGCTACCGGCTTCCGCCGCGGCTGCGCGCCTCGGCCACCGAGTTGCGCCCCAACGACCTCGTGATCATGGCCACCGATGGGGTCAGTGGTGATTTCGTTCCCGAAGTGGCCACGGGTCAACCGGTCGATCGCATCGCCCGCACGATCCTCGGCAACCACGCGCGGGCGACCGACGACGCCCTCGTCGCGGTGGCCCGTGTGCGAGAGTGACCGTTGTCGACCACGCGCGCTGATGGGCGATCGATGAGGACTGATCCCAACCTGCTGGCCGACGAGTACCGGGCGGCGCTCCGCCACTACCTCGATCACCGCGACGAGTCGGGCCGCAGCCGGGCTTACGAGCTGGGGCACTCGGCCGTCGAGGCGGAGATCGGCATCCTCGAGCTGGCGACCATCCACGGCGAGGCGGTCGGCGAGCTGGTGGCCGGTCGGCCCGAGGGCGAAATCGTGACGGCGTGCATGGAGTTCTTCGTCGAGAGCCTGTCCACGTTCGACATGGCCCAGCGCGGCTTCTGGGAGGCACAGGCACGGGCGGCGCGCGAGCACGCCATCTCGCTGAGCCTGCAGCGCAGCCTCTTGCCCGCAGCCGTGCCGTCGTTCGACCGCCTCGACGTGGCCGTTCGCTACGTGCCGGCCGGCGTCGGTACCGAGGTCGGCGGCGACTGGTACGACGTTATCGAGCTGTCCGGCAATCGGGTCGGCCTGGTGGTCGGTGACGTGATGGGCCACGGCGTCCGCCAGGCCGCGGTGATGGGCCAGCTGCGCCTGGGGACCCGCGCCTACGCAGTGGACGAGGGCCCGCTCGACGAGGTGGTGCGGCGGGTCGACGTACTCCTGCAGAAGCTCGGCGAGCTCCACACGGCGACGCTCGTGCTGGCAGTCATCGACCTCGACTCCGCCACGCTGGAACTGGTCAATGCCGGCCATCCACCGCCGATCGTGATCGATCCCACCGGCGCGACCCAGCTGGTCACCGAGGGGCACAGCCGCCTGCTGGGTGTTGCCCCGCCCGACGACGACCGCGGCGTGGTCGGCCCGGTGCCGCTGGAGCCCAGCACCGCCCTGCTGCTCTACACCGACGGGCTGCTCGAGCAACCGGAGCGCCAGGGCCAGGACGGGCTGGCACTGCTGCGAAAGTCGGTCGAGGGCTTCACCGGCAGCGCCGACGAGCTGTGCGAGCGGGTGACGGACGAGCTGGTGGAGCGCCCGGCCGGCGACGACATCTGCCTCCTGGCGACCCGCATAGGGGCGTGACGCTCGTCAGCGACGCCGCCGGTCACGAGCTCGGCGCCGAGGCGCGCGCTCGATGAGGTCGACGACGGCTGCGTCGACCTCGGCGAGAAGCGTCGCGGGCACGGCCTCCAGCGCGCCGATTTCGTCATCGTCACGCTGATCGCCGCTGCCGTCGCCGCTGCCGTTCTGCGCCGGAAGCACGGTCTCGACGACCGTGTCGACATCGTCGGCAGCCATCGCCTCACGCAGGGTCTCACCCCTCTCGTAGCGTTCGATCACCCGGGGATCGACGTACGAGCCGCGGGCCACGGCGGGCGTGTTGCCGAGCACATCGGCGACGCGGCGCACCACCCGCACAACGGCCCGGCGGCGCTGTCGCTCCGTGTCCGCCTCCTCCTCGGCCGCCAACGCAACGGCGGCGAGGATGGTCGCGGTCCAGGTCCGGAAGTCCTTGGCCGAGAACTGCGATCCGAGCGCTCGGCGCAGGTAGTCGTTGATGTCCGACGAGCGCACGTCCACCCAATGGCCGCGTTCGTCCTTGTACGCCAGCAGTTCGGGGCCCCCGCGCCGGCGGCGTTTGAGCGTTCGTACGACGTCGGCAACGTCGGGGTCGCCGATGGTGACGACCCGGCGCTGCCCTCCCTTGCCCGGATAGTCGAAGCGCAGGTCGGCGCCCACGGCCCGCACGTGGCCCTTGCGCAGGGTCGCCAAGCCGTAGCTGCCGTTCTCCTCGACGTAGGGCTCGCCCCCCACGCGGAACAGCCCCAGCTCCAGCAGGCGCACCGCACAGGACAGCACGCGGTCGCGACCCATGCCGTCGTCCGCCAGGTCGCGGCGCAGTCTCCGCCGCAGCCGTGGCAGGGCTCGGGCCAGATCCAACATCCGATCGTGCTTGGCGCGGTCACGTCGGGCCCGCCATTCGTCGTGGTAGCGGTACTGGCGGCGACCCCGCACGTCGTGCCCCACGGCCTGGATGTGGCCCAGGGGGTCCGGGCAGATCCAGACCTCCGTCCACGCCGGAGGGATGGCGAGGGCCTTGATCCGATCGAGCACCGCCGGGTCCGTGATGCGCCGGCCGTCGCTGTCGACGTAGACGAAGCCGCGCCCCGCGCGACGTCGCCCGAGCCCCGCAGCGGAAGGGTCGACCTCGCGCACAGTCACTCCGAGACCAGCCGGGCGCGAAGCGGTGTGCTAGGGATTGTCGACCAGCAGGTCGGACAGGCCGGTGATCTCGATGAGCCGCTCGACGCTGGCCGAGACGACGGTCATCCCGAACGTGGCGCCCGCGTCCTCCGCGGCGGCGCGTGCCATGAGCACGGCCCGCAGGCCGGCGGAGTCGGCGAAGCTCAGCCCGCCGGCGTCCACCTCGACACGTGTGACCTTCTGCTCGAGGAGGCCCGACACCGCGTTCGTCAGCTCGTCGGCGGTGTGCAGATCGAGCTCGCCCTCGAGGGCGACCAGGCCTCGGGTGCCCTCGCGACGGGTCGAAACGGAGAAGCCCCCGGCATCCCGATCATCCGCTGCGGTCATGTCCACCTCCGGGAACCACGTGGGTGACATTTTCCCCCCCATGGTGGGGCGAAACCGACGCATCACCCTACGCCTACCAGGGAATGGGTAGTCCCGGGAACCGATGTGGTCGTATTGGTACTGAAGGTGGTGACCGTCGCGCTGACGGTCACGACCGACCGATCACATCGATAGAGCGCCCCGGAGGTGGCCGTGGCCGATCAAACACCGATCCCTG
This sequence comes from Actinomycetota bacterium, assembly GCA_046723645.1. Classification (GTDB taxonomy): domain Bacteria; phylum Actinomycetota; class Acidimicrobiia; order Acidimicrobiales; family VFJN01; genus DASQUK01. The sequence continues at coordinate 46,707 of JBKOUY010000048.1, read as the reverse complement.
ACGACGAGCGGCCGGTCGTGGAGATCGACCCGGTCGCAGCCGGCGACGAACCCGTTCCCGACGACGAGCGCCCCGTGCCCGACAGCGGTGCCGAGGCCGCACTCGGCGCCACGCTCGTCCCCGACGACGAGCGCCCCGTGCCCGACGACGACGAGCTGGAGAGCCGGTGACGCGCGACCGCATCTCCTTAGCGGCAACTTAGCGGCGAACCCGAGGTTTTCGTGTTAACCCAGGCCCCCTACGGATAGGGGATGGTCCGATGCAGGCCTACGCCCACTTCCGCCCTACGACGGACCAGATACCGGCGGCGCGAGCGTTCGTTCGCGAGACGCTCTACCGGTGGGGCGAGACCGCGGGCGTCGGCGATGCCGCCCTGGTGGCGAGCGAGCTGTTCACCAACGCCGTGCTGCACGGCTCGGGGCGCGTCGACGTCTACGTCACCCTGGATCCCGATGCGCTGCGGATCGCGGTTGTGGACGACGGTCGCCGGACGCCCGAGCGGTGGCCGAAGCGGGGTGCCACGCCGACGCTGGGGGGACGCGGCCTGCGCATTGTCGATGCGCTTGCGTCCACCTGGGGAAACAACTTCGATCCCGCCGGCCGGACCCGGGTGTGGGCCGAGATGCCGCGCCACTGAGCGCCAATGAACCGCGCGGCGCATGGCGGGTGCGAACTGCTCAGTCGAGCGGCGGAACCCGATAGCCGGCGCCACAGGCGTCGGCCAGCAGGCCTGCGGCCACGATCGCCTCCCGGTCCTGGTACCAGGGTGCGACGACCTGGAGTCCCACCGGCATGCCGGTGGTGGCGGTGAACCCGAGCGGCGGCACGGCCGACGGTAGCCCCATGATGCCGATGAGCCCGGTCCAGCTGATCAGCAGCGGGTAGGGATGATCGGCGCCGTCGATGTCGATGGTCCGGTCGATGAACTCCCCCTCCTGGTTGTGCGGGAAGGCTTCGACCGGGATGACCGGGCACACCAGCAGGTCATAGGCGTCGAACCAGTCGGCCCACGCCCGGCGCAACCCCGCCCGGCGGTCGAGCGCGTGCAGCCAGTTCAGGTGGCCACCCGCCACCACCTCGCCCAGCGTGGGGTCCATTCCGGGGCTGACGGCGGCGCCCACCGCCTCCATGAACAGCGTCACCTGCTCGTCGAAGGCGACGCTCGGGTGCGCCTCCTCCACCCCGGCACCCGCGTCCGCCAGCACGTCGACGGCCCGAGAGGCGACGGCGCGCACCTCGGCGCCGAGCGGGACGCTGGGCTCGTCCAACCACACCCCGACCCGGTAGTCGGCGAGGCTCGTCGCCCTCGGCGCGGGGAGCTCGAGCCGCCAGCCGGGAGCGTCCTCGTCGAGGGGCCCGGCGACGGCGTCGAGCAGCAGGGCGAGGTCGCCGGCGCTTCGCGCGAGCGGTCCCAGCACGTTGATGTCCGCGTCGGACACTCCCCCGCCGACGCGGTCGAGGTAGCCGCGCTGGGGAACGATCCCATAGGTGGTCTTCAGCCCGAAGACGCCGCAGCAGTGTGCCGGGATGCGCACGGAGCCGCCGATGTCGGTGCCGAGCTCGAAGCTGGTGAGCCCCGCCGCCACTGCGGCCGCGGCGCCGCCGGACGAGCCGCCCGGGACGCGGGCGGGATCCCAGGGATTGTTGGTGGTGCCGAAGATCTCGTTGTATGTCTGCAGGTCACCCGACCAGCGCGGCACGTTGGTCTTGCCGAACACGACCGCACCCGCCGCCCGCAGCCGCGCCACGGCGGGCGCGTCGGCCGCCGGGATGTGGTCGGTCAGCTCGATCGCGCCGCCGGTCGAGCGTACGCCGGCGACCTCGAGGGCGTCCTTGACGGTGATGGGCAGGCCGTGGAGCGGTCCGCTCGACTCGCCGCGGACCGTCGCCTCGTCGGCAGCCGCCGCTTGTGCCCGGGCGCGCTCCGCGTCGAAGGTCACGACGGCGTTGAGCTTGGGGTTGAGCCGGTCGATGCGGTCGAGTGCGCTCGACAGCAGCTCGCGGCTGCCGATCTCGCGGCGCTGGACTGCATCGACCAGCCGTCCCGCCGTCCAGGTCAGAACGTCGTCGCTCGGCATGCGCTCGTGCTCCCTTCACCTGAGCTGACCGGAGCTGACCCGGCCGTGCACGGGCGGTGCCCAACGTAACCCCGGCGCAGGACGGGAGACGGCAGGTCCAGCGTGCCGAAGGTTCCGGCAGAAGGGCCGTTGCGCGTCACTCCTCGGAGAGCAGCTTCTCGAAGCCGGTCACCTCGGCGATCTTCTGCAGCGCGGACGACGGGTTGGCAAGCCGAAGTGCAATGCCTGCCTCCGTCATCACCGAGTGCCGTGCACTGAGCAAGGCGGCGAACCCCGAGGAATCGACGAACGTCACGCCGCTGGCGTCGATCGTGACGGACACCGAACGCGTGGTGAGCAGGTCCTCGACGCGGTCGCGAAGCCGCCAGCCGCTCGCCACATCGAGATGACCCTCCACGAACACCGTGACGTCGACGCCGTCACGCACGACCACGAGCCGAAGCAGGTCGGCGCTCAACGGCTCCTCGTGATCCGACATGCCGACCTCCGGTCGGGCGCCCATGTGTGTCACCCGGTGCCATCCGGTGCCACCACCGTCAACGCCGCGGGCACCCGGTAGGGCACGCAGTCGAGCGGTTCTTGGCGCACGGACGGGCTTTCACACGACGCCAGCGTCGTGGGGCCTCAGTTGGGAGGGCCGGGGCGCGGGTTCGTCTCGTCGAGCCCGCGCTGGACGCCGGCGGTGAAGCTGGTCAGGAAGCTGTAGACGTCGTCGGGGGATCGCCGCCCATCCGGCTCGGCTGGCGGTGGACGCCTGGTGCTCGGTCCGGGCGCCTGCGGGCCGCCACCGCCGGCCTCCGCCCGGCGCACCAGCGTGGGATCGGTCGTGGGCATCTGCGCGCCCCGGACGCGGCGGATCAGCGGCGGGGCCGGGGGCACCGGCGCGGACAACTGGCCGTGCGCCGGCGACGCCGGCGGCGGCCCCGCCGGCGGAACGCCAAAGGTCCCCGTCGACCGGAGGTCGAAGCCGCGGCCCCCAGGCGCCGATCCCGTCGGTCCGGCCCCCGGAGAGGTGGGCTGACCAGGCCCGGGTGGTCGCCCATCTGCCCCGCCCGGTGCTCGGGGGCCGGCCGGCTCGTGGTTGCGGTCGGTGCCGGCAACGCGGCTGAGCGACGCCAGGAGGTCGTCGTTGGGGCCGGAATGCGCGGCCGCCGCGGGCTGGACGCCGTCGCCGGGTCGGGTCGGCCGCTTCACCAGCCCGCTGGCCGTTCGCGTCGGTGGGCTGGGTGGCGGCGGCCACACCGGCGCTTCCTGGCCACCCGACGCGGGACCGTCGAAGACCGACCGGGCCGCGGCCGCCGGCTCGTAGCCGGCCGATGTCGGCGCGGGTTGCGGGGGTCGCCACGCCGGGGCGGGTGGGGCGACGCGCCCAGGAGGCGGATCTGCCGGCTGGGGCTGCGGCTCCGCGGCGGCCGGCGGAGGCAGCGCCGGGCCACCGCGGGGTAGGGCCACGCCGGACGGCCGCATCCCGTGGGGGGGAGTCACGGGCGCACTGGTCACCGCGTCGGTAGTGAGCAGGGCTGGCGGGATGTTGACGGTCGCGGTGATGCCGTTGCCGGGCGAGTTGTCCAGGCGGACGGTGATCCCGTGCCGGGCGGCGAGGTTGCCGGCCACGTAGTGGCCGAGGTACTTGGACGGGGCGATCGTGAACGACTCGGCACCGGCCAGCCGGCGGTTGGCGGCCTCGCTGTCGGCCGCCGACATTCCGAGGCCCGAGTCGATGATCGCCAACGTGTACATGCCCAGGCGTTCTCGCTCCCCATTGCCGTCGTGGGCGCGGGCCGGCGCGCCGTGACGGCCCCTGGTCCCGGGAAGCGCCTTCGGCTGGTCGGGTGCTGCGGTGGGCCGGAAGCGACCCCGGATGTCCACGATCTGGTCCGGGGGCGAGAACACGAGGGCGTTCTCGATCAGCTCGGCCAGCAGGTGGGCGAGGTCGGCGGCGGCGGCACCGACGATGGTCGCCGGCTCGACGCCCCGGACCGTGACCCGCTGGTAGTCCTCGACCTCGCCCAGCGCAGCCCGGATCACGTCGGTCAACCGGACCGGTGCCACCCACTTGCGGGGCGGCTCCACGCCCGCCAGCACCAGCAGCGACTCGGCGTTGCGGCGCATGCGGGTGGCCAGGTGATCCAAGCGGAACAGGTTCGACAGCGTCTCGGGGCTGGTCTCGTTGGACTCCAGCTCGGTGATGAAGTCGAGCTGGCGGCCCAGCAGGTTCTGGTTGCGGCGGCCCAGGTTGACGAACGAGTCGGCGATGTTGCGGCGCAGCACCGCCTGCTCCACCGCCAGGTCCAGGGCCGTGTCCTGCACGGTGTTGAGGGCCTCGGCGACATCGGCCACCTCGTCGCGGGTGTGGACCGCCACCGGATCCACCTCGGGGACGTCGACGTCCTCACCCAGGGGTGTGTCGAGGATGTCGAGCACCGCCTCGGGTAGCCGGTGGTCGGCCATCGCCGTGGCCTGGCCGGTCAGCGACCGCAGCGGCCGCGTGATCGACCGCGACACGAGCCAGGTGATGGCCAGTGCCGCCGCCAGGGTGGTGACCGCCAGCACGATGTACCAGCGCTGCCGCACCTCGGCGGCCTGGCTGAGGTCGTCGGCGCGGGCGATCACGTCCTCGGCCAGCCGGTCTCGCATTCCGCCGTATCCCTGGTCGGGCGGCAGGCTGATCAGGTTCAGGATCTTCTGGACATCGTCGGTCTTGCCCGTCGTTATCGCCGAGTCGACCTGCTCCGAGAGCTGCGACACCATCTCCCCGGGGTACAGCTCATCGACGAGGGCGGCGTAGGGCTCGCCGATTTCGAGGATGTCGCGGTTGTTGCGGTCGAAGGTTGTGCGCGCCTGCGAGATGCCCGTGATCTCCTCGGAGGAGTCGACGGCACCAGTCCCGAGCGTCACTCCCACGACGGTCAGGCGGATCAGCTCGGCCTGGTCCTCCACCTGCCGCGTGGTGAGGTCGACGACGGCTGCGCCCTGGCGCAGCTCCGGGTTGTCGATAGCGGAGACCACCAGGCCGTTGGCGCTGAGCAACGGCTGGATCAGGTCGGAATAGCGGGCGTAGATCTCGTTGGCGACCTCGATGTTGGTGAGGTCCCTCGGGCCCGAGTACGCGTCGATGTCTGCACGGACGGTCTTCAGCTCGGCGAGCCCCTCCAGCGCCGGCGTGAACGCCTCGCGGACGGGTTGCGCCTCGGTGGCCAGCTGTTCCTCGAAGGCGGCGATGGCGGTGTCGCTTTCGGCGCGCGTGCTGTCGTAGCCCTCGGTGTCGAGCACGTACGTGTCCTGCTGGCCCACCAGCTCGACCGTGGCCCAGCTGCGCTCGTTCTGCAGCCTGGTGATCAGGCCCTGGTGCCCCGTGGCTGCCTTGGCGAGGCTGCTCTCACTGCGGACGTCGTCCCGCTCGTTCGTGGATTGCGCGACTTCCAGGGCGGTGACGATCGCGAGGGCGAACAGCGGCATCGCCAGCGCGGCCGCCAGCTTCAGTCGGATCGGTATGCGACGCACCTACGTTTCCCCCTGGCGTCTCGGCGGTGGTTGCGGCCTCACGCAACGCACCCCCAGCGGCTCCCAGCGTCATGATCGCAGATCGCGCCGCGCCTGTCGTCATAGGTGGGCGCCGAACAAATGCGCGCTACTCGTCGGTGTTAAAGGATCGCACCCTTCACCTTGAGGTCGAGCAGCTCGTCCGTCCCGAGCCCGAGCAGCTCCCGCAGGACGTCGTCGGTGTGTTCCCCGTGGTCCGGCGCCCGCGTCAGGTCCGGCGGCGTCTCGTCGAACTGCAAGGGGGACGGCACCATGCGGAAGGTCGCGCCGCTGTGGGCCAGGACGTCGCGCACGTAGCCGTTGTCGACAACCTGCGGGTCCTCGAGCAACTCCCCCGGCGTCTCCACCGGTGCCCACACGCCCTCGACGTCCATCAGCACCTCCCGCCATTCGTCGAAGGTGCGGGTGGCGAAGATCGCGTCCAGGGTCTCGACGCATTCGCGGCGGTTCTCGGCGCGGGCGGCGGCGTCCGCGAAGCGCTCGTCGTCGACGAGCTCGGGGTGCCCGATCTTCCTGACGAACTCGGGCCAGTAGCGGTCGGACTGCAGCATGATCAGCGACAGGAACCGGCCATCGCTCGTCCGGTAGGTGTTGACGATCGGGTTGGGCACATCGCGGCGGTCGAAGCTGGGCATCTTGCCGATGCCAAAGAGCCCCGCCGCCAGCACGCTCGCCGACGTGGCCCAGAGCGCAGTGGCGAGGAGCGAGTTGTCGACGACCAGCGCCTCACCGGTGCGCTCCCGGTGGTAGAGGGCGGCCGATATCCCGCCGGCGATCAAGGCCCCGCCGATGAGGTCGCCGAAGGCCGGCCCCGGCTGGCTGATCGGCCATTCCAACCCCGCCGGCGTTGCGATGTCGGCGACCGCTCGTGCCCAGAACGAGCAGCCGTCGTACCCGCCCCGATCGGCCTCCGGCCCGCGCTGGCCCTGACCGGAGCCACGCACGTAGATGATGCTCGGGTTGACAGCGCGCACGTCGTCCACCTCCAGCCGCAGCGCCCTGCGGGCCGGGGGGAGGAAGTTGGTGAGGAACACGTCGCTGTGGGCCGCCAACCCCATGAGGACGTCGTGGCCCTCGTCGGTCCGCAGGTCGATGCCGACGCTCCGCTTGCCCCGATTCGGGAGCTCGATCATGTGGTTGACGTCCCCGGGCCCGGCCGGCACCAGCCCCGATGACACCAGGCCACGTTGCGGGTCGCCCGATTCGGGGTGTTCGACCTTGATGACGTCGGCACCCCACTCGGCGAGGACCGCACCGGCCGATGGCACGTAGGTCCACGCCGCCACCTCCAGCACACGAACGCCGTCCATGATCCCCATCGGTGACTACCCCTCCCGGGTCGAGCCGCTCTGGCACTGACGCAACAGTTAGAAACCGTAGTGCGGTCCGATCGGTCCCAGGGCTAGTAGCGGGTGCCGTGTAGGGCCGGGCGCCCGCCGTCGATTGACGCACCTGTCAGAAACGCCTTACGCTCTCGCCTGGCCACTCGCCGCCACAGGACACTCCCCTGCACGACTGAGAGGTACGACGTGCCCTCCCGATCGCTGGACTTCGACGTCTTCGACGCCGACAACCACATGTACGAGACGAAGGAAGCGCTGACCAAGCACGTGCCCGACCAGTACGCGGGCGTCATCGACTACGTGGACGTCCGGGGCCGCACCAAGATCGTCGTCGCCGGCACCATCAGCGAGTACATCCCCAACCCCACGTTCGACGTCATCGCCAAGCCGGGGGCACAGGAGGAGTACTTCAAGCGGGGCAACCCCGAGGGAAAGAGCTATCGGGAGATCATCGGCGAGCCGATGCGTGCAATCCCGGCGTTTCGCGAGCCCGGTCCCCGCCTCGAGCTGATGGACGAGCTCGGCATCGATCGGGCCCTCATGTTCCCCACGCTGGCCAGCCTCGTGGAGGAGCGCCTGCGCGACGACGTGCGCGCCACGCACGCCGTCATCCACGCGCTCAACGAGTGGATGCTCGAGACGTGGACCTACGACTACGAGGGGCGCATCTTCCCCACGCCGGTCATCACGCTGCCGATCGTCGAGCGTGCCATCGAGGAGCTCGAGTGGGTGGTGGAGCGGGGCGCCAAGGTGGTGCTCATCCGGCCGGCACCGGTGCCCAGCCTCGACGGCACGTCCCGGTCGCCCGGGCTCCCCGAGTTCGACCCGTTCTGGCAACGCGTCGTCGACCTGGGCGTGCTGGTGGCGATGCACTCGTCGGACAGCGGCTACGCCCGGTACGTCAACGACTGGGAGGGCACCCGCGAGTTCCTCCCGTTCAAGTCCACGGCCTTCCGGTCGGTCGCCATGGGGCACCGGCCCATCGAGGACACCATGGCGGCGATGATCTGCCACGGCGCCCTGTCGCGGTTCCCGGCCCTCAGGATCGCCGTCGTCGAGAACGGCAGCGCCTTCGTGCGCCCGCTCTTCCACAACCTGCGGGAGGGCTACCGGATGATGCCGCAGGGGTTCCTCGAGCACCCGATCGACGTCTTCAAGCGCAACATCTACGTCCATCCCTTCCACGAGGAGGACATCAGGGGCCTGGTGGACCTGCTGGGGGCCGACCACGTGCTGTTCGGATCGGACTTCCCCCATCCCGAGGGCATGGCCGATCCCATCACCTACGTCGACGAGCTCGAGGGGATGCCCCGGGACGACGTGGTCAAGATCATGGGCGGCAACCTGGGCGGCCTCATGGGGATCGGCGTCGCCGCCTGACCAGTGGCCCGCAGTCGCGGGCCCGTGCGGGATCGGGGATTCGGGCTGGTCCACCGGCCAAGTTGACGGCGCTGCTAGATTTCGGGGTCCGTCGTCGAGCTGAGAGTTGTCATGGGACCACACGCTGCCAAGCAGCTCCCCGACGGGGATCCCACTTCGGTCCTGAGGCGGGCCCCATTCTCCGACAATCCACGCGTGGGGGCCCGCGGCCAGCGCGCCCATCAACGGATCCTCGAGGCGGCCCTCCAGGTGTTCGGCGAGGAGGGCTACCACCAGTGCGGGGTGATCCGGATCACCGAGGTGGCCGGCTGCTCACGTGCCGCCTTCTACCAGTACTTCTCCAGCAAGGAGGACGTGTTCCGCCACCTCGCCGGCCAAGTGGCACGCCAGCTCGTGGCGTCGGCCGAAGCGCTCGGGCCGGTGACGGCCGACCTCGAGGGTTGGGAGACCCTTCGGGCCTGGGTCGGGCGCCACGGCGAGATCTACGACCGCTACGAGCCGGTGTTCGAGGCGCACCAGGCGGCGGCCGAGAGCGACGAGGCCGTCGCCAGCGGCTCCGCCCGCATCGCAGACCGAACGGTGGCGGAGGTGCGCGCGAAGCTCACGACGTCCGTGCTGCCCAGCCGGCAGCTCGACGAGGCGATCGCCCTCCTGCTCGAGTGCATGACGCGGGCCCGAAGCGTCGCCGAGATCGTCGGCTCGGCGCTGCAGGGGGCCGGCGGCGCCTCCGGCTATCCCCGCTCGCGCGTCGACGACGCCATCACCGACATCGTGCACCGAACCCTCGTGGGCGGGCTCGACCCGGCCGTGAACGTACACGCGCCGGCGAGGCGCCGGCCGCCCCGCGTGCCCCTGGGCCCGGTGATGCTCCAGGGCCTGCAGACCGACGACGGCCCCGAGGACCTGAGCCCCACGGGGGCACGAACGCTCGCGGCGCTGCTGGCCGCCGGCCACGACGTCCTCGTGGCGCGCGGCTACCACGGCACGAGGGTCGACGACATCACGCAGGCCGCCAAGGTGTCCCATGGCGCCTTCTATCGCTACTTCGACAACAAGGACCATCTGATCCGCCTCCTCACCGTGCGCGCCATCCGCACGGTGTCGTTGGCGATGGCCGACATCCCCGACATCGCCGCTGGCGCCGCAGCCGGCGGTCCCGCCGCCAGCGCCAAGACGACATCGGCGACGCTGCGCCAGTGGCTGCGGCGCTACCAGACGACGCAGGCGTCCGAGGCGGCGATGATCCGCGTCTGGCTCGACGCCACGGCCGACGACCCCAGCCTGCAGCCGGAGTCGGCCGCCGCGCTCGACTGGGGCCGACGCCGGTTGGCGCGGTTCCTCGAGCCGCGCGGGTTCGGCGATGTCGACACCGAGGCGCTCGTCATGGTGGCGCTGCTCGACGCCTTCGGGGCCCGCACGGTCGGCCCGTCCACGATCCCCGCCACGGCCCACATCATCGAGCGCGGCTTCCTCGGACGGTGAGCCCCGCCCCGGCGGGCGGCGTCACTCCTCGACGGTGATCGCCCGCTCGGGGCAGTTGTTGGCCGCCCTGCGGGCCGCATCCTCCTGGCCGGCCGCGACGTCGCCCCCGTGGAGCACCGCGCCGTGGCCGTCGTCGTCGGGCTCGAACACCTCGGGCGCCAGCGCGTAGCAGCGCCCGTGCCCGGTGCACATCTCGGCATCGATCCGAACCTTCATCACGACCGCCGAGAGTATCCGCACCTGACGTGAGTGTCAGAACCCACGCTTCGCCGACGTACGGGACCGAACCGGCGTCCCAACGCGCGGATTCCGGCGCATCCGAACGCCGGAACAGCGCCACCGCCCGTCGGAGCGCCGACCGGGCGTCAGCGGGGCCGGAACAGCGGGACGAACCACTCGCCGCTGGGCTCGAAGGTGACCTCGACCGGCATGCCGATGCGGACGTCCTCGATGGGGCAATCGAGGATGTTGGTTGTGAGCCGGACCGTGGGGTCGTCCTCGAGCTCGACGATGGCGATGACGTAGGGCGGCTCGAACCCCGGCATGAACGGCTGGTGGTTCACCGTGTAGGTCGCGACCGTCGCACGGCCGGACACGGCGTCGGGCGCCAGGTCGCGGCTGCCGCAGTGTGGACAGCGCGGCACGGGAGGGTGATGGATCCGCCTGCAGCTGGCGCAGCGCAGGAACCGCAGGATGCCGTCGGCGCCGCTGCGCCAGAAGAACTCGTCGCTCTCGTCCGCGGCGATGAAACGCGGCGGCGCGCTCATCCCGTCCCCTTGGTCAGCAGGAGGCAGCCGCACTCAGGGCCGCCCCCGGCGGCCACCATGGCCACCTCGGCGCCCTGGACCTGGCGGGCGCCGGCGCCGCCCCGGAGCTGCAGGACCCCCTCGTGGAGGAAGCCGAAGCCGTGGAGCCGCCCGGATGAGAGCTGGCCGCCCCATGTGTTGAGCGGGAGCGTGCCGCCGAGGCCGATGCGCTTGCCAGCCTCGACGAACGGGCCACCCTCGCCCCGCCCGCAGAAGCCCAGCGCCTCCAGCCACGCCAGCGTGAGCCAGCTGAAGCCGTCGTAGAGCTGTGCGGTATCGACGTCGCCGGCGGTGAGCTCGGTGCGGGCCCACAGCGACGCGGCCGAGTCCCGCATGGTCATCGTGGTGAGGTCATCGAACTGGTCCCAGCTCGGGCGGCCGCGGATGCCGGTGCCGATGGCGTTGACGTGGGCGACGGCGTGGGGCGCGTCGGGGGCGTAGTCGCGGTGTGAGACGACCACGACGGTGGACCCGTCGCACGGGACGTCGCAGTCGTAGAGGCAGAACGGCTCCGAGATCATGCGGACGCTCAGGTAGTCGTCCATCGTCATCGGCTCCGTGTAGATCGCCTTGGGATTCATGGCCGCGAAGGTGCGGGCGTTGATCGCGATGGCACCGAGGTGCTCCCGGGTCGTCCCGTACTCGTGCATGTGCCGCATCGCGTAGCAGGCGATCCAGTTGGCCGCCGACCCGGCGCCGTAGGGGATGAGGTAGCGCATGGACGCCGGCAGCCCGCCGCCACCGCCGGCTCCGCCGGGCCGCAGCGGCTTCCCGCTCCCCTCCACCACAGTGCGAAACACGACGACGTGGCGGGCGAGCCCGGCCGCCACCGCCAGCACCGCCTTGTGCACCGCGCCGAGTTGGCCGGCGGTCTCGAGCCCGCCGTCGCGCCAGGCGAGGCGGAGCCGGAGGGCGTCGTGGAGGTCGGCGCCGGACGCGCCGCCGAAGGGGCCGCCCGATCCCGGGTAGGTCGACACCCCGTCAATGTCATCGAGGGTCAGGCCGGCATCGGCGACGGCGCGCTCGGTGGCCTCGATGGTGAGGTCGAGCCCGCTGCGGTGGAGCCGGCGGCCGATGTCGGACTGGCCGATGCCGGAGATGACGGCACGGCGCTCCAGCGGCTCACCCATCGGCGGTCAGGGAGCCGCCGGCTCGAACAGTTCGGCGATCACCCGGTCGGCGGCGTGATCGCTCGGGCCCTCCCACGTGATTGCGCCGTGGTGGAGCAGGACCACGCGGTCGCACAGGTCCAGCGCGTGGCCGACGTGCTGCTCGACGATGAGCAGCGAGCTGCCCTGCTCCCGGAGCTTGCCGAGGCTGTCGTAGACGCCGTCGACGACCTTCGGTGCGAGCCCGAGCGACAGCTCGTCGGCGACCAGCACCGCGGGGGATTCCACCAGCACGCGCACCATCGAGAGCATCCGCTGTTCCCCGCCGGACAGCGTGCCCGCGAGCTGCCGGCGCCGCTCGCCGAGCACGGGGAACATGCCGAAGGCCTGCTCGAGCCCGGGACCGACCCCGCTCCGGCCCTTGGACTGCCGGAACGACAGCGTGAGGTTCTCCTCGACGGTCAGCGTCGCGAACACGGAGCGCCCCTCGGGCGCGTGCGCCACGCCGGCGCGTGCGAACTCGAAGCCACCCGACTTCGTGAAGTCGTTGCCTTCGACGAGCACCGACCCGGCGGTGGGTGCCACCAGGCCGGTGGCCACCCGCGCCACGGTGGTCTTGCCGGCCCCGTTCGCGCCCAGCAGGGCCACCGCCTCGCCCGGCCCGACCGTCAGGCTCACGCCGAACAGCGCGCGGAAGGGGCCGTAGGCCGCCGACACGTTCCGCAGCTCGAGCACCGCCGGGCCGTCGGCACCGGTCGCGTCGACACTGGTCACGACGCCACCTCCACGTCCCCGAAGTACGCGGTGCGTACCTCGTCGCTGGCCATGACCGCCGCCGTCGGGCCCGAGGCGATGAGGCAACCGAAGTCGAGCACGTAGGACCGCTCCGTGAAGCTCGACACCAGCTCGACGTCGTGCTCGACCAGCAGAATGGCGAAACCGTGGGCCGCCTGCACGTCCTGGAGGGTATGCGCCAGGTCGGCGGTCTCGTTCCGGTCGAGGCCCGACGACGGCTCGTCGAGGAGCAGCAGCTTGGGGTCGGTCATCAGCGCCCTGCCCACCTCGACCAGACGGCCCTTGCCGAGGCTGAGGCGCTCGATCGGCTCGTCGGCCATGTCGCCCAGGCCGAGCAGCTCGAGCACCTCGTCGCAGCGGGCGATCTCGTCGGGCCGGGGACGGCCGCGGCCCAGCAGGTCCTTCCACAGCCGCCCGTCGCCCCGCCGGGTCCGTTCGGCGATCAGCAGGTGCTCCCGCACCGTCGACTCCGCGAACAGCTCGATGCGCTGGAAGGTGCGGCCGATCCCGAGCAGCGCGCGGGCGTGCACGGGCAGGCCGCCGACGTCCCGGCCCTCCAGCAGCACCTGGCCGGCGTCGGCCCGCAGGATTCCGAGGACGCAGTTGAAGAACGTCGTCTTGCCCGCACCGTTGGGGCCGATGAGCCCGACGCGCTCCCCCGCCTCCACCTGCAGCGAGACGTCGTCGAGGGCGACGATCCCGGCGAAGCGCTTGGAGACTCCCGTGGCCTCGAGGACGGTTCCCATCAGCGCGACTCCTCGGCGCCCACGGCGGCCGCGTCGCTGTCGCCGGCGGCCGCGCCGGCCTCGGCGGCATCCACCCCGGCGACCGACTCCGCCCCTGCTTCCTGCTCCCCGTCCGACGGGCCGGTGCGTGGCCCCGCCCGTCTCTCCAGCCGGCGCATCCACTGGCGTTTGCCATTCTCGACCAGGCCCTCGGGGTGGCGGGCGAACTGGATGGTGAGGAGCCCGAACAGCACGAGCCGCCACTTGGGTGAGATGGGGAAAATCCCGGGGATGCGATCGGGGCTGCGCAGGATCCATCCGAGCAGTTCACCGCGGAGGATCACAACGTCGAACAGGGCGAACGAGGCGCCGGCGATGGCGGCCCCCTCCACGGTCCGAGATCCCAATGCAACGACGAGTACCAGCCAGAACAGCGCCGCGAACGGCGCGAAGTTGTTGGTGTAGTTCACATTCTCCTGGTGCATCGACAGCATGGCGCCGCCGAGCCCGGCGATGAACGCCGACACCGCGTATGCGACGATCCGGGCCCGGGCGGGCGAGATGCCGATGGACGCGGCCGCCACCTCGCTGCCCCGCAGGGCGCGCAACGTCCTCCCTACCGTGCCCTCCCGGATGCGGATGACGGCGAACGACACCAGCACGAACACGGCGAGGGCAAGCCCTAGGAACGACAGGTCGTTGGCGAAGTCCCAGGGCCCGATCGTGGGTCGTGGCACCCGGGTGCCCTCGAGCAGCGCCGTGTCGCCCCCGCCGATCCATGACGCCTTGACCAGGACGGCGTCGAAGAAATACGCGAACGCCAGGGTCGCGATCGCGAACCACACGCCGCCGAGCCGCAGCACCGGCAGGGACAGAAGGGCCCCGCAGGCGGCCGCGACGCCGGCGCCGATGACCGCGGCCACCATGACCGACATGTCGTAGTGGTCGGCTAACTGGAACACCGTGAACCCGCCGATGGCGGCGAAGGCGCCCTGGCACAGCGAGATCTGGCCGGCGAACCCGGTGATCACCGTGATGGACAGGTAGATGGTGGCGTAGATCACCGCCTGGGTGACCACGAACAGCCAGGACTGGTCGGCCCGGAAGAACACGACGAGGCCGACGATGCCGAAGAACCCGAGGGCGAAGATCCGGGTGGCGGCCGTCAGGGCGCGGCTGCGCGTCGCGGCCACGGGCGCGGGTGGCGGGGGATCGACGCCCGCCAGGGGGTCGGTCGCCTCGCGGGTGCGGCGGATCGCCGGCCACAGCACCAGCACACCGAACAGCACGACGAAGGGGACAGCCGGCGCGAGGTTGTCCTGGATGGCGTCCAGCCAGGCATTGTCGGCGCTCCAGCGCGGCAGGAAGGTGTTGAGCAGCGCGATGAAGATGCCCAGGCCCAGGCCCCCGACGAGCGCCCGGGGCAGGCTGACGAGGCGCCCCAGCGCCGCGGCGGCGATGGCGACGACCACCAGGTTGAAGAAGTCGGCCGCCGCCAGCGTGTTGAAGCGCGGTGCGATCAGCACCCCGGCCATGCCGGCGAAGACGCTGGACAGGGCCCAGGCGAACGCCGACACGCGGTCGGCCCGGATCCCGGCCAGCTCGGTCATGCGCGGGCTCTCGACGACCGCCCGCATCTGGAGCCCGAGGGCGGTGAAGCGGAACAACGCCCCCAGCGCCAGCATCCCCAGCACCGCGACGCCCAGGGCCACTAGCTCGTCGCGGCTGAAGCTGTAGACGTTGAAAACGTCGTAGAGGACGTCCCCGTTGGGCACGATGCCCTCGGGTGTCCGGCCGGCGACCGGCTGGAAGCTGGTGACGAGCTCGAACAGGTTCGGCAGGGCGACCGTGAGGCCGATGGTCACCACCAGCTTCGCCACGGCCGGGGCGGTGCGGAGGTGGCGGAAGATGAGCCGTTCGAGCAGCACCCCGATGAGCGGCGCCACCACGAACACCGACAGGACGAGGGCGGGGACGGTCGCCCACCCCCACTCCTCCCGGGCCTGGAAGAACAGGGCGGCAGAGATGTACGCCTGGGCGCCGAAGGCCAGGTTGAAGACGCCCGACGTCTTGTACGTCAGGACGAAGCCGAGGGCGATGAGCGCATAGACGGCGCCCGGCGGCGTGCCCTGGAGGATCGCCCGGAAGATGTCCTCTGGAACCGATGCCGCCAGGATCATGTTTCGCCTCGCAACCAAAGGTTGCTCGGCGAGGCTGTTCCCGAGCCGAACGTCGTCTCCGTGCGCATCCCTATGGCGGGCTCAGTTGAAGGAGGTCGGGGTCGGTTCTGACCAGTCCTGGTTGTCGTTGGACCAGCACAGCCACGGCTTGTCGGGCGGGGCCACCGTCTCGAAGGCACCGTTGTGGATCTGGACCACGGGGGCGCACTCCTGTGCGTAGTCGGTGCTGGGGTCGCCGTCGACGACGGCGGCGTGCTGGCGGGTCCAGTCGATGGGGTTGATGAGCCCGTCGGCGTCGTAGTCGGTCATCTGGTTGGTGGCGTCGACCACCGACTGGCGGTCGAACTCGGGACCCGCGGCCAGGAGGCCCTGGAACGCGAGATCGGCGTTGATCCAACCCACCATGGACTGCTCGCT
The DNA here is from genome assembly GCA_046723645.1 of Actinomycetota bacterium. Classification (GTDB taxonomy): domain Bacteria; phylum Actinomycetota; class Acidimicrobiia; order Acidimicrobiales; family VFJN01; genus DASQUK01. The sequence continues at coordinate 30,849 of JBKOUY010000048.1, read as the reverse complement.
GAGCTCGCCGCCCGTCTCGTCCATCCACTCCCGGAAGGTGTCGAGCGGCGTGCCCTCGGCGTCCGCCTCGAACGGCAGGAACTGCACGGTGACGTAGTCGCCCTCGAACAGGTCGGCGTTCTCCCGCACGAACTCCTGGTCGTAGGTGTTGGGGTGGTACATGGTGACGTCGTCCATCCCCTGGCGCTCGAGTTCCTGACCCAGGGTCTTCATGGCGTTGAGGTCCAAGCAGCTGGCGATGAAGTCGACGCCCTTCTGCTTCATGGCCGTGACCTCGGGTGCGATGCCGTTGGGCAGACCGTATTGCAGGTCGTCCTTGACGTACACCGCCTCGGCGTCGACGTCGCTGCCGTACAGCTCGAATGAGTCCGCCGAGCCGTGCGCGCACTCTCGCGACGTCTCGGTGATGCCGTACCCGAGTGTCGCCACACTGTGGGCGCCCGCCTGCTCGACGATCCAGGGGAGCCCCCGGCCCGTGCAGCCCGAGCACGGGCCCTGGATGTGGCCGAAGATGTGCTCGCGGCCGGCCATCTCGTTGCCGTGGATGCCCCACACGTAAGTCGGGATGCCGGCCTGGTCGAGGTCGCCCCAGCCGCTTGGCGCCAGGGTGGCGTTGAAGTTGCCGAACGTGTCGTCGGCCGAGATCACGTCCAGCGCCCGCACCTGGTTGTTGGCCAGCTCGTCGTCGAGCGTCTCCGACACGACGAGGTCGCGCCCGTAGATGCCGCCCTCGCTGTTGCGGTACGCGAAGTATGCCTCGACGCCCGCGGCGTAGCAGTCGAGGATGCAGGTGCCGAGGGGGTTGTTGGACTTGGTGCCGACGATGCTGTACCGGATCTCGTCGTCGGTCACGCCGGGGACACCCGAGATGTCCACGTGGGTGTCGCGGTCACCCGATGCGGCTTCGTCGCCGCTGCTGGCGTTGTTGCCGCCGGAGGAGCCGCCGGCGCTGCTGTCGTCGTCGTCGTCGCCGGAGTTCCCGCACGCGGCCAGGCCCAGGCTGAGGACACAGAGCGCCACGACGAAGCGTCGACCCCGGCCCGACCGCCCGTGGGAGCGGGAAACATGTGATGTCATTGGCTTCCCCCCTGTCGGCCCGAGGGCCCGCCGGAAATGTGACGCAATAGTTAGATACGCACCATAGCGCAGGCGGTGTCCCGGAGACATTGCAGGTCGGTACCACAACGGCCCTTACAGGATCGCGCGCGACTCCTTCATCGCGGTGATCGCGTCCCAGTCGAACCCGGCGTCGAGCAGGACCTGCTCGGTGTGTTCGCCGTGCTCCGGGGCGCGGCGCACCTCCACCGGGCGCTCGTCGAACTGGGCGGGGCTGGCCACCAGCTGGACCTGCTGGCCGTTGGAGGCCTCCATGGCCGGCAGGTAGCCGTTCGCGACGACCTGGGGATCGCTGAACAGCTCGTCCAGCGTCTGATAGGGCGTCCACACGCCGGCGAAGTCGGCGAGGGCCTCCTTCCAGTGCGCCAGGGGCCGGGAGCCGAAGGCCTCGTCGAGGACGGCGACGCACGCCGCGGCGTTCTGGGCGCGCGCGGCGCCGGTGCTGAAGCGCTCGTCGCTTGTCAGCTCCGGGCGTTCGAGGCGCCTGGCGAAGTCGTCCCAGAACTTGTCGGCCTGGAGGAGGACCAGGCTGATGAACCGATCGTCGGCGGTCCGGTAGGTGTTCACCCCCGGGTTCGGGTTCGTGAGGCGATTGGCGGTCGGCAGGCGGGTCAGGCCGAACAGCTTGGCCGCCACCACCATGGGCGAGAGCTGCCACATGGCGGTGGCCAGCAGCGACACGTCCACGACCGCGGCCTCGCCGGTGCGCTCCCGCTGGAGCAGCGCAGCGGCGATGGCACCCGCGGTGGCCAGCCCGCCCATCACGTCCCCGAAAGCCGCGGAGGGTTGGCCCGACGGCCAGCCCTCGGCGTTGGTGGGCATGACCGCGGCGACCCCGCCGCGGGCCCAGAACGAGGCCGCGTCGTAGCCGCCTTTCTCGGCGTCCGGGCCCTTCGGTCCCTGCCCCGACCCCCGCGCCACGATGACCCGGGGGTTGCGGGCGCGGACGTCGTCGACGTCCACGCCGAGCTTGCGACGAACCTGGGGCAGGTAGTTGGTGAGGTAGACGTCGGCCCCCTCGATCAGCCTCATGAACGCCTCGTGGCCATCGGGCTTGGAGACGTCGATGGCGACCGACCGCTTGCCGCGGTTGGGCTGCTCCATCATGAAGTTGATGCCGCTGTCGCCGCCGGGCAGCAGCCCCGAGGTGACGAGCCCGCGCTGGGGATCGCCGGTCACCGGGTGCTCGACCTTGACGACGTCGGCGCCCCAGTCGACGAGGACGGTGCCCGCCGACGGCACGAACATCCAGCTCGCAAGCTCGACGACCTTGGTGCCGGCGAGGGGTCCTGGACGACGACTTTGAAGATCTTCCGGGGTCATGGCCCGAGTTTCCTTCAAAGACCTGCGGGCCAGCCCACGGTCTTGGTCTCGGTGAAGATCTCGAGGCCCTCGATGCCGCACTGGCGGCCGACCCCCGAGCCCTTGTAGCCCCCGAACGGCGCATCGGCGCCGTACCAGACGCCACCGTTGATGCCGAGAGTGCCGGTGCGGATCCGGCGGGCGACCGCCTTGGCCCGGTCGAGGTCGCCCGACGTGATCATCCCCGACAGCCCGTACGGGGAGTCGTTGGCGATGCGGACGGCGTCGTCGTCGCCGTCGTGGGGGATGACCACCAGCACCGGCCCGAAGATCTCCTCGCGGGCGATGGTCATGGCGTTGTCCACGTCGGCGAACAGCGTCGGCTCGACGAAGAACCCCTTCGGCAGGTGCGCCGGCACGCCGCCGCCGGTGACGAGCCGGGCCCCCTCGGCCTTGCCCTTCTCGATGTAGCCGAGCACGCGGTCCTGCTGCTTGCGGGAGATCTGCGGGCCCTGCAGGACCGACATGTCGGTCGGATCGCCGTAGCGCCAGCCGTCGAAGCCGGACCGCACCAGGTCGACCGCCTCGTCGTAGCGCGACCGTGGGACCAGGATGCGCGAGGCGATGGCGCAGCCCTGGCCGCCGTGCATGCACGACGCGACCGCCCCGGGCAGCGACTTGTCGAAGTCGGCGTCGTCGAGGAGCAGGTTGACCGACTTGCCCCCGAGCTCGAGGAACGTGGGCTTGAGCGTGCTCGACGCCGCCTCCATGATCCGCCGGCCGGTGGCGGTCGAGCCCGTGAAGGCCACCATGTCGACGTCCGGCGACGTCGTGATGACCTCGCCCACCAGGTGGTCCCGGCTGCTGACGATGTTGACGACCCCCGGTGGGATCTCGGTCTGCTCGGCGATCAGCCGGCCGATGCGGGCGGCGTTGAACGGCGTGTCGGGCGCCGGCTTCACGACGCACGTGTTGCCCATGGCGAGGACCGGGCCGAGCTTGTTGAGCAGGATCTCCACCGGGAAGTTCCAGGGCACGATGACCCCGACGACCCCGACGGGCTCCTTCCACACGACGCGCTCGGTCTCGTAGCCGACGCCCATCGCGTCCTTCGGCCCGATCGGCCGCTCCCACGGGAACCGCTCGATCATCTCTGCGGGCCACAGCAGCGCCTCCCGGAGCGGGGCGTCGAGCTGCGGCCCGTAGGTGATGAGGATCGGGCACCCGACCTCGGCCACCAGCTCCTGGCGGAGCTCCTCCTGCTCCCCCTCGATCGCCGCCTGCAGCTGCCGCAGGCTGCGGGCCCGGAGCGCCCGGTCGGTCGACCAGTCGGTGGTGTCGAACGCACGCCGTGCCGCAGCCACCGCCGCGGCCATGTCGGCCGCCGAGCCATCGGCGACCGCGCCGAGGACCTCCTCGGTCGCCGGGTTGACGTTCTCAAAGGTGGCGCCGCCCTCGGCGTCGACCAGCTTCCCGTCGACCAGCATCTTCGAGTCAGGCACGTTCAGGCCCCCTTGGTCTCCAGCAGTTCGATGAGCTGACCGTCCGGGTCACGAATGAACAGGGCCACGCCGATGTCGGTTTGCGTGACCACCCGGCCGCCCAGCGCCTCGACACGATCGACGATGTGCCGGGGGTCGGCGGCACCCATGGAGATGTGGGTCAGGCCGGGTTCGTCCATGGGTCGCTCGCGCGGCGGGCGTGGCGGGCGCCGGGTGTACGCGAGCAGCTCGAGCAGCAGCCCGTCCTTGCGGAGGTAGACGGCCCGCAGGCCGACCGGCGCCTCGAGCTGCAGGAGCTTCCCCGTGGGGTCGTCGGGCGGCGTGATCTCGCGCTCGTACTCGAAGCCGAACAGTTCCTCGTAGAAGTGGCGGGACCGGTCGACGTCGTGCACGCACAGCCCGATGTGGTTGACGACGCTGGCGGTCACTTCCCTGGCGCCCCCATGCGCCGAACGGTACAACAGAAAAGCTGACATGAGCGTCAGAATCGCGGCCGCGGATGAGGTACGGTGACGTGGCTGTCAGTTGGGCGACGTGAGGAGCGCGGTATGAGCTCGGATGAGGCCACGACCCCCAGCGTCGGCTTTGCCGACACGGCGGCCGACCCCCAGCCGGCCTACCGGGCGATGCGCGAGGCGGCGGCCGTGCTGCCGTTCGACGACGGCATGGTGATCGTTTGCCGTCGGGGCGAGATCGAGGAGGCGTTCCGCCACCCGGACATCTTCTCGTCCAACATGTCGGCGGTCGATCTCCAGAACGTCCGGCCGATGATCCCCCTGCAGATCGACCCGCCCGAGCACAAGAAGTTCCGCAAGATCCTCGACCCCCTGTTCGCGCCGCGGCGGATGGTGGAGCTGGAGGAGCCGCTCACCAAGCTCGTCAACGACCTGATGGACCGCTTCGACGGGCGGGACGAGATCGACTTCGCGGCCGAGTTCTCCGTCCCATTCCCGTCCCACGTCTTCCTCACCCTCCTCGGGCTGCCGCTGGACGAGACCCCGCGCTTCCTGGCGATGAAGGACGGGATCATCCGACCCGACCACGTGACCGGGAGCCCACGCACCAGCAGGGTCACGCTGGCCCACCAGAAGGCCACCGCCGACTCGATCTACGCCTACTTCAACCAGGTCCTCGACCAGCGGGAGGTGGAGGGGCGGGACGACATCCTCACGACGTTCCTCCACACCGAAGTCGACGGGCACCGCCTGACCCGGGAGGACATCCTCGACATCTGCTTCCTGTTCTTCATCGCCGGGCTCGACACGGTGACGGCATCGCTCGACTGCTTCTTTGCGTACCTCGCCCGGCACCCGGAACAGCGGCGCCGGCTCGCCGAGGACCCGGGCGTCATCCCCGCCGCCGTCGAGGAGCTGCTCCGGTGGGAGTCACCGGTGACGACCGTGGCCCGCGTGGCCGTGGAGGACACCGAACTAGGCGGCTGCCCGATCCAGGCCGGACAGCACGTCAGCGTGCTCATCGGTTCGGCGAACACCGACGACGCCGAGTTCGGCGACGGTGACGAGGTGCGCTTCGACCGCGACCCCAACCGCCACCTCGCCTTCGGCGGCGGGATCCATCGGTGCCTCGGCTCCCACCTCGCGCGCCACGAGCTGCGGGTGGCCTTGCGGGAATGGCATCGGCGGTATCCCGACTACTCGATCAAGCCGGGGCACACGCTGTCGTACACACCCGGCGTCCGCTCCATCGACCGCTTCCCGATGATCCTGGGCGCTGGTGGCTAGTGGACACTAGGCGCGAGGCGCCCTCCGCCGGTGAGCCGCCACACCCCGCTCCACCGCCTGGCGGATGATGGCGTCGTTGTCCTTGGAGATGAAGCGGTGGACCCGGGCCTCGAGGAACCGCCGGGCGAGCGGATTGAAGGCTTCGTAGGTCTCGCCGAAGCTCACCCTGGTACGGCCGTCGCCCAGGTCCTCGAGGCGATGCCAGCCGGTCGCCTGTGACCACAGTGGCTTGCCGACCGCCTCGTAGCGCGAGAACTCGGGGGGACGCGACTCGGTGATGACCTCCCATGAGCGTCCGACTCCCCCACTGAGCAGGTAGCGGGGCACCCGGAAGCGGCAGAACCGCACCAGCCCCAGCCCGTGCTCGTCGCCGGGGTGGACGATCTCGATGCGGACATCGCCGTGCTCGATCACCCGGTGTTCGCCGACCGGCAGAGGCGCGAGCGGGGGATGCAGCGTGCGCCAGACCTGCTCGCGCGTCGCTTCGATCTCGAACGAGGACTCGTGCTGCCTCACGCCCGCGATTATGACGGCCGGGCGCCGAATGTGACACCCATGTCACTCCCGACCGCAGGAGGGGTAGCCTACGGCCACAGGTCCCGCGGGCTCGGTCAGAGGGGGACGGCATGGACGACGTCTTGGGTTACGACGGCAGGCGGGCGATCGTCACCGGGGCGGCATCCGGGATGGGCGAGGCAACCGCGCGAATCCTTGTCGAGCTCGGCGCCGAGGTGATCGGCGTCGACATCAAGCCGGCGGCCGTCGACGTCGCCGAGTTCCTCGAGGTCGACCTTCGCGACCGCAACGCCATCGAGGCGGGCGCCGCCAAGGTCAGGACGCCCGTCAACGCGTTCTTCAGCTGCGCGGGCCTGCCCGGGCCGCCCTTCACGGACATCGACGTGATGCTGGTGAACTTCGTGGGGGCCCGGCACCTCATCGAGCAGGTGCTCCCCAAGATGCCGGAGGGATCGGCGATCGCGTACATCGCGTCCAATGCCGGCCTCGGCTGGCAGCAGCACCTCGGCACGCTCGCCGGGCTCGTCGACGCCGAGGGCTTCGACGCGAGCAAGGGGTGGTGCGAGGAGCACGCCGCCACCATCGGCGGCGCGAGTGCCTATGCGTTCTCGAAGCAGGTCATCAACGCGTGGGTGGCGTCCAAGGCGGGCGACTACCTGGCCAGGGGCGTGCGCCTCAACTGCACCAACCCCGGGCCGACCGACACGCCGATGATGCCGTTCTTCCACAAGTCGTACGGCAAGCCGATCATCGACGCCGCCGTCGGCCCCCTCGCCCGCTACTCGACCCCTGAGGAACAGGCCTGGCCGCTGGTGTTCCTGAACAGCCCCCGCCTGTCGTGCGTGACCGGCGAGGCCCTGTACGTCGACGGTGGCTTCTACGGCGCCCTGCAGACCGGCAAGCTGGACTTCTCCGCCGTGGCGGCTGAGGAGTAGCCACCCCGACGGCCCGAGGCAATGCCGAACGCTGCCGGCGGCCCGAGGCAAAGACGAACCGGACTCCGTTCGCTATTGCCTCGGCACTCAAGCTGCAACGCGCACGGGCACGTTGGAGAAGCCCGCGACGTTGGACATGTGCACGCGCTCCAGGCCGTCCTCGTCGATCTCGTAGCGCGGCCAGCGCCGCACCATGTGCTCGATGGCGACGCGGCTCTCCATGCGCGCGAGCGCCGCACCCAGGCAGCTGTGGATGCCGAGCCCGAACCCCAGCGACTGGCTGGCCGGCCGATCGATGTCGAACGCGTCGGGGTCGTCGAAAAAGCGCTCGTCGCGCGTCGCCGAGCCGGTGATCAGCAGCACCGGATGGCCGGCCGGCAGGGTGACGCCATCGAACTCGGAGTCCTGCAGCGAGAACCGGCCCTGGTACTGGGACGGCGGCCAGATCCGGAGGATCTCCTCGACCGCGGCCGGGATCACCCGCGGGTCGTCGATCACCCTGCGGTACTGCTCGGGATGGCGGGCGAACAGCACGAAGGCGTTGCCGACCAGTTTGGTGACCGTCTCGGCCCCGGCGCCGCCGAGGAGCGTGGCAAACCCGGCGATCTCGCCGTCGTCCAGCTTGGTCACGCCCTGCCCGTCCCCGCGATCGACCTCGGCCTCCGTGAGGCGGCTGAGCATGTCGTCGCCCGGGCGGCGCCGCTTCTCCCGCACCAGCCCGTGGAAGTAGGCGCCCGCCTCCCTCGACGCGGCGTCGCCCTCGGGGGTCGGACCCAACCTGCCGGGCTCCCGGTGCAGCTGGACGTCGAGCCAGTGCCGGATCTGCTGGCGGTCGCCCTCGGGGACTCCGAGGATGCGGGCGATGATCTCCACCGGGAACGGCCCGGCCAGGTCGGCGACCGCGTCGAACGCGTCGCCGCCGTCGAGCGGCTCGACGTAGGACTCGATCACCTCGCGCACGATCGGCTCGAACGACTGGACCGCCCGGGGCGTGAAGACCCGGCTCACGAGCGCCCGGAGCCGGTCGTGGGCCGGTGGGTCCATCATGATGATGCTGCGGAACATCGCGACCTGGTCGGGCGGTGTGGACAGGGTGTGCAGGTCGACGCCGTGGCTGCTGGAGAACGTCCGCCAGTCCTTGTGGGCCGCCACGACGTCGTCGTAGCGCGACAGCGCCCAGAACCCGTAGCGCTCGTTGTGGTACACGGGCGCCTCGTCCCGCAGGCGCCGGTACATGTCGTAGGGGTCGTCGAAGAAGACGTTGGAGAAGGGGTCGAACTCGACCCGCGCCTCGCTCGTCGCCTCGCCGGTCGACACGTCGGACATGGACCCTTCCCCCCTGGCGATTCGCGACTGTGGAGAATGACGTTATCAGGGGTGCCGGCGGCCGCCGCCGGCACCGCGCCGCGCGGCCCCGACCGCGGGCGCTGCCGCCTTGCCGGCCGGCGGCAGGACGGCCGCGAGGCAGAACGCCCAGAGCTGCTGCGGCCGCACCTCGACGCCGGTCATGTGGATGCCCAACACGTGCATGTGGGCGGCGGAGATCAGCGTCTCGGAGAGCAGCATCGTCAGGGCGGCGGCGTCGATGTCGCTCCGGAAACGGCCGCTCGCCCGGCCGGCGTCGACGATCTCTGCGAGCAGGTCGATCTGCGGCGCGATGGCGGCGGCGAAGTCGGCGGGACGCGTCTCTGCGAGCTGCAGGTGATAGATCGTCAGGGCCCGGGTGCCCGGCGCTGTGGTCTGCGCCGTCCGGTACAAGCCGGTGACGTAGGCATGTAGCCGGTCGACCGGATCGTCGGCGCGCTCGACCTCCCTACGCAGCCGTTCGACGAAGCCGCGGATGGCCTCCTCGAACAGCGCCAGCAGCAGTTCGTCCTTGCTGGCGAAGTGCTGGTAGAAGGACCGCAGCGACATCTTCGACCGATCGACGATGTCCTGCACCGTGAAGTCGATACGGCCGGTTTCGGCGAGCAAGTCGCTGGCGGCGGCGAGGAACCGGTCGCTCCTGCTCACCGCTCGGGCGCGTGCCCGGCGAAGCGACCGCTCGACGGCCCGCTCGCGCCAGGCCGCGTCCGCCCGGTTGCCCCGGACCCCTTGGGCACCCTCGGTCTGCTCGGTCGCCATGGTGAAAAGCCGATTCTCCCGGAACGCAATGCGCCGCTCTCTGTCCGAGACTACTCTCGGCCGGAACGGAACGTCTCCAGGGGGTGGCGATGAACATCGACGAGATGATCATGGTGAGCGTCGACGATCACGTGGTCGAGCCACCCCATCTGTTCGAAGGACGGCTGCCGGCGCGCTACGCCGACCTCGCGCCGAAATTCGTCACCCGCGCGGACGGCACCAGCGCGTGGCTCTACGAGGGCCAGGAGATGACCAACGTCGCCCTCAACGCCGTGTCCGGGCGCCCGCCCGAGGAGTACGGCATGGAGCCGACGTCGTTCGACGAGATCCGGCCGGGATGCTGGGACATCGACGAACGCGTCAAGGACATGGATGCCAACGGCGTGCTCGGCTCGCTGTGCTTCCCGTCGTTCCCGCAGTTCTGCGGCCAGCTCTTCGCCCGGACCGAGGACAAGGACGTCGCCCTCGCCATGCTGCAGGCGTACAACGACTGGCACATCGACGAGTGGTGCGGCACGCACCCCGGGCGCTTCATCCCCTGCGTCCTCCCCGCGATCTGGGATCCAGAGGCGTGTGCGGCCGAGGTGCGGCGCACGGCCGCCAAGGGAGCCCACGCCGTGACGTTCTCCGAGAACCCGTCCAAGCTCGGCTGGCCCAGCATCCACTCCGATCACTGGGACCCGTTCTGGGCGGCGTGCTCCGACGAGAACGTCGTCGTGTGCATGCACATCGGATCGTCGTCGCAGCTGGTGATCACCTCACCGGACGCGCCCATCGACTGCCTCATCACGCTCACGCCCATGAACATCGTGCAGGCGGCGGCCGACCTGGTCTGGTCCGATGTCCTGCGCAAGTTCCCCGCGTTGAACGTCGCGCTCTCCGAGGGCGGCATTGGCTGGATCCCGTACTTCCTCGAACGGGTCGACTACAACTACGAGCGCCATCACCGCTGGACGGGGCAGGACTTCGGCGACCGGCTGCCGAGCGAGGTGTTCAACGAGCACGTCATCACGTGCTTCATCGACGACCACTTCGGCGTGGCCAGCCGCGAGTTCCTCAACATGGACCGGGTGTGCTGGGAGTGCGACTACCCCCACTCCGACTCGACGTGGCCGACCGCGCCCGAGACCCTCGCCAAGCAGCTCGACGGCGTGTCCGACCACGACATCAACCGCATCACCCATCTGAACGCGATGCGGCTGTTCTGCTTCGACCCGTTCAGCGTCCGTCCCCGCGAGGAATGCACGGTGGGGGCCCTGCGGGAGCGGGCGGCCGGCCACGACGTCAGCATCCGCTCCACCAATGCATCGCACGTCGGGGCGCACAAGGCGCTGGCAACCGATCTGGAAGTACCCCGCTCCTGATCGACTGACGGGGCCTCACCCCCGCGGCAGGCCGAGGCCCTGCTCGGCCACGATGTTGCGATTGATCTCGGTCGTGCCGCCGGCGATCGACGTCGACGGCGACGAGGCCAGGTTGTAGGCCCACTCGCCCGACAGCGCCCCCAGGCCGAGCACATCGACCGCCAGCTCGGCCAGCGCCTGATCGGCGCGCGACCACGCCAACTTGGCCAGGCTGCCGGCGCTGCCGCTGGACATCTGTTGGCCACTCCCTCGCCCGGTCGGGCCGGGACGGAGCTGCGCCAGCGAGCGTTCCGTCGTCCAGCGCATGCAGGCGATCTGGCTCCACACCCGGGCAACCTGCTGGCGCCGGCGCCGATCGCCCAGCGCAGCCTGCGCCGCCGGCTCGGCCAGGAGGGCGTCGAGCTTGTTGCGCAACGCGAGGTGGAGCCGCGCGACGCCGGCCCGCTCGTGGCTGAGCGTGTTCATGGCCACGGCCCAGCCGGCGTGAAGCGGACCGAGCAGCGCCTCGGCCGGCACGCGCACGTCGCTGAAGGACAGCTCGCTGAAGCTGACCTCGCCGGTCATGGTCCGCAGCGGCCGCACCGAGACACCCGGGCTGCGGAGGTCGACGAGCAGGCAGCTGATCCCCCGGTGCCTGGGGGCGTCGGGGTCCGTCCGCACGTAGACCTGGCACCAGTCGGCGAGGTGGCCCAAGCTGTTCCAGGTCTTGTGGCCGTTGACGACGAAGCCGACGCCGTCGGGCTCGGCCCGGGTCCGCAACGAGGCCAGGTCCGATCCCGAGTCGGGCTCCGACATCCCCTGGGACCAGATCTCGTCGCCCCGCAGCAGCGGCCTCAGGAACCGTGCCTGCTGCTCGGCGGACCCGAAGGCCATGATCGCCGGGGCGATGTTCGCCACCCCGATCGCGTTGATCGGCCCGGGCGCCCGGGCGGCGGCCATCTCCTCGTGGTAGGCGACCTGCTCGTCGAGGCCGGCGGCACGGCCGCCGTGCTCGACTGGCCAGGTGGGTGCCGCCCAGCCGGCGTCGGCCAGCTCGCGGTTCCAGGCGCGGAGTGTCCCCAGCGTCTCGCCGGTGACGGGGCGCTGCCCCGCGTCCACCACTTCGGGCGTGACGTGGTCCGCCAGCCACGCCCGCAGCTCGCGCCGCAACTCCACTCGGCCTACTGGATGGCCGCCGACGGACGGACGACCTCGTCGGCGTAGCGCCGGAGGCCGTCGATCGCGTCGCGCGAGCGCTGCCACGGGCGGACGATGACCCGCCCGACCCCGGCATCGGAGTAGCGGGCGACTTCGCCGAGATCCGCCGGCGTGCCACCGATGGTGATCTCCACCCGCCCGTCGCGCCCGGCGGCGGCCCGCAGGTCGGCCAGGCGGGCGGCCTGGGGAGGGACCTGCTCCAGCGTGTGGTTCATCGGCACCCAGCCGTCGCCCACCGTGGCGGCGCGGCGCAGCGCCGCCGGCCCGTCGCCGCCGACAATGAGCGGCGGGTACGGCTGCTGCACGGGCTTGGGCTCGAACATCACCGGGTCGAAGTCGAAGAACTCGCCATGGTGTTCGATCTCGGACTCGGTCCACAGTCGTCGGCACACCTCGATGGCTTCGTCGACCCGGCGGCCGCGGCTGTCGAAGTCGAGGCCGACGGCGTCCCACTCCGCCCGCAGCCAGCTGGCGCCGATGCCGAACTCGGCGCGACCGCCGGACACGATGTCGAGGGTGGCCACGGCGCGCGCGGACACGAAAGGGTGGCGCAGCCCGATGTTGTAGACGTGCGTCGAGAAGCGGATGCGCTCTGTGCGTCCGGCGAGGAACCCCAGGTAGGTGAACGCGTCGAACACCGGGACGTCGGCGGGCACGGGTGGATGGTCGGCTCCGTGGAAGGGGCTGCCCTCGGTCTGCACCGGGAAGACCAGGTGCTCGGGCAGCCAGACCGAGTCGTAGCCGAGCCGGTCGGCCTCCTGGGCCGCGTCCGGCCACACGCGGGGATTGAGCATTCCGAGCGAGATGGCGAACTTCACCGCGGCTCCCTGGTCCGGTGGTCGATCAGCGGAAGATGGTCTCGGTGTCGGCTGCCAGGCCGTCGAACATCTCGGTGGCGGGGATGCCCGCCTGGGGCTGGGGCGAGCGGGAGGGCATGATCCCCTCACGCCGGCGCAGCCCGGCCATGCTCTCGCGCCGGCCCGAGTACGACGCCGGCCGGCGCAGCATCCAGCAGATGCCCTCGGCGGCGACCTCCGACGGCTCCCAGGTGGAGTGGTCCGTCTCGGGCGTGTTGGCGACGAAGCCCTCCGACGCGACCGGCACGTCGATGCGGAAGCAGTTGACTGCGATGCCGTCCCTGGCGAGCTGGCGGGCGGCGTCGACGGTGAGACGCTCGAGCCCGATCTTGCTGATGCCGTAGGACATGAGCCCCGGGATGGGATTCAGGGCCGCCAACGACGACACGTTGACGATCCGGCCTCCCCCCGACGCACGCATGTGGGGCACGGCCTCGCGGATGGCGATGAGCGGGGCGCGCAGGTTGATCTCCATGACGAGGTCGTGGCGACGCATGGGGATGTCGAGATCGCCCACGAATGTCACGGCGGCGTTGTTGACGAGGACGTCGAGCCGCCCGAACTCGTCCGCGGTGGCGCCAACCATCGCCACCACCTGGTCGGAGTCGGACAGGTCCGTGGGAACGGCAAGGGCCCGCCCCCGCCCGTGGACGGCGGTGATGGCGCCGACCGTGGCGTCGAGCGTGCCCGGCGTCCGTTTGGGGCTGGCGTCGGTGGAGCGGGCGGCACACGCCACCCGGCAACCGGCGGCCGCCAGCGCGATGGCGGTCGCGGCGCCCACCCCACGGCTCGCGCCGGTGACGAGCGCAACCTTGCCCTCCAGCTCGTAGCCGGCGCCCTCGGCGCCGCCGCCGTCGCTCATGCGGGCTCTCGTTGCCCCACGAGCGCACCGAGGTCGGCGAGCGAGCGCAGCGTGTCGTTCAGGTGGGTGCAGCTGGCGGTCCCGACGAGCTCGCGCCGGACCCTGAGCCGCAGGTCGTCGAACGTGGTGCCCCGCAGCGTCAGCGCCACCTCCCCGAGGGCCTCCGCCACGTCGGCGTCGTCGCGGTCGGTGCGGAGATCGCGGCCCCGGGCGTCGACGACCAGCGTTCCACGGGGCCCTTCCGGCCGGACGGTGTCGATCGAGGTCGTGCGGCGCACGGATCCCGGCCGCCGCGGCGGTGTCGACGTGGCGGGAGCGTGCGGGCCCGCCATCAGCAGGGACCCGGTCACCGATACGCCTCCACGCAGCCTGCTGAGGCGCTCGATTCCACCGCACTCCCCTTCTCCGACCCGCTGACGCGAGTGCCCTTCTCCGTACCGGCAAGGCTAGTCTCCGACCGCGCCACAGCTCACCCGCCAGGACGCGAGGGATCATGCCTGACTACGAGTTCGTGACCTACGAGACGCTGGACGATGGCGCCATCGCGCGCATCATGCTGAACCGGCCCGAGGCCCGGAACGCGCAGAACCGCGGGCTCCTCGTCGATCTCGGCAACGCCCTCCTCGAGGCCGAGGCCGACGACCGCGTGCGCGTCGTGATCCTGGGCGGCATGGGGCCGATGTTCTCCTCGGGCCACGACATGGGTTCGAAGCAGGCGATCGCGGAGCGGACACCGGGACCCACGCAGCACCCGACCGTGGGGATCAACGGCGGCACACGGCAGGGCGCCGAGGCTCTGATGCTCCAGGAGTGGCACTACTACTTCGACAACACCAGGCGCTGGCGCAACCTGCGCAAGATCACCATCGCCCAGGTCCACGGGACCGTCTACGCCGCCGGGCTCATGCTCATGTGGGCGTGCGACCTGATCGTGGCCGCCGAGGACGCGAAGTTCGCCGACGTGGTGGGCGCGCGGCTCGGCATGTGCGGGGTGGAGTACTTCGCCCACCCGTGGGAGTTCGGGCCTCGCAAGACCAAGGAGCTCATGCTGACGGGCGATTCGATCGACGCCCAGGAGGCCCACCAGCTCGGCATGGTCAGCAAGCTGTTCCCCGAGGCCGAGCTCAGTGAGCGCACGCTGGAGTTTGCGCGGCGCATCGCGCAGCTCCCCACCATGACCGCCCTGCTGATCAAGGAGTCTGTCAACCAGACGGTCGACAACATGGGCTTTCACAACGCCCTCAACGCGTGCTTCACGCTGCACGAGCTGAACCACTCCCACTGGGCCCAGATCCACGAGAACAAGTACCCCGTGGCGCTGCCGGAGGACGGGATCGCTGACTGGCGGTCGGCGCCGCCGGTCAAGCCATCCCGCCCCGACATGGCCGAGGCGCCCGCCCCCTGACGATCACCCGAGCCGGCCACCCGGTCGGGTTCGGCGCACGCGACGGGGCGCCCGGCCCGATGCCGGGCGCCCCGTCCCTGATCGATCCGGGCCGGCGCCTCAGGGAGCGACGGCCGCGGCGGCGTTGACGATGCCCTCGCCGTAGTTGCTGTTGTTGTCCAGCGTGCCCACGCACGTGGCGTTCCACGATGCCGGACGGCCCTCCTGGGTGTAATCCAGCAGCGCGGGGTCGGGACACGACGTGTCGCTGGCGGTCGACGTCAGGATGTCGTAGACGGCGTCGGGAGCGAGATCGAAGCCACCGGTCCCGTCGGGCGTGCCATGGGCCTGGATGATCAGCGCCACGACGCCGGTGGTGTGCGGTGAAGCCATCGACGTGCCCTGGAGGAACTGGTAGTAGGCGCAGGGCCCACCCGGGCTGCAGTCCCGCTTGTAGAACGGGTCGGTGACGCCACCCGACTTGTTCACGCCACCTTCTTCCTGTGCCACCGCCAACGGGTAGCTCGACAGGATCATGTTCTCCGGCTCCATGAAGTCGTTAGTGCCGAAGTAGTCCCGGAACCAACCGCCCGGCGCCGCCACGTCGATGACACCCAGGCCCCAGGTGGAGTAGTCGGCCTTGACCTTCGACGGCCCGATGGCCGAGACCTCGATCACGCCCGGCGCCTCCGACGGCAGGTCGAGGCAATCGTTCGTCACCGTGAGCGGCTTGGCGGTGTTGAGCGGGTAGTCGGGGCTGGTGTCGTCGAACCGCGTCGGCGCCGCGAGGTCGGTGTGCTGGTTGCCGGACGATGCGACGAGCGTCACCCCATTGCCCCGGGCGAAGTTCACCGCGTCGATGATCCCGTTGCGGATCATCCTCTGCTGGGCGAGTTCCTGGTTGCTCACGTCGCCCGAGACGATGTCGTTGCGGGAGTCACAGTTGTAGAGCCACGGGTCGGTGTAGAAGCTCATGTTCACGACGTCGATGCCGTTTTCGCCGGCGTAGGCGATGGCGGCGATGGTCTCGAAGAAGAAGAAGAAGCCCGAGTCCTGGCCGGCCCGCAGATTGACGAGCGTGGCGTCTGGTGCCACGCCGGCGACCCCGATGCCGTTGTACGCGGCGGCGACGATGCCGGCCACGTGCGTGCCGTGGCCACCCTCATCGACCGTGGCCGGGTCCTCGCACGACTGGTCCGGCTCCTCCTCACAGGCGCCGTCGATATCGGGGATGTCCGTGGTGAAGTTGCGGCTCAGCGCGGCGTTGAAGTTGGGCGCCAGGTCGGGATGGGTGCTGTCGATGCCGGTGTCGATGATCCCGACGGTCACGCCCTTGCCGGTGGCGGTGCGGTGGGCCAGGTCGGCAGTCGCGCCGATCATCTGCATGCCCCACTGGAGCGACGAGAACGTCTCCGGCCCCGAGTTCTTGGGGCTCGACGAGGCCGCCGCGCCGGCGTCCCCGGCACGCACCTTGGCCGCGTAGGTGGCCCGGTCCTCGAGGGCCCGCTCCTCGGCGAAGCGGTGGGCTGCGCCCTTGGTGTCGCTGCCGATCGAGTGGTTGCGGACGACGCCCTCGGCCTTCCCGCTGGCGATCAGCGCCGTGGAGAAGCCGGCGTTGTCGGTGGTGACCCTGGCGATGCCGAGGGCTCCGATCTCGTCGACCACGGTCCCGCCGGCGGCGGCGACGGCGGCGCGGGCGTCGGCGGCGGCGACCCCGTCGGCGTAGAAGACGACGAACTCTCCGGTGCCGCTGGCTGCGGCGACGGGCTGCGCCGGCCGCGACGCGGCATCGGGGCGGGCGGTGCCGGCGGACGCCGTCCCGATAGGAACGACGAGCGCGGCGACCGTCACAAGGGCGACGAACGCCCCCTTGCGCTTGCGCATGTGCTTTCCCCCTTGATTCCAGCTTGTGGCGGCAGAGGACGCCAGATCGTGTCCTCGACCCACGCACCGTAGCGCGTATTGATCAGTGCAACGCCAAACCGCAGGGCAGGATGCTCAGCCGGCCGCACTGGAATCGGCGTTCGGGATCGACGGATCCCGGAGCCTCCGAACGCCGGAAAGGTCCGCTACGGCCGCTCGCCGACCTCCTGGCCAGCTTCGTCGAAGCCGGGCTGGTCCTCGAACGCGTCTGCGAGGGCGGCGGCCTGGTCCCGTGGCGACTCGGCCTGGCGGCGACCAAGGCGGCGGCGGGAGGCGCCCGGTAGTCGGCCTGGTAGTAAGGCCCCGTGACGCGCCGAGGACCGTTCTGGGACGTGATGGAGGGTCGGGTCGAGCCGCCGCCCGCCGCGGCCACGCTGGGATGGAAACTGCTGGCGGTCGATCCCAACGCGGGAACCATCGAGGTGGCATTCCGAGCGGCCGAGGCGTTCCTGAACCCGGTCGGGGTCATACAGGGGGGGTTCCTGGCCGCGATGCTCGACGACACCCTCGGCCCGGCGCTGGTGGCGACGCTCGGTCCCGGTGAGTTCGCCCCCACGACCGACCTCCACGTCCAGTTCCTCCGGCCGGCGCGCCCCGGGCGCTTGGTGGGGCGAGGACGGGTCGTCCGCAAGGGCAAGGACGTCGGCTTCCTGTCCGGCGACCTGGTCGACGAGACCGGGGCAATCGTGGCAACGGCCACCGCCACGGCGCAGATTCGCCGGCAGGCCTGACCGCCGTCCCGGACCACCGCGCGCATCGCGGCGCGCGGCGGGTGTCCGCTATCCTGAATCCTCCCGTTCGGGGGTGTAGCTCAGCTGGCTAGAGCGCTTCGGTCGCATCGAAGAAGTCGTGGGTTCGAATCCCATCACCTCCACCAATGTGAACCGCCAGGGTTTGGGCGCGCCGGCCCGGTGTGGGCGCGCTCGGCGCGCCTTGCGCTCCGGCGATCGCCACCAACCTGTCGGACTGTTCGAGTGACCGTGCCTCCCACCGGCCGTAGTGTCCGAGCATGGATATGCAGTCAACCTCGACAGTCGTGCAGATCTTCGCCAAGGACGTCCAACGTTCGATCGCGTTCTATCGACTCCTGGGCCTGCCCGTTCCCGAGCCGAAAGGGCCGGATCCGCACGTAGACGTGGGGCTTCCCGGCGGCAACCGGCTCTCGTTCGACGCCGAACAGACGATCACCGGGATGCACCCAGATTGGAGTCCTCCCGACTCTGCCGGCCGGGTCGGGCTCGCCTTCGGGTTCGATTCGCCCGCCGAGGTCGACACGATGTTCGAACGGCTGACAGCGGCGGGCAACCAAGGTGCGTTGAATCCCTATGACGCGCCGTGGGGTCAGCGCTACGCCACCGTCCTCGATCCGGACGGCAACATCGTGGATCTGTTTGCCCCCCAAGCGGGCTGACATTGTCCGGGGTCGACGACGGCGCGCAGTCAGAGTGCCGGCGTCTCTCAGAGGACCCCTACATCGACTGAGACGCGCGCCCGTGCGCATTTGGCACTTGTCGGCGGCTTCGATCGGGGGCACGCTCGTAAGTGACGTCTACCTGGAGGGTGATGTGATGGCTAGGTCCCTCCTGCCCGCCACGCGGCCCCACTCGATGGCACGGCGAGGACGCGGATCGTCGATCTCGCCCAAGGCTTGCGCCGGGGTTCGGGCAGGCGACATCGGCCCGATTCGTCGGGAGATCATCTTCGAACCGGTGCACGAGACACCCGCTCCGGTCGAGGCCCCGCCGGCCGCCCCGGAGCCGGAGCCTCAGGAGCCCGTGCCCGTCCAGCCATGAGCTACATCTCCGAGGTGTGTGGTGGCGGCGATTCCGGGCGGGCCCTGGTCCCGGGCACGTTGCGGGGCTACCGCACGTGGCGGCTCCTGGGGCGGCGGACAGACGTGCCCGATGGCAGCCTGCCGTTGACCTCGGTGAGTCGACGGCGTGTCGTGTGGCGCCCCAGCTTGACGGCACACTGCAAGCGCGGCGACACAGGAATGGGAGGTCAGTCGGCATCGACGCTCGACGACGACCACCCCGCGCCCCAGGTGGGCTGTGGCTGCGGCATCTACGGCTGGTACTCGCCGTCCGACACCGGCATGGTCAGCGCACGTGTCTTCGGCGTCGTCGAGGCGTCCGGGCTCATCCTGATGGGCGAGCGAGGCTTTCGCGCCCAGACCGTGAAGATCGTGGCCGTGGTGACCAGGAATCGACGCGTGGCGACCGCATGCGCCCGCGCCGGCATCCCGGTGTACCGGCGCCGCCGTGACCTCGTGCGCGACTACCCCCCCGAGGACCTGTCGGCGCTGCTCGCCGACACCCGCGGGCCAGCGCCGCCGCCCGCCGTGGCGCCGCAAGCGCCTCTCCTCTTCGACGGGCTCGCCTGCCTGGCCGTTTGGGGTCGCGCCGCCCTGATCGCTGCAGCCCTGATCGCGCTGCCCACGGCCCCTGCGCTGATCATCGCCCTGGCGGCCCATCTTGTCGTGATCGGACTGGTCGCCGCTCGGGTCCATTGACTGGCTGTCGCCGGTGCCGACGGGATTGTCGGCGGCCTGTACGTTCTGCAGTTTGGCGGCTGCACCGTCCGGCGAGCGGGCGAGCTTCGCGGAATGGAGGATGCAGTGGTTTCCACCGAATCCGAGGTGAGCACGCTGTTCCACCGGCGATCCGAGGCTATGGGGATGAAGGATATCGATCGACTCATGGCGGTCTATTCGCCGAACATTGTCTATTTCGACCTGGTTCCTCCCCTGCGATACGCCGGGATTGCCGCCCTTCGCGCCAGGTTCCTGGATTGGTTTGGCCGCTGGGAAAGCGCCATCGGGCTGGAAACCCGCGACCTGAGCGTCTTGGAGAGCGGAGATGTCGCGGCCGCACACATGCTCATCCGGGCAAGCGGAACCCTGAAGGACGGGCGCGACGTCGGATACTGGGTACGTACGACGAATGGCTGCCGACGGTCAGATGACGGGTGGCTGATCACCCACGAACACGTATCGCTTCCCGTCGATATGGCGAGCGGTCGTGCGGTCATGGACCTTCAGCCCTAGCTGGCTCCGAAGCCGCCATGCGTTCCCTCGTGACGACCGGTCGCGTAGCGTCGTCGGCGTGACGCCGGAGGAGATCGCCGACCTCGTGCACCTGCGCCGGGCGCGCGACCTCATGGACCGCGACTACGCGGAGCCCCTCGATGTCCCGGCCATGGCGCGGGCCGCGCTCATGTCGCCGGCGCACTTCTCGCGGAAGTTCCGCGCGGCCTATGGCGAGACGCCCTACTCGTATCTCATGACGCGGCGCATCGAGCGCGCCAAGGCCCTCCTGCGTCTGGGGATCTCGGTCACCGACACCTGCGTCGCCGTCGGCTGCACGTCGCTCGGCTCGTTCAGCTCGCGCTTCACCGAGATCGTCGGCGAGACGCCGTCGCGCTATCGCGCCCGCGACCACCGCCATCTCGAGGCCGTCCCGCCGTGCGTGAGCATGGTCGCGACGCGACCGCGGCGGAGCCCGGTCACTGCCTGAGCGCCGCCGACCCGCGTAGCCCGATCCGGACCGAGCAGGATCGGAGAAGCACGCGTCGGCGCCGTGCTCTTACGGTCGTCGCATGGCAGTCACCGTCTCCGCAATGTTCATCCCCGTCCACGACCCCGACGCTGCGCTCGGCTTCTACCGCGACGCCCTCGACCTCGAGGTCCGCAACGACGTCGCGTCCGACGGCTTCCGCTGGGTGACCGTCGGTGCGCCGGGGCAGGACGTCGACATCGTCCTGTTCCCGCCACACGGAGGCCTTTCGGAGGCCGAGGGCGACGCCCTCCTGTCGCTCGTGACCAAGGGCTCGCTCCAAGTGGCGATCTTCCGCTCCGACGACCTCGACAACACGTTCGAGAAGGTGCGGGCGTCGGGCGCCGAGGTGCTCCAGGAGCCGGCGTCCCAGCCCTGGGGGGCGCGCGACTGCGCGTTCCGTGACCCCTCGGGGAACGTCGTCCGCATCGCCCAGGCCTGACCGTCGTCGACGTCGGGCCCCCGGCGGCACCGAACGCGCGTCGACGCTCAGCCGCCGACGATCGTCGCGGCGACCGCTACCCGGTGGTCCTTCGTCCAGGGCGGGCCCAGCCTTGCCCGGGGGCCCTGGAGGACCTCGTCGGCCCGCTCGCCCAGCATGCCGACCGCCTGCCCGACCACCTCCTTCGCGTTGTAGAGGTGAACGTCCCAGTCACGGGCGTGTGCGAGGTCGGCGAGCACCTGGCGGTACATGACGGCGTCGGCCCGTGCCTCATACGGCACGCGGCGTTGGACGGCGATGTCGCCCGGGAAGTCCGGCGGCCAGGATCGGAGCGACATCGAGACGATCGGCTCGGGCAGGGCGGCTGCGATGTCGTCGAGCGCAGCGGACGCCGCCCGAACGACGGACGCCCGCACCTCCGCGACCAGCGCCACGGTGGCGGCGAGGTCGAGGCGCCGGCTCTCGTAGTGGATCGGTGCCGCGGACTGGCCGGGTTCGATCAGCTCGATCCTCCGACGGTCCACGACCTCGTGGCCAGCGGACACCGTCACCGCCACGGCCCAGCCGAGATGATCGGCGATCCCCAGACGCATGCCACCCATCAGCCCCACCGTAAGCGTTCAGGTCACAATGAGGGTCAAGGCCCCGTCGGCAGAACGGCTCTGGAATGCCTGCTCAGATACGTTGCCGGGCCATGTCCGTGCTCCGTTCCATCGCCTTGTTCGCCCTCGCCGCGCTCGCGGAAATCGGCGGCGCCTGGATGGTCTGGCAGGGCGTGCGTGAGCATCGCGGGCTCGCCTGGGTCGGCGCCGGGATCGCGGCGCTTGCCCTCTATGGATTTGTCGCCACGTTCCAGGAGGACCCCCACTTCGGCCGCATCCTGGCGGCGTACGGCGGGATCTTCGTGGCCGGCTCGCTCGCGTGGGGCGTGCTCCTCGACGGCTTCCGGCCAGACCGCTACGACATCGCGGGCGCGCTCGTCTGCCTCGCCGGCGTCGCCGTGATCATGTACGCGCCGCGGGCCGGCTGAGCCCGGGCCCCATGGGACCGCTCAGCCGCCGAGATCCTTGTTCTCTGGCGCGTACTTGCTGGCAACGAACATCGCGCCCTGCGGATCCTGGATGACCGTCATGCGGACCCAGGGGGCGTCGACCGGCGGAACCATCACCTTCCCGCCCAGCTCGGTGGCCTTGGCCGCCGTGGCGTCGGCGTCGTCGACCCCAAAGGTCACGCTCCAGTGCGGGGGCGTGTCGGGCTGGTCGTCCGGCAGCGGCTGGATGCTGGCCACCACGTCCTCGAACCCGGCCGGTCCGCCCGCCTCGGCAACCATCTTGCGCAGGTCGGGGTTGTCGCGCTCGAGGTAGTCGCCGTAGCCCGGCAGGGTCCACATCTCGACGCCGCCCCCCAGGTCCAGCGTGGTCCAGCCGAAGACCGAGCCGTAGAACGACTTGGCGCCCGCGACGTTGCGGGTGGCCAGGCCGTTGAAGTTCAGCGAGCCCGCCTCGTTGACGACTTGTGCGCCCTTCATCTGCTTCGCTTGCCACACGAAGAACGCGGCGCCTTCGGGATCGGCGAAGACCGCCATGCGGCCGGCATCCATCACGTCGAACGGCTCCATCATCATGGCACCGCCGGCATCCCTCACCCTCGACGCCGCATCGTCGGCGCTGTCGACCGCCACGTAGGTGTTCCAGAGCGCAAGTGGGGGCGCGCCCTCGGGGATCGACCCGACCGCCGCGACGTCGCCGCCCCGGAGCCGGGCGATGAAGTACTTCCCCTCGGCGTCCGGCGGCATCACGTCCTCGAACTCCCAGCCGAACAGGCCCCGGTAGAAGTCGACCGCCGCCTCGGGGTCGGGTTGGCTGGTGTCCACCCAACAAGGGACGCCGGGGATGTAGTCGTGACGCTCGGGCATGGCTCTTCCTTTCCGCTTGCGGGGGCACCGCCGCAACTGTGGGCAACATAGGTCAGCGTCCGTCCTCGGTCTCGACGGATGCCGTACACACCAACTACGGCGTGGCCGTGACGCCCGCCCGCCTGCGAAGCACCGCTGCGGTCCGGACCGGGTCGTAGTCGGGGGCGACGCCCTCGACGATCAGCGTCGAGCCTTCGATGTTGCGGGTGCGCAGGGGCAGGATCTCCCGATATGCCGGAGAGGCGTACCAGTCCTGAGCGGCGCCACCGTCGGGGAACTCGATGATGACGACGGTGCCGGGCCAGGGCCCTTCCTTCACGTCGACCTCCGCCCCGTGCACCAGGAACCGGCCGCCGTAGGGGTCGAGCGTGGCTTGGATGCGTTCGATGTATTCGAGCACCTCGTCGTTGATCTGCGGGGTGCGCAGGTGGGCAAGGGCGTATGCAGGCATGGGTCGCTCGCTTCGTGTCGATGGTCGTCGTTGACCGCACGATGACCGACCTGCGTCGCCGTGACGATTACCCGTCAGGTCATCGTCTTGGCGACCCGGGCCCCTCGCGACGCGCGGGGCCCACCGTCCTCCAGCGGGAGTCGGCTCAGGCCATGGCCTCGATCGCATCCAGGTCCCGGACTGCGTACCGGTGGTGGTGCCACTCCTCGATCAGGATGATCCGCAGGCACTCCCCGAGGGGAGCCTGCGGAGTCTGGACGAACGCCGGCGTGGCCCGCGGCTCACCGAGTCGCTCGTCGGTCAGGGTGGCCAGGAAGTCGCGAACCATGCCGACCCGTTCGGCGCGCACCTGGAGGACCTCCTGGTACGACGGCGTGGCGTCGAGATCGACAACGCCGGCCGCCCGCTCCCACCCCGAGAACGGCACCCCGATCGGATGGTAGGCATCCGGCTTGCCCAGAATCGCGGAGCCGAGCCACGCGTCGGTAGCGAACACCAGATGCCGCAGCGTCTGTGCGAAGGACCACTCGCCGTCGACCGAGACGTCGACGGTTCCCGGCGGCATTGCCTCCACCCGTTCCAGGGTCGGCGCCCACATCGCCTCCATCCCCGTCCAGCCCGCGCGCATCGAGTCGGCGTCCCGGGCGCCCAGCGCGGCTCGCTCTGGGTAGCGGCGGTCGAGCTCGGCCTCCACCAGCGGCGCCACCTCGACGCCGTTGACCCGCAACCCGTCGATCTCGCCGTCGAGCTCGGCCCGGGTCAGGTCGCCGCCGCGGATCCGTACCCCGCTGAGGTCGCTCTGGCGGAACCAGGCGCCGCGCAGATCCGCTCCGACGAACTCGGCGCCGGCAAGGTCATCGGCCTCGGTGAAGATCGCCATGCCCGGACCCTAGGACGAACCGCCAACAGCGGTTCCCGTCGGCATCGAACAGTTTCCGCGCTGCTAGCCGCCCGCCGGGGATGGGGCGCCATCGAGCCACCAGCGGACGGCCGCGTCCGAGATCGGCGGTGGCACGGTGTGCCCGCCCTCGAACTCGCGGAAGTACACCTCGTAGCCGGCTTCCCGCATCGACGGGACGAACGACCGGCTGCAGGCGTCGATCGGGAGGATGGGATCGGATCGGCCGTGCGAGACGAAGATCCGGGGCTCGCCCGTCGGGTTGGGCGCGACCAGGAACCCGGGTGAGAAGGCGAGCACGGCCCCGAGCACGTCGCCGTTGGTCAGCCCGATGGACAGGGCGTACGACGCACCGTCGGAGACCCCTCCGATCGCCAATCGCCCGGTATCCGCGTCGACCCGGTCGACGAGGGCGTCGAGGACCCGATCGAGGAAGGCGACGTCCGGGCCGAAGCGACGCTCGACGATGAGGTCCCAGGTTGGTCCGCGGGAGTCCGGTGCGACGAGGATCACGCCGTAGCGGTCGACGGCTGCGAGCACCGCCCGCAGGTGGGCGCGGCCGGTCCCGGTGGCACCGTGCAGGAAGACCAGCAACGGCGCCGACGGACCGGCGGTCTCCGGGACGTAGAGCACGCCGTCGCGTCCGGCGGCGAGCCCCAGCGGCTCGTCGCGCTCGCCGGCTGCGCCCGTGGCGGGGCGGACCGCGAACGATAGACGACCCATCTCGTGCCGATCGCCGTCCATGCCCGACGATGGCACACCCCGGGGGCGGTGCCCGGCGTCAGGGACCGGTTTCGGCCGGCGGGCGACGTCGAGCGACTGCCCGGCGCAGCCGACCAGCAGCGTCGCGGCGGCGGCTGATCCGCCGCCGTCGCCGAGCGTGGACGGCGAGGATCGTCAGCACCAGCACGACACCGACCCCGACAGCGCCCAGGAGCGCGATCCACAGCGGCAGCTCGAAGTCCAGCCACAGCCAATCGAACGAGGTCGACTGGCGATTCTGGAGCACGAAGATCACCGCTGCGACTGTCACCACGATCCCCACCGTGACGCCGACGTTGAAGGCCCGCTCCGGGCTACCCCGTTCGACCTCGTCGACGTCTCGCTCCAGCGAGCCGCCCCCCTGGTGGTCGAGCGCCGCGG
This sequence comes from Actinomycetota bacterium, assembly GCA_046723645.1. Classification (GTDB taxonomy): domain Bacteria; phylum Actinomycetota; class Acidimicrobiia; order Acidimicrobiales; family VFJN01; genus DASQUK01. Next base: position 5,622 of record JBKOUY010000048.1, on the reverse strand, counting down.
GCGCGGCCGCAGCGGCGTCCGTCTCGGGGTCCGGCTCGTCGTCCTGGGAGAACGACACGGCCACCTCCGCGGTTGTCGGCGTCCGCCGACTACCCCCGGTCGGCGCCGGGGAATCGGGAAGTTCCGCTGCCGCGGCGAAGCCTCGGCACGCCGGAGCTGAACCGTAGGATTGGCGCCCGTGCGCATCGCGATCGTGGGCGAGCCCGATCTTGCGGACCTGCTCCCGCTCATGCGCGCCTATTGCGACTTCTACGGCGTGGCGCCGGGCGACGATGCGCTGCTGGACCTCGCCCGAACGCTCGTGGCGGACCCCACCTGCGAGGGATTCCAGCTGATCGCCCGCGACGACGGGGGCCGCGCCGTCGGGTTCGCGACCGTGTTCTGGAGCCGATCCACGCTCGCCGCGGCCCGGACCGCGATCATGAACGACCTGTTCGTGCACCCGGACGCCCGCGGGACGGGCCTGGCCGAGGCATTGGTCGAGGAGTGCCGGGTGCGAGCCGGCCGGGGTGGCGCGGTCTCCATGGGCTGGCAGACCGGGAGGGACAACGCACGCGCCCAGCGGCTCTACGAGCGGCTGGGCGCCGCCCGCGCCGAGTGGATCGACTACTCCCTGGACACCACGTCACGCGGTTCCGGGGACCGGCGGCGAGACTGACTACGTGATCTACGCGTTCGACGACTGCGAGGTCGACGCAACCGCCTCCGACGGCGCGGGTGCGGGCGGCGGGGTGCGGGTCCGACGTGCCGGGACGCGCCGATGGCCGGCCCGGCAGGGCCGACCATCGCGCCCGGCTGGCGGGCGTCAGGCGGTCTCGACGTCGATGGTGACGGGCACCTGGTTCGTGATGACGTCGTAGACGGCGGATCGGGCCCGCGACTGCTCGACGATCTCGCGCAGCTTCCCGGCCGGCGCCTCGCCCTTGACGGTGAAGCGGACGGCGATCTGCTCGTAGCCGTTGCGCACTGCGGGATCGAGCCCGAGGATGCCGTTGAGGTCGATGTCCCCCGCGACCGTCGACCGCACCTCGGTGAGCCTGACGCCCCGAGCGGCGGCGATGTTGGCCAGGCCAGCGGTGAGGCACGCCGCCAGAGCGTGCAGCACGAACTCGACCGGCGTCGGGCCGTTGTCATGGCCCACGAGCACGGCCGGGTGGTCGGCATCGAACACCCAGGTGCGCTCGTGGGACCGTTCCTCGCCGACGCCGAAGAAGCCGTCGACGGTGCTCCGGTTGTGCGTCCCGCTGATCCACTCGTTGCGGGCCCGGAACTGGAACTTGGCCGCCTCGGGGGCAGCCTTCACGGCGTCGAGCGTCGCGAAGAGGGTGGCGGTGTCGACGCCGTTGCGCGTCGCGGGGTTGCTCTCTGTCATGGTCATCGTGTTTCTCCTTGTCGGGTTTGCCGATGCATGTCGTGGTCAGATCAGGCGACGGCGAGCTGGGGCGGGCCGGGAACCGGCCGGGCCGCCAGCGATGCCGCCTCGGTCTCGATGGCGCGGCTCAGGCGCTTCTGCAGCGCGACGAACTCGGCCGACGGGGGGTAGTGCGCCAGCGCGCACGTGATGGCGAAGATCTCCCGCAGCGCCTCGTTGCGTTGGCGCTGATAGCCGGCGAGCGCAGCGGTCTCGTACAGCTCGCCCCGCAGCGCACCGTCGAGCGCAACCGCGAGCAGCTCCGCGTCGCGGAACGCGTCGCTGATGCCGTGCCCCGTCACGGGGTCCCGGTGGTACCCGGCGTCGCCGACGAGCGCCCAGCCCGGGCCGAACGCCTGGCGCACCTGGTTGGGGAGGCGCCCGGCGCCGCGCACAGGCGACGTGCGGCGCGCGCCGCGCAGCCGTGCCGCGAGCTCGGGGGCGGCCTCGACCAGCATCTCGTCGAAGGCGCCGGCCAGCGACGCCGTGCGCCCGCGGATCTGATCCGCGTGCCGGGCCGGGTTGCACACCCAGATGCACGCCTCGCCGTCGTTGGTCGGGAACACGCCGGCGAGCGATCCCTCCGCCACGAAGAACTCGTGACCCTGCCACGCCGGCCCGGCGTAATAGGCGTAGTGGGCGGCGCCGTCGGAGTGGCCGGCAACATCGATGGAGGCGCCGACCGAGCGGGCGACCCGTGAGCGCAGGCCGTCGGCGCCGATGACGAACCGGGCATCGAGCGCGAGCGGCGCGCCGGACGAGTCGCGGGCGGTCACGCCGGCGACCCGGCCACCCTCGTGGCGAAGGCCGGTTACGGTGACGCCGAAGTGAACGCCGGCGCCCGCGGACTGGGCGGCGTCGGCGAGGATCGTGTCGAGCACGCGCCGCCGGGGAGCGACCAGGAGGTCGACGCCGGCGTGCTGCTTGATCTGGCGTGTGACCGACTCGTCGCCGATGTGGAACGTCACCTGGCGAACCGCCGGTGCGCCGCTTGCGAGCACCCGGTCCAGCAGGCCCCAGCGGGAGAGCTGGACGACGCCGCCACGTGAGATGGAGTGCGTCGACAGCGTGTCGCTGGGAAAGTGCGCCCGCTCCAGCACGGCCACGTCGTGGCCCATCCGTGCCAGGAGCAGGGCGGTCGCGCTCCCCGCCGCACGTGCGCCGACCACAATGACGTCGTGTTGGCGATGGTGACCGATGGGCATCGGGATCGTCTCCTCCGGGGTGCCTGACCGCTTGCCCAGCGACTCTGACGGAGATCGGCGCCGCGACCTTGGAGACGGCGTGAGGAGAACGTGGAGATCCGCGGGAGCGGCGTATCGCCGTGGCAGATCGTCGCTGGCGAGGACGCAGGAGGAAGGCGCAGCCGTAGCTGCGGCGACGACGAGGACGACGTCCAGCGGCGGATCTGACCGGCGAGACGCCACGATGACTTCCGCGAGGGTCCACTAGCGTTGGCGGCGTGGCGGATGGTGGGTGCGGGTCGGTGTCGTCGTGATCTACGGCTTCGCCGGGTGCGAGCTCGACACCGACGCCTACGAGCTTCGGCGGGACGGGCGCGTCGTCCGCGTCGAGCCCCAGGTCTTCGACGTGCTCGTCTACCTGATCGAACACCGTGATCGGGTGGTCGCCAAGGAGGAGCTCCTCGACGAGGTGTGGAAGACCCGCTTCGTGACGGAGTCGACGCTGACGACGCGCATCAAGGAGGTCCGGCGGGCGGTGGGCGACGACGGCCGCGGCCAGCGCGTGGTCCGCACGGCTCATGGGCGCGGCTACCGGTTCGTGGCCGACGTCGCGCGCCGCGGCCTGCCGACGCCCGCCGGGCCCGCCGAACGCGCGATGGCCCTCGGCCGTGAGGCCCAGCAGGAGGTCCTGACCCGATGCATGACCGGCGTGGTCGCCGGCGGCCGCTCCGTCGTGGTGGTGAGCGGGGAGCCCGGCTTGGGCAAGACCATGCTCGTCGACGCCATGGCGGCGCAGTGGCGCGGCGCCGGCTACCGCCTGCTCGCCGGGCAGTGCGTCGAGTATCGGGGGCCCGGTGAGCCCTACCTCCCGCTCCTCGAGGCGCTCGCCGAAGCGGCGACGCAGCCCTACGGCCCGGCACTCGTCGCACTCCTGTCGGATCGGGCACCGACGTGGCTCGTGCAGTTGCCATGGCTCGTGGCCGACGGCGAGTTCGACGACCTCCGGCGCCGCGTCGTGGGAAGCACGCGGGAGCGGATGCTCCGGGAGTTGGTGGAGGCGCTCGAGGCGCTGGCGGCCGACGATCCGGTCGTCCTGATCCTCGAGGACCTGCAGTGGAGCGACCCCTCGACGATCGACGTCCTCGCCGCCCTCGGCCGGCGCCGCACCAGTGCCCGCCTGCTCGTCGTGGGCACGTGCCGGACCGAGGAGCTGGCCGGAGCCGGGGGCGGCCTCCTCGATGTGCTGCACGATCTCCGGCTCCACGGTGCGCTGACCGAGATCCAGCTGACGCCACTCGACGAGCGCGCGGCCGCACAGGTCGTCGCTAGGCGGACCGGTGCCGAGCCGTCGGCCGAGCTGACGGAGGTTGCCAACCGCCGCGCGGCTGGCAACCCGCTCCACCTGCAGAGCCTCGTCGACGAATGGGTCGAACAGGGGCTGATCGCCGTGGACGGCGACGCGTGCACGCCCGCGGTCGGCACGTCCGAGCTTGCCTCGGTCGTGCCGACCTCACTCCGGCAACTCATCGAGCAGCGCTTGGGGCGCGCCCCGGCCGCGGACCAGGAGCTGCTCGAGGCCGCCGCCGTTGCGGGTCGGCAGTTCTCGGCGGCATCGACCGCAGCAGCCCTGGGCATCGACCCCGAGGAGAGCGAGGCCCGCTGCTCGCAGCTCGCGCGCCGGTCGCCGCTCATCGCTGCAGCTGGCGAGCACACGTGGCCCGACGGCACGGTCGCGGCCAACTTCCAGTTCGACCACGACCTTTATCAGGAAGTGGTGTACGAACGCGTTCCGCCCCAGCGGCGTGCGCGGCTCCATCTGCAGATCGGCCGGCGCCTCGAGCAGGGCTACGGCGCCGCCGCCCCCGACCACGCCGCCGAGCTGGCGATGCACTTCATCCGCGGCCGGGACGCCAGCCGCGCGGTCACGCACGTGGCCGGCGCGGCGCGGCACGCCATCGGCCGCAACGCGCACGTGGAGGCGCTCGAGCACGTCCGCATCGGCCTCGACCTGGTCACCTCCCTCGACGATGGGCCGGCGCGCCTCGAGCACGAGCTCGCGTTGCAGACGACCCTCGGCCCGTTGCTGATCGCAACCCGCGGCTGGGGCTCACCCGAGGTCGAGGCCGCCTATGAGCGCGCCCACGAGCTGGCCCGACGCTCGGCCGACCCCGCTCGGGCTCTGCCGCCCATCCTCTACGGCCTCGGCAGCCTGTACGAGAGCCGCGGTGAGTACGGGCGCGCCGCCGAGGTCCTGGAGCAGGTGCTCGATCTCGAGGACATCAGCGAGGCGGCCCATCACATGGGCTCGTACGACCTGCTTGCCTGCTCCATGTTCCACCAGGGCCGGTTCGATCGGGCGGTGGTCCACGCCGAGACGGGTTGGGAGCTCTACGACCCCGGTCGCCACCGGGAGCTCCAGGCCCGATACGGCTACAACCCCGGCGTCGGCTGCCTCACATGGGGCGCGCTGTCGTCGTGGTATCTCGGGGAGACCGGGAGAGCGAGCGCCCTGATGGCCGACGCCTTCGCCCTCGCCCAGGACGCCGACCACACCTTCAGCCTCGCAAGCGCCCACGAGCAGGCGGCGATCCTCCACCAGCTGTGCGACGAACCCACCGTGGCCCTGGATCACGCCACCACCGCGCTGGACATGGCGCGCGCCCAGGGCTTCGCTCCCCAGGTCGCCATCGCCCAGATCCTTCGGGGATGGTCGCGGGCCGCGGTCGGGGACACCTCGGAGGGCATCGACGAGCTCCGTGACGGGATCGAGGCGTACCGGGCCACGGGAGCCCGGATGGACCTCCCCTACTACCTCGGCCTGCTCGCCGACGCCTCCCTTCGGGCCGGTCGGTTCGGCGAGGGGCTGGCCGTCATCGATGAGGCCCTTGCCGAGAGCGGCGATCGCGGCTACTGCCATGCCTCGGAGCTGCATCGCCTGCGCGGGCGGCTCCTCGCCGAGGGCGCGGCCGACAAGGGCGCCGTCGCCGCTGAGCTCCGCCTGGCCCGCGACATCGCGCGCCGGCAGGG
>JBKOUY010000138.1:0-9826 GCA_046723645.1 Actinomycetota bacterium | reverse complement strand
GGGCCGGGAGGTCCGCCGCCAGTGGCGATCGGCCGGCCGCCGACCTTCCGGCACGGCGGGCGACCCAGACGTAGCGACGAAGCACTCCCCGAGCTTCGCGCTCACGATGGCAGGGTGGCCTGACCAAGGCGGGTTCGGCCGGCCCGTCAGATCCGATCGCCGAGGGCCAGGCGCTTGTGGGCCTCGCGGGCCCTCTCGTCGGCGGCCGAGGCGCCGTAGCGGCCGACCATGTCGCGGCTCCGCCAGCCGGCCAGGCGCATGAGGTCGGTCTCGTTGCCGTGGGCGGCCATCCACGCGTGGGCGAACGTGTGCCGGAACTGATGGGGGTGGATGCGATCGATCCCGGCCTCGTCGCAGCGACGGGCGAGCATCTGCGAGATGCCCCAGTGCGTCATCGGCCCACGCACGCCAAGCCACAGCGCCGCGCTGTCCGCCACGATGTGCTGGCGCCGTACCCGCAGGTAACGGTCGAGCGCCTGGCCGGCACGCGCACCGAACGGGACCGCACGGGTCCGGCGGCCTTTGCCGACGACGTGGACGATGTCGAGGTCCCAGTCGATCCCCTCGACGGTCAGGCCCGCCATCTCGCCGAGGCGGACACCGGTGTCGATGAACAGCCGGATGATCGCCGCGTCGCGCCGGGGAGCGAAGTCATTGCCGGTGCAGGCCTTGAGGAGCTTGGCGAGCTCGTCGTCCGACACGACGGGCACGGGCTGCTCCGGGACCTGGGGTGGGCGCATCTTGGCCATCGGCGACTGGGGAATCTCGCCTTCTTCGTCGAGCCAGCGGAAGAGCTGCTGCAGCCGTCGGTAGTGGCCGGCGGCCGTGGTGGCGGCGAGGCCGCGCGACAGGTCGTCCTCGAGGAACGCCTCGACGTGCTCGCGGCGGATCGCGCCGATGTCGGTCGGCATGCCGCGATCCCGCAGGAACGCCTCGAACAGCCGGGCGGCCTCGACGTACGCCTGGATCGTTCGAGGCGCCCGGTTGGTCGCCCGGAGCGAGCGCTCCCAGGACGGGATCAACAGGCTGAGCGTGCCGTAGCTCGCCCGGGTGGTCGTCGAACGCGCCATGCCACCCGAACTCTACCGGCGAGTTATTTGCTGTCACGACGCTGTTCAAGAGCTACCTGCTGTCGAACCACGCCATCTGAGCGACGTTTACCCTGCTCAGAGCCACCCTCGGAGCCCGAGAGGAGAATCGAACTCCTGACCTACGCATTACGAGTGCGTTGCTCTGCCGTCTGAGCTACTCGGGCGTGAAGGGGAGAGGATAGCAGCGCCCTCCTCGCCGACAGCCGGGACGGGCGGGAGCCGGGCGATCAGGGCCTGCAGCAGCAGCGTCTCGTTGGGGTAGCGGATCAGGGCCAGCCCGGCGTCGTCGATGCGCGCCAGCGCGTCGACCAGCTCGGCCGGCGGCGGGCCGGGTCCCCCGGTGACCAGCGCGTCGCGGTAGGCGGCGGCGAGGGTGGCCAGCCCGAAGCGCAGCTCCGCCATGCGGAAGCGGCGCACCTCGCGCCGGTGGCGGGTCTCCGTCTCGCGCTTCCCCGCACCCCGCAGCCCGAACTGGGCGACCTGGGCTTCCACCGCAGCGGCCTCGTCAGCCTGCCGCTGCTGGAGCGGGACCAGCGCCTCGCCGATCATGGCCTGCAGCTCCGCCACGACCTGGGCGGCACGGGCGCCGGTGCCATCGAGCCGCCGCGGCACCTCCCGCCAGGCGCGGTGCCTCAGGGCGAGGCGGTCGTCGGTCGCCAGGGTCCGGGCGCGGTCCATGTCCCCCGACGACGCGGCCGCCGCGGCCGACGCCCGCTCGGGGTCGACGCCCTCGGCCGTCAACCGCTCGGCGATGGCCGCCGCCGCCAGTGGACACACCTCGATCCGCACGCACCGGCTGGCGATGGTCACCAGCTCGGGCACCACCTCGGTCGCCAGGAGCACGAACACCGTCGACGCCGGCGGCTCCTCGACGATCTTGAGCAGGTAGCCGGCGGCCTCGTCCTCCATGAGCTCACAGCCCAGGGCGACCACCACCTTGCGGCCGCCCTCCACCGGCGCCAGCGTGGCGTGGCGCACCATGCGCTCGGCCTCGCCCTTGCGGAACGTCATGCCCTCGGGCTCCACGACACGCAGGTCGGGATGCTGCTCCGCCAGCGCCAGGCGCACGTGGCGCTCGCGGTCGTCGTCGGTTGCGTCCGGGGCGGCCAGGACCTCGGCGGCGAAGCCCCGCGCCAGCGCCCGCTTGCCGGAGCCGGGTGGGCCGACCAGGAGGTACGCGTGTACCGGCGCCCGCGCTGCCGCCTCGAGCTGGCGGATGGCCGCGGCCTGGTCGACGACGTCCCGCCACGGGTCGCTGCCCCGCGCCGGTGCGGTCGGCGAGCTCATGGGCTCCCCCCGCCTCTCACGTCGCCCGCGAGGTCCGGGCAGCGGGCGACGACCGACTTCCACACCGTCGCCTCGACGTCGTCGGCCGGGGCGGTGCCGTCCACCACCACCCAGTGGGCCGGGTCCGCCGCCGCCAGCGCCCGGTAGCCGCGCATCACCCGATCGTGGAAGCCGTCGCCGGCGGCCTCGACGCGGTCCGGTGCGAGGTCGGCGCGGCCGGCGGCGCGCGTCGAGCCCAGCTCCCGAGGAACGTCGAGCAGCACCACCACGTCCGGCGACAGGCCTGTGGCCGCCCACCCGGACAGCCGGCGCAGGTCGTCGACCGGCAGCCCGCGGCCGTACCCCTGGTAGGCCAGCGTCGAACCGATGTAGCGGTCGGAGACCACGTGCCGGCCGGCCGCCAGCGCCGGTCGGATGACCTCGGCGGCGTGCTGTGCCCGGTCCGCCGCCATGAGCAGCGCCTCGGCCCGGTCGACGAGCCCGGTCGTGCGCGCATCGAGCAGGAGCGCCCGCAGTGCCGATCCGATGGCGGTCCCGCCGGGCTCCCGGGTCAGCACCGCGCCGAGTCGGTCGGCGAGCCGGGCGGCCTGGGTCGACTTCCCGCTGCCCTCGCCGCCCTCGAACACCACGAACCGGGCGGCGGCACGGTCGGCGGGCGGCGGTGACGAGCTCATGCCATCGACCTCACGCGGGGCGGGCTCCGGTGCTCCGCCTGCGGCACCCGACCGGGCCGCCGCCCGCCCAACGCGACCCCCGACAGGGCGCCGGCGACCAGCATGATGGCGCCAGCCAGCCACAAGGTCAGCCGCACGCCCGGCACCGAGACCTCGATGCCCAGGTGGATCTGTCCGCCGACCAAGCGGTCGGACACGCCGTCAAGCACGTCGGCCAGCAACGGCGCCACGGCCATCGCCAGCAACACGCAGAGCCGCACCAGCGTGTAGAGGGCCGAGAAGATGCGGCCGCGCAGCTCGTCTTCGACGCTCTCGTGGAGCAACGTGAACCCCAGCACGTAGACGCTGCCGGCGAAGATCCCCATGATCGCCACCCACATGGCGGACAGCACGAGCGTCGACATCGAGGCGGCGACGATCAGCGCGACGCCCGCGCAGAACAGCGACAACACGAAGGTCCGCGCCTTGCGCAGCCGCCCCTGCAGCGCCGACACACTGATGACGCCGGCGCCGGTTCCGACCCCGAGGGCGAAGACGAACACGCCGAACCCACCCGGGCCCTCGTGAAGCACCTGCTCGGAGAACGTCTGCCCCAGCGGGATCAGCATGCCCCCACCGATGAGGCCGCACGCCAGCCCCACATTGACCGCCCGCACGACCGGCGTGATGAACGCGTAGTGCCAGCCCTCGGCGATGTCCTTGAAGACCTCGCCCAGGTCGATGGAGGCGCGGTCGTCGTCGTGGCTGCGGATGTGGTCGCGGGGGATCGCCAGCCGGTAGATGATCAGTGCGGCGGCGAGGTAGCAGACGACGTTGGCATAGAACGCCACCGCCTCCTGACTGGTGCGCAGCGAGTCGAAGGCATCGACGCCGCCGAGCCATTCGGCCACCCCGGCCATCAGCGCGAACAGGCCGGCGGCCAGCGGAAACGTGCCGTAGGCGGCGGCCAGCCCGAGTGAGTTGGCGGTCGCCAGCTTCTCGATGGGCACGAGGTTGGGGACCGTGGCCTCCTTGGCGGGCGAGAAGAACAGCGTGGCCAGCTCGAGCACCAGTGAGGCGAACACGAGGCCGACGACGGAGTCGACGAACGGCAGCGACGCCACCACCAACGCGCGCACCAGCATCGACGCAACCATCACCTGCTTGCGGTCCATGCGATCGATGAGTACGCCGGCCCCCGCGGACAGGAAGAAGCCGGGGACGATGCGTGCGGCCATCACCAGGCCGACCGAGGCGCCCGGGGCGCCGGAGCCGAGGCGGTTGGCCAGGATCAGGATGGCCAGGAAGCCGAGCCAGTCACCGAGCGACGACAGGGCCTGCGCCAGCCACAGGCGGAAGAACGTCGTCGTCCCGAAGACGCGCTCGACGAACGAGGCGCCCTCGCCGGGGTGACCGTGCAGAGCCCGCAGCGCCCCGACGACCTCCGACGGGTCATCTACTTCGTGGTCGCGCGCCTCCATCACCGGCAACGGTAGAGCCCTACCACCTGCCGCCCGTCGTTAGGACGTGGGCTTCTCGTCTGGCGTCGGCCCGGCCGCCGACTCCTTCGCCGCCGCCTTCTTCGCCGCCGCCTTCTTGGCCCCGCTCTTCTTCGCTGCCTTCCGGGCCCCGCTCTTCTTCGCTGCCTTCTTGGCCGTCGCCTTCTTCGCCGCCTTTTTGGCGCCAGTCTTGCGGGCCGCCGACTTCCTGGTGCCGCGGGTGGCGGGACCGGCGTCGCGTCGCGCCTGTAGCAGGTCGGCGGCGCGGTCCAGGGTCAGCTCCTCGACGGTGTCTCCCTCCCGCTCGCGCAGCGAGGCGTTGGTCTCGCCGTCGGTCACGTAGGGCCCGTAGCGCCCGCTGCGGATCACCATCGGCCTGCCCGTCGCCGGGTCGGGGCCCAGCTCGCGCAGTGGCGCCGATGGCGTGGCGCGCCCGCGCCGCTTCGGTTCGGCGAACAGCCGCACCGCCTCCTCGACCGTGGCCGTAAACAGCTCCTCCTCGGTGGCGAGGCTGCGGGTCTCGTTGCCGCGCTTGAGGTAGGGCCCGTAGCGGCCGTTGAGCGCCGCGATCTCCTCGCCGGTGGCGGGATCGGTCCCCACCGTGCGGGGGAGGCTCAGCAGGCCGAGGGCCTCGTCGAGGGTGATGGCCGACGGCGACATCGACTTGAAGAGCGACGCCATCTTGGGCTTGGTGCCCTCAGGCAGCGTGTCTGTGTCACCGAGCTGCACGTAGGGGCCGTAGCGACCGGTCTTCATGTACACCGGCAGCCCCGTGTCGGGGTCGGTGCCGAGCGGTTGGTCGCCCCGGGGCGCCGCCAGGAGCTCGAGCGCGCGGGCGATGGTGAGCTCGTCGGGCGCGATGTCCTGGGGCACCGACACCGTGTCGTCGCCCCGCCGGATGTAGGGCCCGTAGCGCCCGTTGCGCACGACGATGTCATTGCCGTCGTCGTCCTTGCCCAGGGGGATGGCGTTGACGGTGGCGGGATCGGCGCTGGCCATGGCGTGGTCGATCAGGCTCGTGAGGCCCGGCGCGCCGTTGCCGAACCAGAAGGCCTGTAGGAACGGAACCCTGGCCCGCCGCCCCGTGGCGATCTCGTCGAGGTCGTTCTCCATGCGAGCGGTGAACGAGTAGTCGACCTCTGCGCTGAAGTGACCCTCGAGCAGGTTGACCACCGCGAACGCGGACCACGACGGCACCAGCGCCTGGCCCCGCTTCCAGACGTAGCCTCGGTCCTGGATCGTCTGCATGATCGAGGCGTAGGTCGACGGGCGCCCGATGCCCAGCTCCTCGAGCTTCTTCACCAGCGACGCTTCGGTGTACCGGGCCGGCGGCTGGGTCGTGTGGCCGACGGGCTCGACGGTTGGGTCGGGCAGCCGTTGTCCGGCCACCAGCTCCGGGAGCAGCCGCTCGCGGTCGTCGAGATCGGCCTCGGGGTCGTCGGAGCCCTCGACGTAGACCCGCAGGTAGCCCGGGAACGTGATGGTCCGTCCCGACGCCGCCCATGCGGTCGCGGTGGCCTCGGGGAGCACGACCGAGGAGTCGGTGCCCACGGTCACGGTGGCGGACAGCGGTGCCTCGATGCGCACGGTCATGGTCTTGCCGACTGCGTCGGCCATCTGCGAGGCCAGCGTCCGCTTCCAGATCAGGTCGTAGAGGCGCAGGTCGGCGCCACGCAGCTCGCCGTCGAGGTCGTCGGGCGTGCGCCAGTGGTCCCCGGCGGGGCGGATCGCCTCGTGCGCCTCCTGGGCGTTCTTCACGCTGGCCCGGTACCGCCGGGGGGCCTCGGGCAGGAACCGATCGCCGTACATGTCGCGCACCTGTGCCCGGGCGGCAGCCACGGCCTCACTGGACAGCGTCACGGAGTCGGTGCGCATGTAGGTGATGTAGCCCCGCTCGTAAAGCCCCTGGGCCGTCCGCATGACCTGGCCCGAGGTCATCCCGAGCTTGCGCCCACCCTCCTGCTGCAGGGTGGAGGTGATGAACGGCGCCTTGGGCGAGGACCGGTAGGGCTTCTCGTCGACCGAGGCCACCGTGAAGGGCGCGCCGTCCAGCGCCGCGACCAGACCTGCGGCCGCGGGCTCGTCGACGACGACCACGTCGTCGCGGGCGACGCGGCCGTGGCTGTCGAAGTCCTTGCCGGTGGCGACCCGGCTGCCGTCGAGCCCCACCAGCGTGGCGCCGAAGCGAGGGTCGGTGGGAAAGGCGGCGTGCAGGTCCCAGTAGCCGGCGGCCACGAACTCCATCCGTTCGCGCTCGCGCTCGACCACCAGCCGAACCGCGGGGCTCTGCACACGGCCCGCCGACAGCCCGGTCGAGATCTTGCGCCACAGCACCTCGGACACCGGGTAGCCGAACAGCCGGTCGACGATGCGGCGGGCCTCCTGGGCGTCGACCAGGCCCGCGTGGATGTCGCGTGACTCCGCGACGGCATGCTGGATGGCCTGGCGGGTGATCTCGTGGAACACCATGCGGCGCGTGGGGACCCGGGGCTTCAGGACCTCGGACAGGTGCCAGGCGATGGCCTCGCCCTCGCGATCCTCGTCGGTGGCGAGGTAGAGCTCGTCGGCGTCCTTGAGCGCCGTCTTGAGCCGGCGAACCACATCCTTCTTGGCCGGCGGCACGACGTAGGTCGGCCTGAAGTCGTCGTCGATCGCCACGGCGAGCCCTTTGGGCTCGAGGTCGCGGATCGCGCCGATCGACGCCTCGACGAGGAAGTCGTCGCCAAGGTAGCGGGCGATGGTGCGGGCCTTGGCGGGCGACTCGACGATGACGAGCGACGTGGACATCGGCGGACAGTTGAAAGGCACGGGTGAGCGACTGTCAAACACCTGCGTGCCGGCGTCACAGGTGCACGGGTCGAGCGACGCCCTCCGGAGCTGCGCGCGCCCTTGACGGTTACATACGGCGTATGCATACTACGTATGTGTCGGTCCGCCAGGGCCTGCTGGCCCTCCTCGACCAGGCCGACATGTACGGCTACCAGCTCCGATCGGAGTTCGAGGCCTACACCGGCGGGGCCTGGCCGCTGAACATCGGGCAGGTGTACGCGACCCTCGAGCGCCTGGAGCGCGACGGGCTCGTCGCCATCACCGGACAGGGCGACGGCGAGGACCGCCCCGCGGCGGCGGGCGGCTCCGGTGGGCGGGAGCACAAGTACTACGCCATCACCCGCGCGGGGCGCGACGCCCTCCGGGACTGGTTCGAGGCGACGGCGGGCGACGAGCCGCCGCCACGCGACGAGCTGCTCGCCAAGGTGCTGCTGGCGCTCGCGGGCGGCCGGGAGCATGCGCTGGCGGTCGTGACCCGTCAGCGCACCGCGTTGACCGCCGCGTTGCAGGCGCGTCGGCGTGCCCTCCGGCCCACGTCGACGAGCCCGGGCGACGAGGTCGCCGCGCTCGCGCCGACGCTCGTTGCCGACGCCCTCGTGTCGCGGGCCGAGGCCGACCTGCGATGGCTGGACGTGTGCGAGGCCCGGCTGGCGCAGCTGTCGCGCCCTGCGGGCAACGGGGCCACACCACAGGACGACCAGGGGGAACCGTGAACGTGAAGGAGCCGGCCATGCGGGCGCCGACGATCGAGCTGCGCGACGTCGTGGAGGTCTACGGATCGGGTCCGGCCGCGGTGCGGGCGCTCGACCGCGTGTCGCTCGCGGTCGCACCCGGCGAGTTCGTCGCCATCAGCGGACCGAGCGCGTCGGGCAAGTCCACGCTGCTCCACCTGGCGGCCGCCGGCACCTCCATCGTCCTCGTGACCCACGAGCCGTGCTTCGCCACCTGGGTCGACCGCGTCGGCGTCGCGGTCCGGGGACGGCGGCGAGAGGACCTGGCGGCGTTCAGCCTGGCGGCGGACTGAAGCCGAGCCGGATGGCGCGCGGTCAGCTCGCCAGTAGCAACGCGTCGCCCTGGCCGCCGCCGCCGCACAGGGCCGCGGCCCCGAGGCCGCCGCCGCGGCGCTTCAGCTCGAGCAGCAGGCTCAGCGCGAGGCGGGTGCCGGACATCCCGATGGGGTGACCGAGAGCGATGGCACCCCCGTTGACGTTGACCACGTCATCGGTGATGCCGAGGTCGTCCATCGAGGCGAGTCCCACCGCGGCGAAGGCCTCGTTGAGCTCGAACAAGTCGATGTCCTCGACGGCCTTCCCGGCCGACGCCAGCGCGGCCAGGATCGCTCGCGACGGCTGGGTGAGCAGCGACGGATCCGGCCCCGCAACCTGCCCGTAGCCGACGATCTCGCCCAGGGGCTCGGCGCCGCCTAGCCGCTCGGCCGCCGCCTTGGAGGCGACGATCACGGCCGCGGCGCCATCGGAGATCTGCGAGGCGTTGCCGGCGGTGATGTTGCCCGCCTTGTCGAAGGCGGGGCGGAGCGCGGCCAATGACTCGACGGTCGTGCCCGGCCGCACGCCCTCGTCGGTGTCGACGACCAGCGGGTCCCCGCGTCGCTGCGGCACCTCCACCGGGACGATCTCCTCGGCGAACCGGCCCTCCTTGATGGCCGCCGACGCCCGCTCGTGTGACTTGGCGGCGAAGTCGTCCTGGGGCTCGCGGGCGATGCCGGCGGAGGCGGCGTACCTCTCGGTGCCCGCACCCATCGCCACCTGGTCGAAGGCGCAGAACAGCCCGTCGTACATCATCGAGTCGACGACCGAGCGGTCGCCCAGCCGGTAGCCCTCGCGGGCACCCGGCAGGAGGTAGGGCGCCTGTGTCATCGACTCCATGCCGCCGGCGACCACCACGTCGGCCGCGCCCGACTGGATCAGGAGGTCAGCGAGGAAGATGGCATTGAGGCCCGACAGGCACACCTTGTTGACGGTCGTGGCCGGCACGGTCATGGGGATGCCGGCGTTGACCCCCGCCTGGCGGGCCGCGATCTGGCCGGTTCCCGCCTGCAGCACCTGTCCCATGAACACGTAGTCGACCTGGTCGGGCGCAACGCCGGCCCGATCGAGCGCGGCCTTGATGGCGAAGCCGCCGAGGTCGGTGGCCTTGAAGCCTGCCAGGGCGCCCGAGAGCTTGCCGATCGGCGTGCGGGCACCGGCGAGGATGACGGAACCAGCCATCTGCTACTTCCCCCAAGGGTGGTCGGACGGGACGCGACCCAACCTATCTACTGGTCCTCGCCATCGTCGTAGTCGTCCCAGTCAGGGACGTCGGGGGGGATGCGCATGCCCGCAGGCAGCTCGCGCTCGATCCGGGGGCGGGGCCGCACCGGCCGGCGCGCCGGCGCAGTGGCCGGAGGTGCCGATGGAGGAGAGGCCGGCCCCTGGGGCTGGGGCGGGGTCGGCGGCGGGGGTGGCGG
>JBKOUY010000186.1:0-18455 GCA_046723645.1 Actinomycetota bacterium | reverse complement strand
GCCGGCCAGAAGCGATGCAGCGTGGCGACGGTCCGACGGGGCCACCCGGCGTGGATGCCCTCCGAGCCGCGGGAGTTGGGCGTCGGTGCGCCGCCAACGGTTGGCGCCGTCGCCGCCCGGCCGGAGCCGTCGGCGCCCGAGACACCGCCCTCATCAGGTTCGGCGGATCGGCGGGCGCCCGCGCTCGTCGCCGCCAGCGCGCCGGCTGCCAGCCCGACCGTGGCGGCGAGCACGTACGTCGACACCCACAGGCGCCAGAGCTGGTCGGCGGGAAAGAGCCCGACCATGAAGATCCGCAGGAAGACCCGGACGATCGCCCAGTCCGCGGTCACGAACGCCCAGCGGGCAAGGCGGAAGATCACCCAAGCGGCGGCCACCCCGAACACGATGGTGAGAACCACGTTCAATGGGCTCGAGAGCAGGTTGGCGCGCACCCATTGGCGAGGGGTGAGGTTGCGGGCCGGCGGCTCCGGCTCGGGGACCGTCGCAACCGGCTCGGCGAGGGCGCCCAAGGCCTCGGTCGGCGTCCCCATCAGCGCTCCACCAGCCGCAGGCGGCGGCTGGCGAGGTTGGCCACCAACGAGATGACGAGCGAAACCACGAGGTACATGGCCATCACCACGAGGATCGACTGGATTGCCGGATTGCCGTTGCCGATCACCGTGCGCGTCACGTACATGGCTTCGGCGTACGCCACCGCCACCCCCAGCGACGTGTTCTTGGTGAGGTTGAGGAACTGGTTGATTGTGGGTGGCACGGCTATGCGGAACGCCTGCGGCAGCACGACGTAGCGAAGCCGCTGCGGGGTCGACAGCCCGATCGCGGTCGCGGCCTCCGCCTGTCCCCTAGGTACCGCCAGGATCGATCCCCGCACGATCTCCGCCACATGGGTCGCGGTGTACAGGACGAGCCCCACCAGCACCGCCACGAACGGCAGGCCCATGGCGACGCCTCCTTCGATGCTCCGGTCCACCACCTCGGGACGAGACAGCACCACCGGGGCGTCGAGGGCGAACCACGCCCCGACGGCGACCAGGGCGACCAGTCCACCGCCCCACAGCCAGGGCCGGGCCGGTCTGCCCGTGCGCTCCTCGACCGTGGCCCGCCACCGCGCCAGTGCCACGGCGCCGACCAGCGCGGCCGCCAGCAGACCCACGTAGGCCCAACCGCCGCCGTCCCCACGGGGCACCGTCACACCGATCTCGCGCACCGTCAACAGCACGCCCGCCACGCGCTCGGGTTCGTCGATGGGCGGCAGGGTGGCCAGTGCCGCCGAGTTGACGAAGATGATCACGAGCAGCGGCGGCACGTTCCGCACCGCCTCGACGTAAGTGCCGGCCGCCCGCCGCACCAGCCAGTTGCTCGACAGGCGGGCGATGCCGACCAGCGTGCCGAGGATCAGCGTGAGCACGATGCCCAGCAGCGCCACGCTGATCGTGTTGCGCAGGCCGACCAGCATCGCCTCCAACACGCTGCCCGAGGGCGAGAAGTCGCTGTAGGCGATGCGGAAGCCGGCCTGCTGGTCGAGGAAGTCGAACGACGTCTCGATGCCGAGCGCCCGCTGGTTGGCGGTGAGGTTGTCGTAGAGGTAGGCGAGGAAGGCGCCGACCGCGACCACGGCACCCAACTGGAACGCGAGGCGCAGGATGCGCACGTCGCGCCACGGCGGCGGGCGTGTGGTCGCGGTCGGGCCGGCCATCCTCGTCAGGTGCTCAGCGGTAGGGCGGTGCGTAGAGCAGCCCGCCGTCGGTCCACTGGGCGTTGATCCCCCGTTCCAGGCCCAGCGGCGTGTCGGGACCGACCGTGCGCTCGTAGATCTCGCCGTAGTTGCCCACCTGTGAGATCACGTCGACCGCGAAGTCGGGCTCGAGCCCCAGGCCGGGATCGAACGGCGCCGGCTCGGCCTCGGGGTCGTCCGGCGGCGGGACGGGCTGGCCGAGGAACCGCAGGATGTCGGGATTCTCGCTGTTGGCCATCTGCTCCACGTTGTCGCTGGTGATGCCGAACTCCTCGGCCTGGATGGTGGCGAGCACGGCCCAGTTGACGGCGCTGGCCCACTCGTCGTCGCCGTCGCGGACGGCGGGCCCGAGCGGCTCCTTCGAGAAGGCATCGTCGAAGATCACCAGGGCGTCGGGGCCCTCCGGGAAGGCCGAGCGCTGGCCGGCGAGCTGCGAGAGGTCGCTGGTCCAGCCGTCGCATTGTCCGGCCCCGAACGCCTCACCGAGGGCATCGGCATCGGGGAACGTGAGCGGCGTGTAGGTCAGCCCCGCCGAGTCGAACCGGGTGGCGAGGTTCAGCTCGGTGGTGGTGCCGGCCAGGACGCAGATGGTGGTGCCGTTCATGTCCTCGACGGACTGGAAGCCCGAATCGGCCCGCACCATCATCCCCTGACCGTCGTAGAACGTCGTGGCGAGGAACCGGGCACCCTCGCCGCCATCACGGCTGGCCGTGTAGGTGGTGTTGCGGATCAGCACGTCGATCTCGCCCGACTGCAGC
Source organism: Actinomycetota bacterium (assembly GCA_046723645.1). Taxonomy (GTDB): domain Bacteria; phylum Actinomycetota; class Acidimicrobiia; order Acidimicrobiales; family VFJN01; genus DASQUK01. The sequence continues at coordinate 15,959 of JBKOUY010000186.1, read as the reverse complement.
GCGGGAAAGCGCGTCTCGGCGTCGAGCGGCGTGTACTCGACCGCCTCGGCATCGCCGAGCACGGCGGCGGCGACCGCCTTGCAGAACTCGATGTCGAAGCCGGCGTACTCGCCCTGCTCGTCGACGAGGCCGAACCCGGGCACCGTCTCGTTGACTCCGCAGTTGAGCGTGCCGCGGTCCTGCACCTCGGCGAGCAGACCGCCGCCACCACCCTCGTCGCCGCCTTCGCCTCCGGTGGCGGCTTCCTCATCTGACTCGCCCTCTCTGTCGGCGCTGGAATCGTCGTCGTCGCTACATGCGGCGGCACCCACCAGAGTCAGGACGGAAAGCAGCGCAGCGTGTGTGAAGACACGTCCGCGTCGGAACATTGGTCTCCCCCTTGTCGGCAGCTGTCGCAGGCCGGTGGCACGCCCACCCCTGACCCGTTGCAGCCGGCTGCCCAGCTGGTTGTCAGTGATCGACCCTAGCCTCGGGCGTCAGCGCACCGGTGCGCCGTCGAGCACCTGCGTGACCAGTGCCGCAACCGGGCTGCGCTCGGCCCGGGTGAGCGATACGTGGGCGAAAAGCGGATGACCCTTGAGCGTCTCGATCACCGAGACCACGCCGTCGTGGCGGCCTACCCGCAGGTTGTCGCGCTGGGCCACGTCGTGGGTGAGCACCACCCGGCTGCCCTGGCCCAGGCGGCTGAGCGCCGTCAGCAGCACGGAGCGCTCGAGGTTCTGCGCCTCGTCGATGATCACGAAGCTGTCGGTCAGGTTGCGCCCGCGGATGTGGGTCAGCGGCAGGACCTCGAGGAGGCCCCGCCCGAACACCTGGTCGATGACCTCGTTCCCCGCGACCGCCTCGAGGGCGTCGGTCACGGCCGCGCCCCAGGGCATCATCTTCTCTGCCTCCGAGCCCGGCAGGTAGCCGAGGTCCTGTCCCCCGACGGGAAAGATCGGCCGGAAGACGATGACCCGGTTGTGCGTGCGCTGCTCGAGCACGGCGTCCAGCCCGGCCGCCAGCGCCAGGACGCTCTTGCCGGTGCCGGCCGGCCCCCCCAAGCTCACGATCCCGACCGCGTGGTCCGCCAGCAGGTCGATGGCGATGCGCTGCTCGGCCGACCGGCCCCGCACGTCGAACAGCGCCCGGTCGCTCCGGGCGAGGTGGACGCGCTTGTCGTCGTGGACCCGTCCGAGCGCCGACTGCTGCGGTCCCGCGTGCAGCACCACGCCGGCGTTGCAGGGAAGGTCCCGCGCCTCCGCGACGTCGGCGACGTGGTCGGCGAAGAGGGCATCGATGACCCTCCGCTCGACCTCGAGCTCGACGACCCCGTTCCAGCCGCTGTCGACGGCCAGCTCGTTCCGGTACTCGTCCGCCTCGAGGCCGACGATCGACGCCTTGAGCCGCAACGGCAGGTCCTTGGTCACCACGGCGACCTCGCGCCCCTCGGACGCCAGGTTGCGGGCGACCGCCAGGATCCGGTGGTCGTTGGTGTCGTGCGTCAGGGCCGCCGGAAAGCCCGCCATCTCGGTGTGGTTGACCTCGACGCGCAGCGTCCCGCCCTGGTCGTTGGCGGGCATCGGCCGGAGCAGCGATCCGTGCCGGACCCGGAGGTCCTCCAGCATCCGCAGCGTCTGGCGCGCCGCCCACCCCAGCTCGGGGTGGTGACGCTTGGCCTCGAGCTCCGTGAGCACCACCAGGGGCACCACCACCTCGTGCTCGTCGAAGCGCTGCCACGCCGACGGATCGGCCAGCAACACCGACGTGTCGACGACGTACGTGCGGCCTGAGCGAGGGTGGTCGGTCACGGAACCCCCAGTCATGACGGACGGGTCACCGGCGGCCAGTCAAGCCGAGCCCCGCCGCGCGGGCGCGGATGGTCGACCCGGTCAGACGGCTCCTGTGCCGGAACTTGGCGACGCGCCCTGACCATCGGTCACCAGCACCACGTGGAGGGCGGTGGGGCCGTGGGCGCCGAGCGTTAGGAGCTGCTCGATGTCGCCGGTCCGACTCGGCCCGGTGACCACCACCAACGACGGCGGCAGCGCATCGGCGCCCGGCCCCAGGCGCCGCAACACGTCGGCCGGGGTCGCGTAGAGCCTGCTCACGGGGACCACACACAGGTGCACGGACGGAAGCAGCGACGCCACGCGCCCGCCCGCGCGCCGGCTGTCGAGCACGACCGATCCCGTGGCGGCGATCGCCGCCGAGGCGGACGTGACGCCCAGCCCGGCGCCCGCGGCGGTGGCGGGCGTCGCCGGGGCGACGCGCAGGCCGCGCGCCGCGAGCCGGTCGCCGACGGCCCGAGCCTCCGGCTCCGCGGAGACGACGACCGGCGTGTCGCCGCGCTCGCCGAGCTCGTCGACGACCCGGTCGAGGAGCCGATCGGGCACGTCGCGCTCGACCACGTGGCACACGCCCTCGGCGTGGGCGACGGCGCCGGCGAAGCTCGTGACGAGGTCGTCGGGGTCGAGGTTGAGGTAGCGGGCCTCGGGCACCGGGTCGCTCGGCAGCGGCGGCGGCGGTGGCACGTGGACCGGGTTCGCGTGGATGCCCCCCGACAGCAGCTCGCGGGCCGGCGCGAGGAACCGCGCCCGGTTGCCGTGCTCGCTCCCCGTCACCGGTCGACCAGCCGTCGCCCGCTCACATCCCCTCCCGCCAGCGGTCCCGAAAGCGCCGCGCGGCCGGGCGTGGCACCGTGCGCCCGGCGCTCCAGGAACGGCCGACGGGAAGCCGGCCGGCCAGCGGCGCCACCATCCGGCCCCAGGTGGCGAGGCGCGTCGTGGCGCCATAGCGCCGCGCGTCCGACCACGCCGCGGCCCAGGCTCCCCAGGCCGCCCGCTCGGCGGCGCCGGCCCCTTCGGCCTTCCGGCGCCGGAGCGAGAGGAGGAGGTCCTGGAGCGGGATCTGGACCGGGCAGGCGTCCATGCAGGCACCGCAGAGCGTCGATGCGCCGGCCAGCTCCGCCGCCTCCGGCTGGCCGTGGGCGAGCAGCGGCGTGAGCACCGACCCCATCGGCCCCGGGTAGACCCAGCCGTAGGCGTGACCGCCCACCTGGCGGTACACGGGGCACACGTTGAGGCACGCTCCGCAGCGGATGCACGCGAGCATCTCGTGGTACTCGCCGGCCAGCAGCTGGCTGCGGCCGTTGTCGAGGATTACCACGTGCAGCTCCGTCGCCCCGTCGACCTCCCCGTCGCCGCGGGTGCCCGTGACGATGTTGGTGTACGACGAGAGCCGCTGCCCGGTCGCGGACCGGGCGAGCAGCGCCAGCAGCAGCTCCGCCTGGGCCCAGTCGGCGGCGAGCCGCTCCATGCCCAGAACCACGACGTGGACCGGGGGGAGCGCCGTGACCAGGCGACCGTTGCCCTCGTTGGTGACGAGCACGATCGAGCCCGTCTCCGCCACGGCGATGTTGGCGCCGGTGATGCCGACCTCGGCGGCCAGGAACACCTCCCGGAGCCGTCCCCGGGCGAAGCCGACGAGCTCGGTGGGCTCGGTGCCGAGCGCCGGCTCGGCACCGACGGCGTCGACGAACAGGTCGTGGATCTGCTGGCGGTCGCGGTGCAGCGCGGGGGCGATGATGTGGCTGGGCGTCTCGTCGGCCAGCTGGATGATCCACTCGCCGAGGTCGGTCTCCACGACCCGCGCTCCAGCGGCCTCGAGGGCCGTGTTGAGGTCGATCTCCTCGGTGGCCATCGACTTGGACTTGGCCACCCGGGTCGCACCGTGGCGCCGCACGACGTCGACGACGTAGCGGCGGGCATCGTCGGCCGTCGGCGCCCAGCACACGTGCCCACCGCGGGCCAGCACCTGGTCGGCGAACCGCTCCAGCAGGCCCGGCAGGTCGGCGAGGACCTGCTGCTTCAGGGCGCGGGCGGCGCTCCGGAGGCCGTCCGGGTCCTCGAGCTCGCCCAGCCCCTCGCGGCGGTGGGTGGCGAAGCGGTCCACCGCCCGGGCCACATTGGTCCGCAGCCGGTCGTCGGCCACGGCGTCCGCCATCCGGCTCCGCAGCGTCGTCCCCGCGAGCTGATGGTGCCCGCTCAACGCCCGTCCTCCTCTTCGCTGGGAAGCGCCGCAGCCAGGACCTCGGCCAGGTGGCGCACGTGGATCGGCGTGCCCGTCACGTCGGACCGGGTCTGGAGGTGCATGAGGCACGACGTGTCGCAGCCCACCACGAGGTCGGGCTCCACGGCCGCCAGGGCCCGCAGCTTCTCGTCGGCCATGGCGACCGACGCCTCGGGCAGCTTCACGCTGAAGGTCCCGCCGAAGCCGCAGCAGCGGTCGGCGCCGTCCCACGGAATCGGGGCGCAACCGTCGATGTTCTCGAGCAGGCTGGCCGGCTGGTCCACGATCCGCAGCTCGCGGAGCATGTGGCAGCTCTGGTGCACGGCCGCGCGCACGGGCCGGTCGAGGTTCAGAGGCGGCAGCGCGTCCGCGCGCGTGGCCAGCAGCTCGGACAGCTCGTATGTGCGGGCCCCCACCCGGCGTGCCCTGGCGGCGGCGTCACCGTCGCCGACCACGTCGAAGAGCTCGGGCCAGAACTGGCGGACCATCGTGGCGCAGGACCCCGCCGGCACCACCACGGCCTCCGCGCCCCGGTCGAGCTCCGACTCCAGAGCGCCGAGCGTGGCGCGGGCCACCCTGGCCGCGTCGCGTGCGAATCCGGCGTTCCACGCGGGCTGGCCGCAGCATGTCTGCGTCAGATCGCAGGACACCTCGCAGCCCGCGGCGCGCAGCACACGCACGCTCGCCTCGCCCACCTCTGGCGCCACCACGTCGACGACGCACGTGATCATCAGGGACACCCGCACCGGCCCAACCCTAGGGGGCGACCGGGCAGCAGGCCGTCGACTCGTACGCTCTTGGCTCCATGCCCGACCGACCGTGTCCGTTCTGCGAGATCATCGCCGGCAGCCGGCCCGCCCACATCGTGCTGGAGGACGAGGTCGGCGTCGCGTTCCTCGACGTGCGCCCGCTGTTCCCGGGACACACGCTGCTGGTCCCCCGGGAGCACGTGGAGACGCTGGCCGACCTGCCGGTCGAGCGGCTCGGCCCGTACTTCGAGCGGGCCCAGCGCCTGGCCCGCGCCATGGAAGAGGCGTTGGGCGCCGCCGGGTCGTTCGTGGCGATCAACAACCGGATCAGCCAGAGCGTCCCGCACCTCCACACACACGTGGTCCCGCGCAACCCCAAGGACGGGCTCCGCGGCTTCTTCTGGCCGCGCACCCGCTACCCGGACGACGCGGAGGCGGCTGCGGTCGCCGAGCGCCTGCGGGCGGCGGTCGTCTCGGGCTCTGTCGACTAGTGGATCCGCGAGCGCGCTAGGGCTCGAGACGGAGCGACGGAGCGCCGTCACGCACCGTCAGCGTGGCCGGCACCCCCAGGAGCTCGAGCGGGTCGGTGTCCCCGAGATCGGCGGTTCGCAACGACACCACCTCCCCCTTGGCGGGCCCGGCGACGATCGTGATCTCGACCCCGATGGAGCCGTCGTCGCCCGCCGAGGCGTCCACGACCAGCGCGTCGTAGGAACCGTCGGCGAGAGGGCTCACCCACAGAGGTTGCCACCTGGCGGTCGCCGGCGTGACCTGCGGTCGCGGGCCGTGTCCCGCGGCCGCCGTCGCTCGGGGCATGCTGGGGACGGTGACTGGCGCAGACACGACCGTCGGCAAGCTGCTCATCGCAGAGCCGATGCTCGGCGACCCCAACTTCGAGCGCACCGTCGTGCTCATGATCGAGCATCGTGCCGAGGGGGCGCTCGGGGTCGTGCTCAACCGCCCGAGCGACCTCGAGGTCGGCGCCGTCCTCGAGGAGTGGGCCGACCTGGCGGCGGCGCCGCCAGTGCTCTACGTCGGTGGGCCGGTGGAGCCCAACGGCGTGCTGGCCCTGGGCCGGAGCCGGGGTGAAGTGGCCGTTCCCGGCTGGTCACCCGTGGTAGGCGACGTGGGAACGATCGACCTGCACCTCCAGCCGGAGGAGGTGTCGCCCGGAGTAGCGGGCATCCGGTTCTTCGTCGGGTACTCCGGATGGGGGGGCGGGCAGCTCGAGTCGGAGCTCGCCGAGGGTGCCTGGCTGGTGGTCGATGCGGTCGCCGACGACGTGTTCGCCCCCGACCCGGAGACCATGTGGCGGGCGGTGCTCCGCCGACAGGGTGGCAAGGTCTCGATGCTGGCGGACTTCCCCGTCCATCCGTCGCTGAACTGACGGCGGCTGGGAGCGCAGCTCCCCGCGCCGCGCTACGCCACCGTGCCCACGTTCAGCGTGCGGGCGGCGGTGACGACGAGGTCGTCGCGCCGGCCGATGTAGGCCGCGTCGTCGGGATCGAGCAGGTGGGCGATCGTGTCCCGATCGTCGGGACCGAGGCGGTTGCCGAGCTCCGTCAGCCCCGAGCGGAGGTGGCGCTCGGCCATCTGGCGACCGAAGTCGTCGAGCGGTGGCGACGCCTCCGCGATGAACGAGCGGGCGCGGACGTCGACCAGCCCCGCCCGCCGGAGTGCCTCGGGCCAGCCGTAGGGCAGCGGCGGCCCGCGCAGCTCGTCCCGCATGTCGGCGAACCAGCGGCTACGGGCCTCGTCGAGCCGGGACTCGAGGCCGACGGCGCCGAGCCCGATGTCGAACGGCAGGCAGCGCACCGGCAGGCCACCCTCGACCAGCGCCAGCCGCCCGCCCGGCCGCAGCAACCCGGCCAGCGTGCCGATCGCCGCCTGCTGGTCCGGCAGGTGGTGGACGACGCCCGACGCCCACACCAGGTCCGCCGATCCCGCCTCGACCGGCAGCGCATCGACGCGTGCGGCCAGCCACCGGATGTGGCCGGCGAGCCCGGCGTCGGCTGCCCGCCGGCGGGCGATCGCGAGGAGCCGCGGGTCGCGGTCGAAGCCCGACACCACGCCGGGCCCGAGGGCGGCGGCGAAGGCGCAGGCGGCGCCGCCCGCGCCACATCCGACGTCGAGCACCCGCTGCGGTGATGGTGGCCCGTCCGGGCGCGACGACCCCCCGACGAGCCACGCGACCGCGTCGGCCACCCAGGAGGCGTCGAAGCGCGCGCTGGTCTCGAGGTTGGTCAGCCACCACTCGGCGAGGTGCTGGTCGATGGTCATGGGGCAGCCCCTAGAGGTCGGTGATCAGCTTGAACGCCTCGCCCCGGCGGACGCCGGCGAGCCCGCCGTGCTCCACGAGCCGATAGTTCACGCGGGCGCGAAACGCCGCCAGCTGGGCCGCGCCCTCGGCGGATCCCACGTCCACGAACATCGTCGAGCGCAGCTGGCTCCGGTGCGCCTCGAGCGCCGCGAGCTTGCGGGCCACGGCGTCGTCGTCGGCCTCCTCCACATGGTCCGGCTCGTCGGCCTCGAACAGCAGGAGCGCCGCCGGGCGGTGATGCCCCACGGGCTGCTCCGGGAAGAAGTGGGGATCGCGGGCGGCGACGACCCCATCGACGGTGAGGAACCCGGCGTGGCGGTGGTCGGGGTGGAGCCGGTAGCGCTTCCAGGGGTCGTGACCCAGCAACGCCTCGGGGCGCAGGCGGCGGATCCAGTAGGCGATCTCGCCGCGCTGGCGCAGGCCCGACTCCAGCTCCCCGTCCGACCAGCCCAGGAACACGACCTCGCCGGTGGCGCCCAGGGCCTTGGCTGCGGCCCGCTGCTCGTCCTGCCTCATCGCGACGAGCGCGGCCAGGTCCTGGTGCGCGTCCCACGTCCCCTTGGATCCGTCGGTGCACACGAGGTGATGGACGACGCAGCCGGCGGCGGCCCACCTCGCGAGGGTGGCGCCGCAGCCGAACTCGATGTCGTCGGGGTGAGCGCCGATGGCCAATGCGCTCGCCGGGACGGGCAGGTTCAGGCCCATGCTTCCCGGCCGTCGGGGACCTGACGGGCATCGGGCGGGCGAACCGCCGGGCCCCGTGGGCTCGGACCGGCGTCGGGCCCGCCGCCGGTCGGCCATGCGAGGTCGGCGGGCAGGTCGACGTCCCACGCCAGGCGGTCGTCTCGCACGATGCGGGCGGACAGGCCACGCGCCCGCGCCTCGGCCCGGTGGCGGGCGAACGACCCGGCACCGTAGGAGAACCGGAACCCCGCCTCGGTGGGCACGGCCAGCACGTTGGTGCCGTCCAGCCGGCGGTCGGGCACCAGTGTCACCCCCGGGAACGCCGCCACCCAGTCGAACCGCGTCGCCATCGGGAGGTCGGCGTGGGCCACCACCGCGATCGACACCCCGTCGGCGCGCAGCGCCGCCACCCCGTCGGCGACGGCGCCGTTGAGCCCCCGTCCCGGGCACCACACCACGCGGGCACCGGCTCCCTCCGCCCAGGCGCGCACCTCGTCGTCGTCGCACACGACGATCGCCGGCAGGGGAGGGGTGGCCGCGAGCACCACCCCGGCCATGCGCCGAGCCAGGTCGGCCCGGGCGATCGGATCGAGCGCCCCCGCCAGGCGCACCTTGGCGGCGGTGAAGGCCTTGACCGGGACGACCACGGCCGCCGACGTTGGCGACGTCATCACGCGGCAGCGTATCGGGGGACGGTCCGCCGGCCCTCCGGGCCAGTAGCTTGACCGGCATGTCGATCCGCGTCGCCGTCATCGGCGCCGGATCGTGGGGAACCACGGTTGCGGCGCTCGCCTCGGGCAACGCCCCGACGATCCTGTGGTCCCGCCGGCCCGAGCTGGCCGACGAGATCACCAAGGAGCACCGCAACGGCGACTACCTACCCGACTGCTCGCTGCCGGAGGGGCTGCGCGCTACGTCGTCGCTCGAGGAGGCGGTCTGCGACGCCGACGTGCTGGTCATGGGCGTTCCTTCCCACGGCATGCGCACGACGCTCCAGGCCCTGGCACCCTGCCTGCGGCCCTGGGTCCCGGTGGTGAGCCTGGCGAAGGGCCTCGAACAGGGCACCCACCTGCGCATGACCGAGGTCATCACCGCCGAGCTGCCGGGCCACCCCACCGGCGCTCTCACCGGCCCCAACCTGGCGCGCGAGATCATGGCCGGCCACGCCGCCGCCGCGGTGGTCGCGTTCTCCGACGACCACATCGCCACCGAGCTGCAGCGCATCTTCGCCACGGAGCTGTTCCGCGTCTACACCAACGACGACGTCGTGGGCTGCGAGGTCGCCGGGGCGCTCAAGAACGTGATGGCCATCGCCTCGGGCATGGCCGACGGGCTCGGCACCGGCGACAACACGCGCGCCGCCGTCATCACCCGGGGGCTCGCCGAGATGGCCCGGCTCGGCCTCGCCATGGGCGGCGACATCCTCACCTTCTCGGGGCTGGCAGGCATGGGTGACCTGGTCGCCACCTGCATCTCCCGGCAGAGCCGCAACCGCTACGTCGGGGAGCAGCTGGGGAAGGGGCGTTCGATGGACGAGATCGTGGCCGAGATGCGGATGGTGGCGGAGGGCATCAAGACATCGGCGGTCGCAGTCGCCCTCGGCGAGCGCTACGGCGTCGAGATGCCCATCGCCCAGGAGGTGTTCCAGGTGATCCACCACGGCCGCCCCGCGACCGAGGCGTACCGGGGCCTCCTGCGCCGCGCCGCCGGCTCCGAGCGCGACGGCCTGGGCTAGCTCCCATGAGCCTCCGCGCCTTCGTGCTGCGCCGGCTCATGGGTCGCATGCGCATCACCGATGACGTGGTACGCCACCTCACGACCTTCCAGCGCCTGGGGGAGACCGTCGAAGTCGAGCTTCCGGGCGAGCTCATGCCGATCGGTGCCCGCACCGTGTTCCGTGCACTGCGCACGCGCGGCGCGGCGCAGATCGGCCCGGACTGGGTCTGGCCGTACTGGCTCGAGCGCCAGCTGGATCCCACCTCGCCCGCCTTCGTGCCCCGCGGCCACCTGCCGTTCCTCACCAACATGACGCACCGCAACTGGACCGCGGTGGGGAATCTCGACTCGCCGTGGGAGGCCATCGTGGATCCCCGCGGCCTGGTGACCCCGTGGTTCGACGGCTGGTCACTGGACTGGTGGGTCGGCGCCGACGACCGCTGGCACCTGCCTTCCCGCGAGGTCAACGTGCGCCAGCGGCTGATGGCCGACACGCCCGTGGTCGAGACGGCCATGCGGGTGCCCGGTGGCGACGTGATCGAGCGGGTCTACGCAGTGCGGCGCAGCTCGACCGAGGGGGCCGGCGAGCTGGTGGTGGCCGAGATCGAGAACGCCGGCACGGTGCCAGTCGCCCTGGCTCTGGCGGTCAGGCCGTACAACCCCGAGGGCCTGTCGGTGATCGAGCGGCTCGGACTTCACGACGGCACGACCGTCACGGTCGACGGGCGTGTCGCCCTGCTCCTGCCGAAGCCGCCGGCCCGGGTGGCGGGCTCAACCTTCCACGACGGCGACTCGGCCGGGACGGTCGTGTCGGGCGCCGCCGTCGAGCGCTGGCGCGGCACCGTGCGGGACCCGGCGGGCCTGGCACAGGCGGCGTTCATCTACCCCCTGGCGCACGGGGCCACCCTGCGGGCGGCCATCCCCCTGGTGCCCGAGCGCCGAACCCGGCGCCGCGGCGAGGCCCGCCGCCGGGTCGCCGACGCACCTGACCTTCCGAAGGCGCTGCCGCCCGCCGAGGCCGTGGCCCGGGGCTGGCGGACCCAGAGCGCCCGCGGCGTCCGGTTCGAGCTGCCCGACGAGCGGCTCGCCGCGGCCGTCGACGCGAACCGGCGCTTCCTGCTGCTGCTCCACGACGGCGACGAGATCACGCCGGGTCCCTCGACCTACCACCGCTTCTGGTTCCGCGATGCCGCCTACCTGCTCGCCGCCCTCGACCGCTATGGGTACCACGACGAGGTCGCCCAGGTGCTGCGCTCGTACCCCGGGCGCCAGCATGCGGACGGCTTCTTCTTCAGCCAGCGCAAGGAGTGGGACGCCAACGGCGCCGCCCTTCACGCGCTGGTCCAGCACTGGCGCCTGACCAGGGACGCGGCGCTGGTCGAGTCCATGGTGGGACCGATCGCCAAGGGGGTGCACTGGATCGATCGGAAGCGTCACGCCCGCAAGGTCAACCGGAACGACGCCGCACTCCGGGGGTTGCTTCCCGCCGGGGTGTCGGCCGAACACCTAGGGCCGTTCGACTACTTCTACTGGGACGACTTCTGGGGCGTGGCCGGGCTCCGGGCGGGCGCCGAGCTGCTACGGGCCGTGGATCAGCACGAAGCGGCCACCGAGGCCGAGCGGTTCGCGGCCTCGATGTGGGAGGACGTCGAGCGCTCGCTCGAGCTGACCGCCGAACGCCTGGGGACCATCGCCATCCCGGCCGGGCCCAGGCGCCGCATCGACTCCGGCGCCATCGGCTCGATCGTGGCGTGCGCGCCCCTCGACCTTCTGGCCCCCGACGATCCCCGCATCGCTGCCACCGTCGATGTCATCCGCCGGCGGTTCATGCTCGACACGTTGCCGGCGACGCAGGAGGATGCCCCGGACGGAGGTCGGGCGTTCTTTCAGGGGATCAGCCACACCGGGCTCGGCACCTACCTCACGCTGCAGCTCGCGGCGGTCGAGCTGCGGGCGGGGGACCGGCGTTGCCTGGATCGCCTGGCCTGGATGATGGACGCCGCCACCCCGACGTGGACGTGGCCCGAGGCCATCCACCCCCGCCTCGACGGCGGCTGCATGGGGGACGGCCACCACGGATGGGCCGCCGCCGAGCTCCTGACGTTCGTGCGCGACCTGCTCGTGCGCGAGGTGGCGGGCGGGGTGGCGCTGGCGTCGCTGGTACCCGACGCCTGGTACGGCCAGGGCTGGGAGGTCCACGATGCCCCCACCGCCGCCGGCCGCGTCTCCTACGCGGTCCGCTGGCACGGTGACCGGGCGGCGCTCCTGTGGGACATCACCCCCCGTGCCGCCGACCCGGTCCGCGTGACCGCCCCCGGGCTCGACCCGAGCTGGTCGGCGAAGGAACGCCGCGGGGAGGCGCTGCTCGGGCCGGTGCCTCCGCCTCGGCGACCCGAGGCCCCCGGGGTCGAGGCGGTGGGGCGCCGCTGGTGAGCCCCTCGCGGCCGACGTCAGCGGCCGAATACAGCTACGCGAGCCGGCACAGGATCGGCATCGATCCCGTGCGGTTCTCGTTCATGTTCGCCTGAACGAAGGACCGGAAGCTCGGCTTGGTGAACATGTGCAAGGCCAGGCTGGGAACGCCGTAGTCCCAGCGCGCATGGTTCACGAATGCGTACTCGCTGTCGCCGGTGGGCTGGAGCAGCGTGGAGTTGTCGATGCCCGTCTCGGACATGAACCAGCCGGCGAGGTGGTCCCACAGCTTCAGCGCGGCGTCGACGTCGTCGGCCACGAAGTAGTTGAACAGGAAGAGCCCCGGTCGGTCCTTGTCGACGTCGGCGATGCACTTCACGCACCGGGCGGCCATGGCGTCGACTCGGGTTGCCTCGGTGTCGAGCTCCTTGCGCAGCTGGGTGTACCCGTCGGCGGCCTGGAGCCCGTCGAGATCGGCGGGCGACGCGGCCTCGATCAGCACCGTCACGTCGTAGCGCGCCGGGTGCTCGACTTTGCGGGCGTACCCGGCCGGCGGCGGCGCCAGGACCGTTCGGTACACGGTGGCCCGCTCGACGGTGTCGTGCCGAGCCAGGTCGGCGGCCGCGGACTTCAGGCGGCCCAGGAGCGCGGTCTTGGCTTCGGATGATCCGGGGAACGGCCGCGGGCCGGTCGGGGGTTCGACGTCCGCCGACAGGAGCAGGTAGCCGAAGCCGGGCGGATCGACGAGGGTCGGTGGGCGGAACCTCGGCTTGGCGTTGACGATGGTGGGATCCATGCGTCCCTCCCTTCTTCGCCGGGTATTGCCGCGGTTACCCACGGTTCGGCCGGCCGAAACGATTCCGTTGCCCACCGGTGCCAGGTGCTCATATCGTTGAAGTGATGCCAGCAAGGAGATCTCTTCCTAGCGATTCCGGCGCTGGTTCCGACGGCGATTCCGACGCCGGACTCCCGGTCTTCCCCGGCTTCCGCGAGGTGGCGGAGAGCCGCCGCCGGCTCCTCGGCGAGCTCGTGGGCCAGCGGCGGTCGCTCGGCCTGTCGCAGACCGAGGTCGCGGCGCGGATGGGGACCTCCCAGTCGGCCGTCGCCCGCCTCGAGGCCGTCACCGGCGATGTCCGGCTGTCGACGCTCGAGCGGTACGCCGAGGCGCTCGGCCACACGCTCCGCTGGTCGTTGGAGCCCGCGTCGGGTCGAACGGGCGACGGGCCGACGGGCGACCGCAAGGCGCGGCGCCGATGAGCGCCGCCGGCACGCCCCCGTGGCTGCCGCCGGACCGACCGCCGGAGGTGCCGGTGCCGCCGGGTTTCCCGCGCCGCGGGCCCGGCCCGCCCCCGGTGCACCCGCCGGTGTACCCGCCGGTGCCCATGGTGCCGTTCCCCGGCGAGCCGGCGGCGCCGGGCAGCTTCGAGTCGACCATCTACGCCGACCTGCTCGAGCGCCGCATCGTCTTCGTCCGCGATCGCCTCGAGCACGACGCCGCAACCCTTGTGACCGCGCAGCTCATGGCGCTCGACGCGGACGGCACCTCGCCCGTCACGCTCGTGGTCAACAGCGCCGGCGGCCCTGTGGACGCCGTCTCCGGGATCCTCGACACCATCGACCTGGTCCGCTGCCCGGTCGACACGAGCTGTGTCGGGCGGGCCGAGGGCACGGCCGCTGTCGTCGTCGCAGCCGGCACCGGCCGTCGGCGGTGCGGACCGGGCGCCACGTTCCGCCTGCGCCTTCCCGACCTCGAGGCGGCCGGGTCCGCGGACCGGCTGCGGCGCGACGTCGAGAGCGCCACCCACGTCCAGCGGACGCTGGTCGACCGGCTTGCCGGCATCACCGGTCAGTCGCGGGGTCTGGTGGCGCGGGACGTGGAGCGGGGCCGCCTGCTGACGGCCGACGAGGCGCTCGCCTACGGGCTCGTGGACGAGGTCTCTAGCCGCTGAGGGCCTTGACGCGTATGGCATTCAGGCCCCGGCCTTGGGCCGGGGCCTGTTGGATTGTGGGGGTCTCGGACGGTTTGGGTGCGCCGGCGTCAAGGGTTCGCTGCCGCCGGCCTGCGGCCGCCCTTGACCCCGGCTTGGCGGCGGCACGCTTCGGACGGAAATGTGCCCTGAGCAGGGCATTTGGCTTGATTGAGTATACGAACAGGTGTACGATGATGCCCATGTTCGAGGAGCTGGGGACCGCCATCGAGGGGTTCGACATCCCCGTCGACGCCGCCGCCCTCGCCGCTGCCCTGGCGCTGCGGGACCGGCTGGATGCCCGCATCAGCGACGCCGTCGCCGACTGCGACCGGGCCGGGTTGTGGGAGCTCGACGGGGCCATCTCGATGACCGCGTGGCTCACTCACCACACCCGCATGCCCCGCCCGCGCGCCGCCGCAACCACTGCCCGGGCCCGCAAGCTCGCCCAGCTACCGGTCACCGCCGCCGCATGGCGTGACGGGACGCTATCGAGCGGCCAGGTCGACGCCATCGCCGCCAACCTCGACGCCGACACCGTGGCGCTCTTCGCGGAGCACGAAGCGGTGATGGTGCCCAGCCTGGTCAACCTGCCGGTCCGCGACGTCACGGTGGCGATGGCGGTGTGGCGGGACTGCGCCACCGCGGACCGCGACGCCAAGCCCGAACCCGTCCAAGTGCTGCACCTGTCCCGCACCCTCGGGGGCCGCTGGCGGCTCGACGCCAACCTCGGCGCCGGGGGCGGCGAACTGCTCGCCACCGCCCTGCGCCTCGCGCAGAGCCCCGACACCGACGGCGAACCCACCCGGACTGCTGCGACCCGCCGGGCCGACGCCCTCGCCGACATCTGCCGGCACTTCCTCGACCACCAACAAACCCGCCGCGGCGGCCGCCACCGCCCCCACCTCAACCTGGTGCTCGACCTCCACCGCTACCAGGCGCTCGCCGCCGCCGGGGCCAGCAGCGTCGACGGCACCGGCCTCGACCGCACCACGCTGGATCGGTTGCTGTGCGACGCCGCCCTGCACCGCGTGCTCACCCAGGGCCGCTCCACCATCATCGACTACGGCCGCGCCACCCGCACCATCCCCGCCCCGCTCTACAACGCCCTCGTCGTACGCGACCGCCACTGCCGCTTCCCCGGCTGCGACGGCCCGCCAACTGGTGCGAAGGCCACCACCTCCGGCCGTGGCCCGCCGGCGGCCCCACCCACCTCCCCAACCTCGCCCTACTCTGCACCCGCCACCACCACCACCTCCTCCACCGGCCCCGCTTGCACGCCAAACTCCGCCCCGACAACACCCTCGAGATCACCGACCCCCAAGGCCGAGTCCACACCAGCCACCCACCCGGCCCCAGCAGGCCGCCGCCGCTACCGCTCGAGTGAGCTCCGAGCCGGAGATGCGCTGGGCGATGAAGACGAACTCGTGGCCTGGGCGGTCAGGTGCGTCGCGAACCTCCCGGAGGTGGAAGCCGGCGAGCCGCAGCGACTCGGCGGTCTCCGTCCTGTCGCGAAACCGCAGCGTCGAGTCCGACACGAGTGTTGCTCGGTCGGCCTCGAAGGCGAACGTGTGCCGAAACGAGACGAGTGGGAGCTCTACCGCTCTCAGCTCCATCCACGTATCGACTCTTCCGACATGGGAGATGACGATGCGGCGTGCCGACGCTGCCTTGGTCCAGTGCTGCCTCGCGGGGTCGATCCCGATGACCTTCTTCCCCTCAGTGGCGAGCATGGAGGCGAGCGTTCCGGGTGCCGCAGCCGACGGGGAGCACGACTTGCGCCCCGAGCTCATCGACGATGGCGGCGTACACGTCCAGGTCGGACCGATCGTCGTCGATGGCGTCGTAGATCGCAGCAAGCCTCGGATCCTCGAAGAGCGCATCCGCCACAAGCAGACTCCTGCGGGTGACGCGAGCCTGGGCACCGGCGGACAAGATGTTCCCATGCTTGACCACGTCTCCATTCAATGCACCGACGTCGCGGCGAGCACCGCGTTCTACGACGCCGTCCTGGCGACGATCGGCGGGAAGCGGATCCTCGAGTACGGCGATGTCATCGGG
>JBKOUY010000236.1:0-5633 GCA_046723645.1 Actinomycetota bacterium | reverse complement strand
AAGCTGGCGGAGCTGAAGCCGGTGTTCCGTCCCGACGGCGAGGTCACCGCCGGCAACGCCTGCCCGCTCAACGACGGCGCCGCCGCCGTGATCGTCATGAGCGACGCCAAGGCCGCCGAGCTGGGCATCGAGCCGCTCGCCCGCATCGTCTCGTCGGGCGTCACCGCCCTCAACCCCGAGATCATGGGCCTGGGCCCGATCGAGGCGTCCCGCCAGGCGCTGTCCCGAGCCGGGATGACGATCGACGACATCGACCTGGTGGAGATCAACGAGGCGTTCGCCGCCCAGGTGATCCCCTCCGCCAGGCACCTCGGCATCCCCTGGGGCAAGCTCAACGTCAAGGGCGGCGCCATCGCCCTCGGCCACCCCTTCGGCATGACCGGCGCCCGCATCATGACCACCCTCATCCACGCCCTGCAGGACGAGGACAAGACGTTCGGACTGGAGACCATGTGCGTGGGCGGCGGTCAGGGCATGGCGATGGTGATCGAGCGGCTGAACTAGCGCGCTCCTCAGTCCGAACTTGCGGCGGTTGGCGCCGTCATGGTGGCCGTAACCGCCGCAAGTTCGGGTGGAGGTCGAGGCGCCACGTCTGGCCGACGAGGTCGTGGCCGAAGCTGTGGTGCGGCTCCTCGTCGGTCAGCTCGAAGCCCACGGCCTCGTAGATGCGCCGCGCCGACGCCAACACGTCGTTGGTCCAAAGGACCATCGACCGGTACCCGGCGGCGCGGGCGAATCGGATGCACTCCTCGACCAGCCGGGCCCCGATGCCCAGGCCACGGACGGCGGGATCGACCAGCAGGATGCGCAGCTGCGCCGTCTCGTCGTCGCGTCGCACGCACAGCACGCAGCCCACCGGCTCGCCGTCCAGCTCCGCGATCCACGCCCGCTCGCGGTCCGGGTCGCGGTGCTGGCCGAAGTCCGCCACGATCCGGGCGACGAGCACCTCGTAGCTCTGGTCCCAGCCGTACTCGGCCGCGTAGACGGCGGCGTTCCGCTGGACCATCCATCCGAGGTCGCCGGGTCCCGGCTCGCGCAGGAGGTAGGCGCGTGGCGGGCGGTCGGGCGGCGGCGCCAGCGTGTCCTCGATCGTCCTCATCGCGGCCACCAACCGCCGCCGGTCCGCCACCGCCAGGCCGTCGAGCAGGGCGGCCGTCGCGTCGCTCGACCTGACGTCGAGCGTCCCGAACTCGGCCCGTCCCTCCCCGGTGAGCCGGATCACCTGCCGGCGACCGTCGTCGGGCGACCGCTCGGCGGTGACCAGTCCGGCGTCCTTGAGCCGCCCCACGATCCTGGTGAGGTAGCCGGCGTCGAGCTGGAGGGTCCGGCGCAGGTCGGCCAGGTCGGTGGCCTCCTGCTGGGCGAGCTCGAACAGGACCCGGGCCTCGGTCAGCGACCAGGGCGTCTCGACCAGGCCCGCCTGCAGCAGGCCGATCTGCTGAGTCCAGAAGCGGTTGAAGGCCCGGACGGCATGGACCTCGTCGGTGTCGGTCGCCATGGCCGTCGAAGCCATCTCTGCCTCCTGCAAGTAAACACTTGACTGAGGCAAAGATTATCGGAGGATCGGGCTACGGCAACCCGGCGTGAGGGGCGTCGACGGTGGTCGTGAGCAACACGGCGTCGCGGGCCGTCGAGCGGTTGCTCTCGAAGAAGTCCGGGGCGGCACAGGCCAGCAGCGTGCAGCCGTCGTCGCCCCCGAGCATGCAGGCGTAGATCCCGAGGCCCTCGGGCCCCGGGATCTCGTCCACCACGCCCCGGTCCTCGGCCACGCGCACCAGCCGGTTGCCGAGGGCGTCCGCGGCCCAGACATACCCCTCGGCGTCGAGGGCACACCCGTCGGGCGCAACGCCCTCGACGCTGGACCACACGCGGCGGTCGGTCAGCGAGCCGTCGTCCCTGATGGTGAACGCCGTGTAGCGCCCGCCCATGGTCTCGCCGACGATGAGCGTCGACCCGTCCGGCGTGATGATGGACCCGTTCGGGAACGCGAGGTCGTCCGCCGCCCGGTCGAAGGAGCCGTCGGGGTCCACGTGCACGAGAGTCGCGCTGCAGGGCGGGGCGCCGGCCATGATGTCGAACCCGAAGTTGCCGACGTACGCATGGCCGCGGGCGTCGACGACGATGTCGTTGGCATGCCCGCCGCAGTGGTCGCTGATGTCGGCGTGGACGGTGACGGATCCGTCCGGCCAGCGGCGAAGGACGCGCCGGTCCTTCATCGACACCACGAGGAGCGAGCCGTCGGGCATCCAGCCGAGGCCCGAGGGTTGGGCCTCGACGGTGACTACCTCCTCGTGGGTTCCGTCGGCGTCGATTGCGAACACCGTGTGCCGGTAGAAGTCGGACACCCACCAGCGGTTGTCGTGCCAGCGCGGGCCCTCGAAGAACCCACCGCCATCGGCCAGCGTTGCGAAGGAGCGGTCGCCCATGGGCCCGGACGGTAGTCCGTTCTCGTCACGCGGCCCCGTACACGGGGGCCGGGTTCGGGGCCTTCCCCAGCAGGTCGTCGACGACCGGGCCGAGCTCCGCCGGGTCCCAGCGGGCCCCCTTGTCGATGGGGACACCGTGCTGCCAGCCGTCGGCCACCGCGACCCGGCCGGCCTCGACCTCGAAGACCCGCCCTGTCACGTGGGCCGACTGTGCCGAGCCGAGCCAGACGACCAGCGGGGCGACGTTCTCGGGGGCCATCGCGTCGAACGCGGCGGGATCGTCGGGCGCGGCCATCGCCTCGGCGAACACCGTCTCGGTCATGCGCGTGCGGGCCGAGGGGGCGATCGCGTTGGCGGTCACGCCGTACCGCCCCAGCTCGGCGGCCTGGACGAGCGTGAGCGCGGCGATCCCGGCCTTCGCTGCGCTGTAGGCGGCCTGGCCGACCGAGCCCTGCAGGCCGGCACCGGACGACGTGTTGACGATGCGGGCGTCGACCGCATCCCCGGCCTTGGCGCGCTCCCGCCAGTGCTCGGCGGCAAAGCGCGAGACGGCGAAGTGCCCCTTGAGGTGGACCCGGACGACCGCGTCCCATTCGTCCTCACCGCAGGAGACGAACATGCGGTCGCGCACGATCCCGGCGTTGTTGACGACCACATCGAGGCGACCGAATGCGTCGAGCGCGGCGCTAACCAGGCGCCGGGCGCCGTCCCAGTCGGCCACGTCGTCGCCGTTGACCGTGGCGTGGCCGCCTGCGGCGGCGATCTCGTCGGCAACTTCCCGGATTGCGGTCGTCGAACCCCCGGTGCCGTCGAGCTCGGCCCCGATGTCGTTGACCACCAGCCTCGCGCCCTGCCGGGCGAACTCGAGCGCGTGCGCCCGGCCGATCCCCCGTGCCGCACCGGTGACGATGACGACCCGGCCCTCGCAGATCCCCGTCATGCGCGCATGCTGTCACACGACCCGCCGGCCGGTCCGCCCCGCGTCAGGGCACGAACCCGGGGCGCCCGTGGGCTTCCATCCTCTCCGCCTACGGGCCGGTGCCGCGCCCGACTGACCCCGTTTGCGGCGGCCGAAGTCGGGTAGCACCGGTCCGTCGGAAAGCGACAAACCAGCGCACAAACGGTCCCTCGCCAGTGCCGCCGGGGGACCGTTTCGCGTTACTCCTCCGACAGCAGATCCTCGAGGCCGCAAAGCTCGGCGATTCGGCGAAGCGGTGGCGACGGGTCCCTGATCCGCAACACCGATTTTTGGGGGGTCTAGCGTTCGCGCTGGCCTCGGGTCACTCGTCAGGCAAGAGCAAGTCCCCGGTCCCAGTCGTATCGACGAACCGTCGCAGCTGAGGCGATGGGTCTTCGATTCGGAATGTCACTTCGTCGACGAAGGCCAGACCGTGAGCTCGGAGCAGGGCCGACAGGCCAGACGAATCCATGTACGTAACGGCGTGGGCGTCGATGGTGATCGAGTGCGGCTTGGTGTCGAGCACCTCGAGAACGCAGGTTCGAAACTGTTCGGCCGTGGAGTAGTCGAGTTCGCCCTCGACGGTGATGGTGGCCTCAGGCCCCTCGTGTCTCGCGTCGACACGGAGCAGCTTGGCCTGCGAGGACCCCCATTCGTCCCGCATACAGCCTCTCCATACCCAGCCGAAAACCTTGCACACCGGACCGGTGACGCCACGGGAGCCGGGGCGTACAGTCCTTACGGCGGCTGGTCGGGGCGCCCGCACGCCCGCCCGTCCCGGCCGGCCGCACACACGCCAGCTAGACGCTGCAGCTTGAGAGACTCTGAAGGCGTCGGCCGTTGGCGTGGTTGGCGATCACGGTCAGGTAGTGGTGGCCCCGCTTGTAGGAGATCTCATCGACACCGAGCCGGTAAAGGTTGTCGAGCCGGCTGTCGTCGAGATGGTCAGCGACGACTCGGGCGACGGTGCGATGGACGGTCTGCCAGGAGACGCGGAGCAGCCGGCAGATGCTGGTCTTGTCGGTCCGTTGCGTCAACCAGGCGATCACGTCCTCGAGATCACAGGTAAGTCGGGCTCCGGGCCGCGCCCAAGGGACTTGTTCTGTACGAACCCGGCCGCAACGGCGGCAGTCGATGCGGGCGATGTCTGCTTCGAGCCACGCGGCACAGCGGCCCATGTCGAGATGCCGCCACCGCCGACGCGACAGGTCATAGCGGGCACGGCTGCGCAGCCCACACGGGCAGATGTGCCGCCGCTGACGACGCCTCAGGCCGACCACGATCCCGGCCTTGGTGAACTCGACCGTTTCCACCCACGCGCCTGGAATCTGGAGGATGCGGTTGAATGCCGTGCTGACGCGCACGTGCGTGGCCTCCCTGGACTCGACGGTTCTCACAAGCCCATCGACGCTAGGAAGCCGCCCCGCCTGGGCGCGTCTTTGCAGCGCTTAGGACCTGAGCGAATAGGCGATCAGGTCGGGCTCCAGCGGTTGCGCCTACCCGAGCGCGAGCATCGCCTCGGCGACCTCGCCGGCCGCCGCATCGGGGAGCGCAGTGGCGGCTTCATCGAGGATGAGCAGCCGGGCCCCGGGGATCTCGCGGGCGATCGCCTCGCCGTTGCCGACGGGGAAGAACGGGTCGCGGCGGCCGTGGACGACGAGCGTGGGGACTGCGATCTCGGGCAGGCGCTCGCGCCAGCGGGGTTTGCAGTTGAGCTTGGCGAAGACCATGCCGAGCTGGTTGGCCATCTGGATCGGGGGTGCGGTGCCGGGTGTGCGGTCCCAGATGCGCGCGGCGATCGCGCGCGCCGCGGCGGGTTCGTCGCCGAGGACCTCGGCGCGGGCGGCGGCGAACTCGGCAACCGCGTCGCGGTCGGTCCAGTCGGGCATCGGACGTGTGAACAGGCGCTTCATCGTCGCCTTGTCGTGGTCGGGGAGGTCAGCGTCGGGCTTGCCGGGCGCGACCGAGCGGGTGCCGGCCAGGGTTAGCGCCGAGAACGCGCCGGGATGGTCGAGGGCGGCGACTTGGGCGACCATCCCGCCGACCCCGATCCCCGCGAGGTGCGCGGGCCCGCCGCCGAACGCGTCGGCAAGAACCGCCGCGTCGGTGGCGAGGTCACGCAGAGTGTAGGCGGGCGCCTCCGGGTCCGCCGTCGTCGACTCGCCGCTGTCGCGCAGGTCGTAACGCACCACGCGTCGCCCGCCAGCGGCGAGGCGCTCGCAAAGCGCATCGGGCCAGGAGAGCATCGT
>JBKOUY010000199.1:0-18477 GCA_046723645.1 Actinomycetota bacterium | reverse complement strand
CGCCGAGAACGCGCCCGACCGCGTCGCCATCATCGACGGCGACACCTCGATCAGCTACGGCGAGCTCAACGCCGCGGTCAACCGCTTGGCGAACGGGCTGCTGGCGCTCGGCCTGCAGCCCGGCGACCGGGCCGTGTGGTGCGGGCCGAACAGCGTGCAGGTGCTGACCTTCCTCCACGCCGCCCGCAAGATCGGGCTGGTGGCGGTGCCCCTGGCGTACCGCTTCACCGCCGAGGAGATGCAGTACGTCATCGACAACAGCGACGCCGTGCTGGTGGTCGTCGACGCCGAGCAGGCCGACCGGGTGGCCGCAGTGCGCGACCAGCTCCCGAAGGTCCGCCATGTGGTCGTCTACGGCGGGCCCGGCTTCGACGGGGCCGCGGCCCGAGCGGCCGTTGGAGCGGGAGACATGTCCCGAGCGGCCGTGGGAGCGGGAGACATGTCCCGAGCGGCCGTGGGAGCGGGAGACATGTCCCGAGCGGCCGGGGGAGCGGGAGTCGTGTCTTGGGACGACGTGATGTCGGGCGCCGACGCCGACGGGCGAGCCGGCGACGCCGAGCCCCCCATCGGCGGCGATCCCACCGCCGGGGCGACGATGATCTACACCTCGGGCACCACCGGCAAGCCCAAGGGGGCGCTCCGCACGTCGACCGACCCCGGGCTGGTGATGGCGCTTTTGCAGGAGCTGCGGCTCAGGCCCGGCGATGAGGTCCACATCACCTCGGGCCCCCTCTACCACTCGGGCCCGCTGGCCTGGGCGGTCCTCACCCACACCCTCGGCGGCAGCATCGTGCTGCTCCGTCACTTCGACGCCGAGCGCTGGATCGACCTCGTGCGCGAGCATCGGGTCACCAACACGTTCTCGGCGCCCACCCAGCTCAAGCGCATCGTGTCCCTGCCGGACGAGGTGCTTGCGCGTGCGGACCTGTCCTCGATGCGCTCGCTGGTCGCCAACGCCGCGCCCGTCCCGTACGCCCTCAAGCAGGAGGTCATCGCCAAGCTGGGCGACGGCTTCCTGTTCGAGGTGTACGGCTCGACAGAGCTGGGCGTCGACGCGATCCTCCCGCCGGAGGACCAGCTGCGGAAGCCGGGCTCGTGCGGCCGGCCCTACGGGACCGTCCAGGTCAAGATCGTGGGCCCCGACGGCCGGGAGCTGCCTCACGGTGAGCCGGGCGAGCTGTTCATCCGCAGCACGCTGGCGCTCGACGGCTACCACCGGACGGCCGAGCCCATCAGCGACCTCGATGGCTGGAAGTCGGTGGGCGACATCGCCTACGTCGACGACGAGGGCTACGTCTACATCTGCGACCGCAAGAACGACATGATCATCAGCGGCGGGATGAACATATACCCGGCCGAGATCGAGGCGGTCCTCCATGCCCATCCCGACGTGATGGACGCCGCCGTGTTCGGGGTGCCGTCCGACGAGTGGGGCGAATCGGTCCACGCCGTCATCCAGCCCAAGGCCGGGCACACCATCGAGCTCGACGCCCTCGAGGCGCACGCCGCCGAACACCTCGCCGGCTACAAGCGGCCGCGGTCCTGGGAGGTCCGGGACGAGCTGCCGCGCACGGAGTCGGGCAAGCTGCTCAAGCGGCTCCTGCGCGACGAGCACTGGCAGGGCCGCACGTCCAAGGTTTAACGCGCGAGGTCATGCAGTCCGCGGGACGAGGGGTTCGAGCTGCGGAACCTATGACCCCACCTGCCGCCCGCCGGAACTCGTGACCTCGGAGCCCACGGCCTCGCGTGGTGCGTGGGCGGGCCGCCGGCGAGCCGACATCGGCTCTGCTTCCGCATCGCCGATCCGCCTGGCCGTCATCCCGGGCCCCAAGATCGTGTAGAGGAACAGCGCCAGGGCTACGACCCCGAGCGGCACGAACGACGTCCCTTTGCCCGTGTACACGGGGATGAGCACGAGCGCCGACAGCAGCCCGGTCCAGGCCCACAGCACCAGCACGGTCCGCCGGTGGCCGTGCCCCAGGCGCAACAGTCGGTGGTGGAGGTGGCCCTTGTCGGCGATGGTGAGGCCGGACCGCCCCTTGGCCCGCCGCAGCAGCGCCCAGGCGGTGTCGAGTATCGGCACGCCCAGGATGAAGAGCGGCAGGAACAGCGGGGCGAAGAAGAAGAAGGTCTGCCCCCGCACCTCGGCGTCGGTGTTGCCGCCGATGGCGATCGTGGCCGCCGCCATCAGCACCCCGAGGCTCAGCGCGCCGGCGTCGCCCATGAACAGCTTCGCGGGGTGGAAGTTCCACGGGAGGTAGCCGAGGCAGGCGCCCAGCACGCAGGCCGCGATCAGGGCGCCGATGTTGTCGTCGCGGATGATGGCGTCGTTGTTGTCGAGGAACTCGGCGAACATCAGGATCGCCCCGGCCGCGATCCCCACGACGCCCGCCGCCAGCCCGTCGAGGCCGTCGATGAGGTTGACCGCCATGGCCAAGCCCACGACCCACAGGACTGTGATCAGCGTCGCCAGGTCGGGCGGCAGGGCAACCAGCCCGACGAAGGGGATGCGAAAGAACACGATCGTGAGGCCGGCGATGGCGAGGACGCTTCCCGCCAGCAAGGAACCCGCCGTCTTGGCCGGCGCCGACACCTCGCGCAGGTCGTCGAGCTGCCCGACGACGTAGATCGTCACGACGGCCAGCACCACGCCCAGCGGCTGCGCGATCGTCCGGAAGGTGGCGGCGAACTGGCCGCTGAGCCATGCCACCGCAAAGGCGACCAGCACGCCCGCCACGATCCCGGCACCACCCAGCACCGGGGTGGGATGGGTGTGCATGCGGCGGGCGTCGGGATAGGCGACTGCACCGATGCGGAACGACAGCCTCCGCAGCAGCGGCATCGACGCGAAGCTCACGACGAAGGCCGCCCCGATCACCATGAGATAGCCGATCACCGCAGCTCCCCCGATGGCATCACGCGGGGTAGGGGGCGAACTTGGAGCAGAGGGCCAGCACCTCGTCACGGATCGCGGCGATGGCGCCCTCGTCCTCGCGGTGGCTGAGCACCTGGTGGATGAGCGAGGCGATCTCGGCCATCTCGGGCGCCCGCATGCCCTGGGTCGTGACCGCGGGCGTGCCGATGCGCAGGCCGCTGCTGATGTAGGGCGGCCGCGGGTCGTCCGGCACGGTGTTCTCGTTGAGGCTGATGCCGGCGCGGTCGAGGGCCAGGCGTGCCTTCTTGCCGGAGAGGTCGGGGTCGAAGCTCCGCAGGTCGACGAGCATGAGGTGGGTGTCGGTGCCGCCCGACACGAGACGCAGGCCGGAGCCGGCGAGGCCCTCGGCGAGCGCCGCGGCGTTGGTGACGATGTCACGGGCGTAGTCGGCGAACGACGGCTGGGCGGCCTCGTGGAACGCCACCGCCTTGGCGGCGATCACGTGGTCGAGCGGTCCGCCCTGGAGGCCCGGGAAGACCGCCTTGTCGATCTTCTCCGCCAGCTCGGCACGGGTCAGGATCGCGCCGGCGCGCGGCCCACGCAGCGTCTTGTGGGTCGTGAAGGTGACGACATCGGCGTACGGCGTCGGGTTCGGGTGGACGCCACCGGCGATGAGGCCGGCGACGTGCGCAGCGTCGAACATGAACAGCGCGCCGGCCTCGTCGGCGATCTGGCGGAACGGCTCGGGGTCGATGATCCGCGGATAGGCGGTCGCGCCGGTGACGATGAGCTTGGGGTTGTGCTCGAGCGCGAGGTCGCGCACCTGGTCGAGGTCGATGCGCTCGTCGCTGGGCGTCACGCCGTACGACACGAACCGGTAGAGCCGGCCGCTGGCGTTCACGGGCGAGCCGTGGGTGAGGTGGCCGCCCTGGTCGAGCCGCAGCCCCAGGACGGTGTCACCGGGATCCAGCAGCCCCATGTACACGGCCATGTTGGCATTGGCCCCCGAGTGGGGCTGGACGTTGGCGTGCTCCGCCCCGAACAGCGACTTGGCGCGCTCGCGGGCTAGGTCCTCGACCTGGTCGATGACCTCGTTGCCGCCGTAGTAGCGCTTGCTGGGATAGCCCTCGCTGTACTTGTTGGTGAGCACAGAGCCGGTGGCGCGGAGCACGGCGGGCGACGTGAAGTTCTCGCTCGCGATGAGCTGCAGCGTGGTGTTCTGGCGTTCGACCTCGCGCTCAATGAGCCCGAACAACTCGTCGTCGGGAACGGTGGGCCAACCCATGGTCATCCCTCTTCTTCGATCTCGGCGATCTGGGCGATACGACGCTCGTGACGGCCGCCCTCGAACGGCGTCGTCAGCCACAGCGTCAGGATCTCGTCGGCGAGCTGGGGGGCGATGATCCGCGCCCCGATCGACAGGACGTTGGCGTCGTTGTGCTCACGGGACATCCGGGCCGTGTAGAGATCGTTGCACAGCGCCGCTCGTGCCCCGCGGATCTTGTTGGCGGTCATCTGCTCGCCCTGACCCGACCCTCCCAGGACGATGCCGCGGTCCGCCTCGCCCTTGACCACGGCGCGTGCCACGGCGGCACAGATGGGCGGGTAGTCGACCGGGGCCTCGCTGTGGGTGCCGAGGTCGTCGACCTCGTGGCCGAGGGAGATCAGCGTCTCGCTCAGGTGCGCCTTCAGCGCGTACCCCGCGTGGTCGGAACCGATGGCGACCCGCATGTCACGCTACTCCGGTCACGTATCCGGCCTCGCCGACCGCACCGGGTGAGCGCGACGAGCCGGCGTAGGCCGCGGCGCGGGGCGGCTCGCCGATGATCAGCGCCACGAGCCGCCGGAGCAGGGCGTCGAGCTCGCGGGCGGTTGCCTCGTAGTCGGCCCGGGACTTGCCCACCGGGTCGGCGATGTCGTCGTCGTGGCGGTCACGCGTGGGGTCGGCGCCGTCGCGACCGGCGGCGACGCGGGCCAGCCAGTCGGCCACCGTCTCGTCCGGCCGGCGCGGTCCTGCCTGCTCGCCGTGCCGCACGAGGCCCTTGAGCGTGAAGGTGTGCTGGACGTCGGCCCCGTAGCCGGCGATCGCCGCGCGCACGTGCTCGCGGGCCATGCCGATGACCAGGGGCGTCGACCGGACCACCTCGGGATCGATCGTCCGGCTGACGTGGCGGCTGATGTCGATGCCCCGTTCGGCCATGACCGCGACGGCGTGGGCGGTGGCGGGTGCGCCGCCGCGCATGAGTCCGGCGGAGCCGATGTCGGCGCGGGCAGCGTTGTCGGCGAGGAGCGTGCGCAACAGGCCCTCGGCCATGGGGGAACGGCACTGGTTGGCCGTGCAGATCAGTAGAGCGTCGATCCTCGGAGTGTAGACAGGGGTCGATGGCACTCGATCCGCGCACGCCGGTCATCGTCGGCGCCGGACAGTGGAGCAACCGGGTGGACCGTGGGGAGCCCGCGGTCGAGCCGGCCGACATGATGGCCGAGGCATTGCGCCGCGCCGCGGACGACAGCGGTGCCGGCGCCCGGGCCCTGGTCGCGGCCGACGCCGTTCGCGTCTCCCGATCGCTGTCGCGCAACTACCGCAACCCGGCTCGCCTGGTGGCCGAGCGCGTCGGCGCCACGCCTCGGGACGAGGCCGTCACGCCCATCGGCGGCAACGAGCCGCAGGCACTGGTGGCGCAGTCGAGCCGCGACATCGCGGCCGGCGATGCCGACATCGTTCTGATCAGCGGGGCCGAGGCCTGGCGGACCCGCACGTCGCTCCCGCGCGACCAGCGGGGCGAGCTCGGCTGGACGACGCAGGACGACTCGGTGCCGCCGGCGCGCCAGACAGCTCCGGACTTCCAACTCAACCACCCGGCCGAGATCAACCGCCAGGTGTTCGCGCCACCCCAGGTGTACGCGCTGTTCGAGCAGGCCCTGCGGGCGGCGGCGGGACGATCGGTGGACGACCACCTGGTGCGCGTCAGCGAGCTGTGGGCGCGCTTCAACGCCGTCGCCGTCGCCAATCCCCACGCCTGGATCCGGGAGCCGATGACGGCCGAACAGATCCGCACCGCGACGCCGGACAACCGCTGGATCTGGTGGCCGTACACCAAGGTCATGAACTCCAACAGCGCGGTCGAGCAGTCGGCTGCGCTGATCCTGTGCTCGGCCGGGAGCGCCGCGGCGCTGGGCGTCCCCCGCGACCGCTGGGTGTTTCCCCGGGCGGCCACCCAGGCGCGCGACACCTACATCGTGTCGCACCGCCGTGACCTCCACTCGGCGCCGGCGCTCGGCGCGGCGGCGCGGTCGCTGCTGGCGCTGGCCGGCACCGGGACCGACGGGCTCGCGCACGTCGACCTGTACTCGTGCTTCCCCTCCGCCGTGCAGGTGGCCGCCGCCGAGATCGGGCTCGGGCTAGACCGGCCGCTCACGGTCACCGGCGGGTTGTCGTTCGCCGGCGGTCCGTGGAACAACTACGGGACACATGCGATCGCCACCATGGTCGGCGTGCTCCGGTCGGACCCCGGCTCCCTCGGGCTCGTGACCGGCGTCGGCGGCTACCTGACCAAGCACGCCCTCGGGCTGTACTCGACCGACCCGCCGCCGGCCGGCTTCCGCTGGGCCGACGCACAGGACGACGCGGAGCCGATGCCGCCCCGCGACCTGGCCGAGGCCGTGGACGGCACGGCGACCGTCGA
The DNA here is from genome assembly GCA_046723645.1 of Actinomycetota bacterium. Lineage (GTDB taxonomy): Bacteria > Actinomycetota > Acidimicrobiia > Acidimicrobiales > VFJN01 > DASQUK01. The sequence goes on along the minus strand of JBKOUY010000199.1, from coordinate 11,916 downwards.
GTCGTGGGTGGTGCAGCACGGACGCGACGGCGCCGCCGAGCGCGTCCTCTCCGCCTGCCTGCTCGACGACGGTCGGCGCGCCTGGGCCTGGTCGGACGATCCAGACACCGTGGCGGACATGCGTGCCGGCGCCGAGCAGGTCGGCCGCGCCGTCAAGATCGACCCCGAGGGCGCGCTCATCCTCTGAGACCGTGAGCCGATAGGCACGTCGTCTTGGCCCATCGTGGTCAGCGCTGCCTGAGGCCGAGCTGTGTGGCCGTGGCTCACGCTGCTAATCCCGTACTGTTCAGTGCCCACTTGCGGGGCGTATCCGCTCGCCCTATGAACGATCCTCCGAGCGAAACGGCGCCCCCGTCGCTAGTGGCCCCCGCCGGTGGCGACGTTCGTCGCCGCGCCGGGACTGCCGTTGGCGCTCGCCGCTCCCGGTGCGGGTGGGCCGATGCGCACCTCGGTGATCGCCCGCCCGTCCACGGCCAGCACCTCGATGGTGCGCCCGGCCACGGTCACCCGGTCGCCCGGCGCCTCGGGGACGCGGCCGAGCACGTCGAGCACCAGCCCGGCCACGGTCGCGTACGGCCCCTCGGGCATGTCGTGGACGCCCACGTCCACCAGGTCGTGCATCGGGAAGCGACCGGGCAGCACCAGCGACCCGTCGGAGTCGCGGCGCACCCCGACCACGTCGCGATCCGTCTCGTCGTAGATCTCGCCCACCAGCTCCTCGATCATGTCCTCGAGGGTGACGATGCCGGCGGCCGCGCCGTGCTCGTCCACCACCAGCGCCAGCTGGAGACGGCGCGCCTGCATCTGGTGGAGCACGTCGAGCACCCCGGTGGTCTCGGGGAACGCGGCCAGCTCCCCCGCCACGTCTCGGACCGGGCGGTCGCCCGGCCCGAGCAGGTCGCGCAGGTGGACCATGCCGACGACCTCGTCGAGATTCCCGTCGTGCGCCACGGGCGCCCGCGAGTGGCCGCTGGCGGCCAGCGCCGGGAGCGCGTCGGCGACGCGCTCGGCGGCGTCGAGCACGAACACGTCCGGCCGCGGCCGGAGCACCTCGGCGAGCGTGCGCTCGGAGATCTCGATCGCCCCGTCGATGATCAGCCGCTGCTTGGCGGTGAACGACGCCTGCGTGCCCACGATCTCGCGAATCTCGGCCTCCGTGTACTCCTCTCGCGTGACCGAGGGGTCGCCACCGATGAGGCGCACGACGACGTCGGTCGACCGCGACAGCAACCACACCACCGGCCGGGTCAGCATGGACATCGCCGCCAGCAGGCGAGCGGACACCAGGGCCCAGCGCTCGGCCCGCTGCATCGCCACCCGCTTGGGCGCCAACTCGCCGATCACCAGCGTGACGTACGACAGCAGCAGGGTGACCACCACGATGGACACCGCGCGGGCGGCACCGCCGAGGAAGTCCAGCCGGCGCTCGAGCGGCTCGGCCAGCGATACGGCGGCGGCCGCCGACGCCAGGAAGCCGGCCAGCGTGATGCCGACCTGGATGGTGGCCAGGAAGCGGTTGGGGTCGCGCGCCAGCCGCGCCACCAGGGCCCCGGTCGAGGATCGCTGTTCGAGCTGCTGGAGCTGGCCCTCGCGCAGCGAGACCAGGGCCATCTCGGTGCCCGAGAAGGCGGCGTTGATCAGCACGAGCACGAAGACCAGCCCGAGCTGGAGCCACATCCCGCTCACCGTGAGCTCGCGGTCGGGGCGGGCGTCGAGCCCGATGGGGGGTCCGATGGATGCTTCACAGTGCCATGATCAGGCTAACTGTCCACCGGCCGGAAGCCGGTGCCCTCGCGCAGTGCCCGCCGAACTTGTCCCGGGTCGTCGAGGTCGACGGCGTTGGGGTCGACGCCCAGACCCGTCAGGTGGTCGCGCAGCAGCTCGTGGCTCGAGCGGACGATGGCCTCGGGCGGGGGCGAGAACTCGTCCGCCGGGATGGGGTCGTCCATGACGAGGTCGGTCAGCTCCGTCCTCGAGCACGGGCTGCCTTCGAGGGAGCCCTCGTGGCGGAGCACGATGCCGGTCCGCGCCTCGAACCAGAAGCGATGCTCCACGCCCAGGAACTCCTCGGGCAGCCGCGACGACGCCGCGGCGAGGCCGGTCCTCTCGGGCCCGGAGCCCGTGCGGCCGGACGGTCGCGGGAACGCATCCACGGTCCAGCAGAAGCACCCGGCGCACTCGTCGGGCTCGGGATCGCCGAAGTCGAGCCACCCCAGCAGCCGCCCGGGGTAGAGACAGGCCCCGATGGGTCCGGCATCGTGGATCGCCGCCCGCGTCGAGTCGCGCTCGGTCACCAACGACCCGGTGCCCACCCAGCTCTGGTGGCCGTCGCTCACGGCGATGTGGCCGCGCCCGACCACCCGCCAGCGGTCGGGCAGCGCCACGAGCACGTACGCCAGCGACTCGTGGACGCCGGGGACGCCGTCCTGGGTCGCGTCGTCGGCCTCCTCGCCCTTCTCGGCGACCGGCCGATGGACCGGGCCGTCGCCGCCGAGGCTGGACACGCGAGCCAGGTCCTGGTGCACGGCGGGCACGAGGTTCAGGTCGACCCAGCGGGTCAGCGCCGCCTCGATGGTGCGCAGCGGTCCGGGTGCGGCCTCGACCAGCGCCAGAAGGTCTCCCCGACTCGTCATCGGCCGAAAGATACGGTCGGCCGACGGCCGACGCCATCACGGGGCGGCGGGTGGGGGTCGGGCTGGAACGGTCGGCCGAAGGCCGACGCCATCACGGGGCGGCGCGTGGGGTCGGGACGGCGCGTCATCAGCGGGCAGCGTCCGTGACCTCCGCCAGCGGGATCGGCCCCTCGCGGAGCACCTTCCACCCCGTGCCGGTGACGGCGACGACCGTCGAGGGTGGGGCCTCGCGGCGCCCGCCGTCGACGACCAGGCCGAGCCCGGCGCCGAACGTGGCCGCCACGCCCTCGGCGGTCGGCGCCGTCGGCTCCCGGTGGTGGTTGGCGCTGGTGGTGGCGACCGGCCCGACGTCGGCGGCGATGGCCCGCACGAGCTCGTGGTCGGGACAGCGCACGCCGACGGTCTCTGCCGGCTCGCCCAGCGCGTACCCGAGGCCGGGCCGGCGCGGCAGGACGAGCGTCAGCGGGCCCGGCCATAGGTGCCCGGCGATGCGGCGGACCTCACCGGAGAGGGCGTCGGGGGCCGCCAGGCCGAACGCCTGGCCGGCGTCGGCGCACAGGACGGCGATGGGCGTGTCGGTCCCCCGTCCCTTGAGCGCGAACAGCCGGTCCGTGGCGCCGGCGACGGTCGGCAGAGCCGCCAGGCCGTAGACGGTGTCCGTCGGCAGCGCCACCACCTCACCGGCGCGCAGCGCCTCGGTGGCCAGGGAGACCGCGTTCGGGCCGGCCGGGACGATCATCCCGGCCGCCCGGCCACCCCCCGCGAAACCTGCCACGGACTGGCTGGCCATGACCACGAGAACCGAAATGGTGGCCATGACCACCAGAACCGCAGCAGGGATCCCGGGCTGTCAGGCACGGGCCAGCAGGATGCGATCCCGGCCGGTGAGGTCGGGCCAGACGGCCGCGGAGCCGAACCCGGCGGCGCGGGCCATCGCCACGGCGTCCGCCGCCTGGTTGGGTGCAATCTCCACGAGCAGCGAGCCTGGCTCGGCGAGCCACAGGGGTGCCTCGGCCACGATCCGCTCGATGGCCTCGAGCCCGGTTGGCCCGGACACCAGTGCCGAGAGGGGCTCCCATGCGCGGACCTCCTCGGGGAGGTCCTCCACCTCGAACTCGGCCACGTACGGCGGGTTGCTTACGATCACGTCGATCGCGCCGGCCAGCTCCGCGGGCAGCGCCTCGTACCACGATCCCTGGGCCAGCCGCACGGCCTCGCCGATTCCCCCCATGCCGGCCGCGTTCGCCTGCGCCACCGCCAGGGCTTCGGGCGAGATGTCGGTCGCCCACACCTCGATGCCGGCCCACTCCACGGCCAGCGCGAGCGCGATCGCCCCGGAGCCGGTGCCGAGGTCGACCGCCAGCCGCCCCTCGAGCCGCCGGCACTCCTCCAGCGCCATCTGCGTCAGTGCCTCGGTCTCCGGGCGCGGGATGAGCACACGGTTGTCCACCTGCAGGTCGAGGACGCGGAAGCCCCAGCGGCCGAGCACGTACTGGAGCGGCTCGCCGCGCAGGCGCCGCTCGACCATGTCGTAGAAGAACGTGGCGTCACCGAGGCTCGCCGGCTGCTCCAGCCCGACGATGAGCTCTGCGCCCTCCAGGCCGCTGGCCCGCTGCACGAGCCAGCGGGCCTCCTGCTCGGCGTTGTCGATGCCGACCCCGGCGAGCCTGTCGGCGGCCTCGTCGAGGAGCGCCTGCCAGACAACACCCCCCGTCGCGGTCTCGGTCATCGTGGATCCCAGCCGGCCCCGGCGACGTCAGGTCGCCTCGGCGAGGCGGCGCGCCTGCTCGTCGGCCACGAGTGCGTCGCTGATCTCGTCCAGCTCGCCCGCCAGCACCTTGTCGAGCTTGTAGAGAGTGAGGCCGATGCGATGGTCGGTCACCCGGTTCTCCTTGAAGTTGTAGGTACGCACCTTCTCGGAGCGGCCGCCGCCGCCCACCTGGTCCCGGCGTGCGGCCGACGCCTCGGCGGCCTGGCGGTCCTGCTCGGCCTTGAGGAGCCGGGACCGCAGCACCTGCAGGGCCTTGGCGCGGTTCTGGATCTGGCTCTTCTCATCCTGCATGGACACGACGATGCCGGTCGGCAGGTGCGTCAGCCGCACGGCCGAGTCGGTGGTGTTGACGCTCTGGCCGCCGGGGCCCGACGAGCGGTAGACGTCGGTCCGCAGGTCGTTGGGGTCGATATCGACGTCGACCTCCTCCGCTTCGGGCAGCACGGTCACGGTGGCCGACGATGTGTGGACCCGGCCCTGGCTCTCGGTGACCGGCACGCGCTGGACGCGGTGGGTGCCGGCCTCGTTGTGCATGCGCGCCCACACGCCCTCACCCTCCAGCGCGAACGTCACCTCGTTGAGCCCTCCCAGGTCCGAAGGATGGGTACCCAGCACGTCCACGGACCATCCTTGGCGGGCGGCGAAGGCACGGTACATCTCGTAGAGGTCTCGGGCGAAGAGGTTGGCCTCGTCGCCGCCCTCGGCGCCCCGGATCTCGACGATGACGTTGCGCTCCTCGTTGGGGTCACGGGGCAGCAGCAGCACGCGCAGCTCGTCGGTGAGCCGGGCGATCGCCGCCTCGGCGGCGTCGATCTCGGCCCGGAGGATGTCGCGCTCGTCGCCGGCCGCGTCGGGCAGCATCTCCTTGGCCACCTGGAGGTCGGCGCGGCGGGTGCCCAACTCGCGGGACCGCTCGACGATCGGGGCCAGCTCCCGGTAGCGCCTGGCGACCTGTTGGAACCGGGGCTGGTCGGCGATGAGGTCGGGGTCGCCCAAGCGCGCCTCGGTGTCACGGAACTCCTGGTCCAAGTCAGCGAGGCGTTCGAGCACGACCAGTGAGGCTACCCGTCGTTCTCGTCGTGCCCTCGGCGGCCGCCTATCCGGCGGCCCGCCAGTCACCCGGCACCGGAGCGACCTCCGCCGGCGAGCGGAGGCGGGCCGCCAGGCGGCGGGTCCCGGGATGGTCGTCGCGCTCCGGCAGGGCCAGCAGCAGGCGCGCCGACGGGTCGATCGCCTCGCAGGCATCGGCCGCCGTCGGCACCAGGTCGAGCGCGATGCCGACCGAGCACGCGACGACGGCCGGCGCACCATCCCCCGTGGCTCCGGCAGCGATGGCGATGTCGCGCTCGGTGAGGTTGGCGCGGGGACGGACGCCGGCCGCCGGCCGGAGCGACGCCAGGCCGGCGACACCCGGGTTGCGGCAGAGCACGGCCCGCAGCCAGCGCTCGGGGACGAGCTGGTTGAGCGGGTGGCGGGGGGCACCCGCTCGCCGGTGTTCGCGCACGATGTCGACCACCCGGGACAGCTGTTCGACCGGGGCCAGCTCACCGTGGACCATCGCAGTCAGCTCGCGGTCCGCCTTGCCCACGCCCACCTCGAGCTGTGGCTCGGCGAGCGGCACGCCCGCCGAGGTGGTCCCGTGGACGATTCGGGCCACCTCCAGCCCGTTGACCTCGCCCCGCACGACGCCGCCCTCGGCGACGATCTCGAGGCCGGCGTCGATCAGCAGGTCCACCAGTTCCGGCGGTGCCGGCGCGTCGGGCTGGCCGGGCGGCGGTTGGGAGACCGCCGGACTCACCGTCCTCCCCGTGACCGCCCACACGTGCGGCGCCGGCGGCGCGAAGAGCCCGGCCTGGCGCGCGACCGTGGCGGCGGCGTCGCCGGGTCCGTCCACCACGACATGGAGCTCCTCGACGTGCTCGCGGTCGGCCCACACGAGGGCTGGACCCAGCGTGCGCTCGGGCGCCTCGTCGGCCAGCACCCAGGCGACGGGACCGGGGCCGGCCATGGCCACGGCCGTTCCCACTGCATGGGTGGTCCGGTCGGCCGGTCCCCACCGCCCGGCCACCAGGGCGCCGAGCTTGGCGCCGCGCAGGGCGGCGCGGCGCTCGGCACTGAGGGCGGCGGTCACCGGTCGGTCCGGGACCGGACCGATGCCCCCCGCCCCTGTGCGCTACTTGCCGCGCTTGCCGTAGCGGCGCTCGAACCGGTCGATGCGGCCACCCGTGTCCACCAGCTTCTGCTTGCCGGTGTAGAAGGGGTGGCACTCACTGCACAGTTCGACGTGCAGGTCGGCCTTCGTGGCGCGGGTCGTGAACTCGTTGCCGCAGGAGCAGCGCACCTTGGCGACGACGTAGTCGGGGTGGATGCCAGCCTTCATTGCGGTCTCCAGGATGGGAACTGGGCGAAAGGTAGGACAGTCTACCCGGCCGCCAGCCGGTTCTTGGCCACTTCGGCCAGGAACTCGTCGTTGGTACGGAACGTCTTCATGCGGTCGATCAGCAGCTCGAGGGCGGCGGCGTTGCCGCCGTCGGTGGACGACAGGCCCGAGAGGACCCGGCGCAGCGCCCACACGAGGTTCAGCTGGCCCCGGGGGAACAGCAGCTCCTCGTGGCGGGTGGAGCTGGCATCGACGTCGATGGCGGGATAGATCCGGCGTTCGGACAGCCGCCGGTCGAGCCGCAGCTCCATGTTGCCGGTGCCCTTGAACTCCTCGAAGATCACCTCGTCCATCTTCGAGCCGGTCTCGATGAGCGCCGTAGCGAGGATCGTGAGCGAGCCACCTTCCTCGATGTTGCGGGCGGCGCCGAAGAACTTCTTGGGCGGGTACAGGGCGCCGGAGTCGACGCCGCCGGACATGATCCGGCCGGTTGCCGGCGCCGCCAGGTTGTAAGCCCGGGCGAGGCGGGTGATCCCGTCGAGGATGATGCAGACGTCCTTGCCGTCCTCCACCAGGCGCTTGGCCCGCTCGATGGTGAGCTCGGCAACCTGGGCATGCTCCTCGGCCGGGCGGTCGAACGTGGACGCGACAACCTCGCTGCTGGGGCTCTTCAGCCACCGGCGCATGTCGGTCACCTCTTCGGGCCGCTCGTCGACGAGCAGCACCATGAGCTTGACCTCGGGGTTGTTGGCCTCGATCGACCTGGCGATCTGCTTCATGATCGTGGTCTTGCCGGCCTTCGGGGGCGAGACGATGAGGCCCCGCTGGCCCTTGCCGATCGGCGAAAGCAGATCGACGATGCGGGCGGTCATGTTGGAGCCGTCGTCGGCGGTCTCGAGGGCCAGCTTCTCGTCGGGGAACAGCGGTGTCAGGTCCTCGAACCGCCGCCGCCGGCGAGCCTCCTCCGGGTCCCTGCCGTTGACGAGGTCGATGCGCAGCAGCGCCGGGTTCTTCTCGTTGCGCAGGGCCGGACGGCTGGCGCCCTTGATGTGATCCCCCTTGCGCAGCCCGAACTGGCGCGCCTGCTTGACCGACACGTAGACGTCGTCCTTGGAGGGCAGTGAACCCTTGACGCGGAGGAAGCCGTAGCCCTCGTCCCGCAGGTCGAGCAGGCCTTCGACGTCCAGCGGCTCGCCGCTGTACTCCTCGACGTGGGTCTCGGTGCCGCCCCGCCGCCCGCGCCGGCGGCGTCGGCGGTTGCCGGGCTCGTTGACGTCGACCGGCTGGCCCTCACCGCCGGACTGGTCCCCGCCCCGCGGCTGTTCGCCGGACCGCTCGGGCTGGCGTCGGCGGCCCTCGCCCTGCCCGCCCTCGCGGGCGACCTCCCTCGCCTCGCCCTCGGTGGCCGCCCCGGTCGAGGCGCCGCGCTCCATGGGCCCGGCGGACTCGGCGTCGGTCGGAGTGGCGTCGGCCTGGGTGGCCTCGGCGCGCCCGTTCGACCCACCGGACCGATCGTCGTCGGTGACGATGGTGCCCCCGGAGCCGGGCCCGCCCTCGTCGGCGAGCGCGGCCTCCCATTCGGCGGGCGGCTCGTCGCTGTCCGGCGACGCTGCGGCCCCCGAGGGCTCGTCAGTGCCGGTGGCGGTGGCGGTGCTTCCTGCGCCGCTATCCGATTCGTCCACGGTGGCCTCCTGTTTCGACCCGCCGTTGCCGGCACGGGCGCGCTTGGGCTTGGCGCCGCGTCCCCCTGTGCCCGCCGCCTCGGGGGACGCCACGCCGGTCAGCTCGAGGATGAGCTGCACGATCTCGGCCTTGCGGGCGCGAGACGGCGGCTTGGCTCCGAGTGCCTGGGCGATGGTCGTGAGCTCCTCGCGATCCTTGCGCTCGAGAGCGGACCGTTCGAGGGTGGTCGAGTCCACGCTCATCGGGGGTTGGCACCTCACTTCTGGGGAAGACCGGGGTGGCGACCGTGGGGCCGGCGGGTCTGCGCCGGGCGTGCAGAAGTCGATCTGGCCCGGAGGAAGGAACCGCTCCGCTGAATCGGGGCCGCTTGGTCATCCGCTCGTGATTCGGCGGTGCCCCCCGGCAGAACGACAGCACTCTAGCGCGGTGCCCAGGTCGATCGAAACCTGGGCACGGGGCCGCGGGCGTGCAATAGGTTGCCCACCGAACCGCGACCGGGAGGGGAACGCGCATGCGCCGGTTCGTCGTCATGTTGGGGGCCGTTGCCGCCGCGACCGCCCTGGTTGCCGGCACGTCGACACCCTCCGGGGCGGTCGCGGCCGGGCGGTCCGGCCCGCACGCCCCGGCGTCCGGCTCCGCGGCCGCACCGCCCGGCGGGCCCGGGAGCTACGCCGTCGGGCTGAGCACGGTCCGGATGACCGACCCGGCCCGCGCCGACCGGACCCTCACGGTCGACATCTGGTACCCGGCGGACAGCCGCGCCGAGGCGCCGACCGCGTCCATCGACCTCGTCTTCACCCGGCTGGCGCTCCCCGGCGTGCTGGCCAGCCCCGAGGCCGCACCCGGCTCGTTCCCGCTCGTCGTCTTCTCCCACGGCAACGGCGGCGTTCGGTTCCAGTCGTGGTTCCTGATGCAGGCCCTGGCCAGCCACGGGTTCGTCGTCGCCGCGCCCGATCACGCCGGCAACACGGCGCTGGACGCCATCGCCGGCACGTCGGACCCGCTCGGCGTCGCCGCCGCCAACCGGCCGCGGGACGTCTCGTTCGTGATCGATCAGATGCTCGGCCGCGACGGCGACCCCGAGGATCCACTCCACGAGCGCATCGACGAACGCAACATCGCCGTCGCCGGCCACTCCTTCGGCGGGTTCACCGCGCTCGCGACCGCCGCCGGGTTCGTCGACTACCGGCCGGACCCACGCGTCGACGCCATCGTGCCGATCGCGCCGGCGACCGGCTTCAGCGACGCGGAGCTGGCCTCGATCGACGTTCCCACCCTGCTGATGGGCGGGACGTCCGACACGGTGGTCCCGATCGAGCCGGGCATCGTGCGGGCCTGGGACCTGATCTCGGGCCGGCCCGAGTACCGGGTCGACCTCGTGGCGGCCGGCCACAACTCGTTCACCAACGTGTGCGACATCCGCGACGCCTACGTGGCCGCAGGGGTGGGCCAGCCGATCCTCGGATTCGTGGAGGAACAGGCCGAGGACGGCTGCGCCCCCGACTTGCTCCCGATCGACGAGGCGCAGCGGGTCACCACGCTGTACGTGCTGTCGTTCCTGACCGGGGAGCTGCAGGGGAACTCCCGCTACGGCCGCTACCTCACGACCGGCTACGCCGAGCGCCACGACCTACCGGTGGAGCTGCTCGTGAGGCCCGAGGGCCGTCGCCAGGACGGGGACGCAGCCGCCGCCTAGTGAGGGTCCACTAGTAGTTAGCGCGCCAGCAGGCGGCCGAGCATCTGGTGGCCCGGGACGGGCGGGCTGCCCGCCGTGGCGCGCTCGGTGTACATCCCACCGGGACCCGGCTCCTCGCTGTCGACCAGCAGATAGGGCACTGGATCGGCGGTGTGGGTGCGCAGCTCGACGGGCGTGGCGTGGTCGGGGAGGAGCAGCAGCCGCCAGCGGCCGAGAGCGTCCATGCCCTCCACCAGCCCGTCGAGGATGCGGGCGTCCCAGGCCTCTAGCGCCTTGATCTTCTCGTCGAGGTCGCCGGCATGGCCCGCCTCGTCGGTGGCCTCGACGTGCACCAGGAACACGTCGGCGCCGTCGGCCAGGGTGCGCAGGGCGGCGTCGCGCTTGCCCTCGTAGTCCGTGTCGAACCAGCCCGTCGCACCGGGGACCTCGACGATGTCCATGCTGGTGAGGACGCCGAGGCCGCGGACGAGGTCGACCGCAGTCACGAGGGCTCCCTGCCGGCCGGTCGCCTCGACGAACGAGGGGAGCTGGGGCTGGAAGCCCTGCCCCCAGAGCCACACCTGGGTGGCGGCGAGGGGCGATGCACCGACGATGGCCCGGCTGGCGTCCATCAGCTCGATGAGCCAGGGGGCGGCCGGCCCGTAGGGCAACAGGGCCGGGTGCCCGCTCAGGTCGTGGGGCGGGACGCAGTGGGCCTCGGCCCACGGGGCGGGGGCGACCACGATGTGCCGGTACTGGACACCGGCGTGGAACTCCAGCCCGGTGCCCGCGCCCGACCCCAGCGCGGCGTCGAGCTCCCGGACGACCCGGGCGGCGTCATCCGACGACGGATGGCCGCCGGCGAAGTCGACCATGGTCCCGTCGGGCCCGATGGTCACGAGGTTGCAGCGGTACGCGACCCGGTCGGGCCCCAGGCGCAGGCCGAGCGCTGCCGCCTCGATGGGAGCGCGGCCGGTGTGGTAGCGGGCGGGGTCGTAGCCGAGGATCGACATGTTGCCCACGTCGCTCCCTGGCGCCATCTTCGGCGGGATCACCGCCGCCCTGCCGACCTCGCCCCGGGCCGCGAGCCGGCCCAGGGTCGGCATCGACGCCACCTCGAGGGGCGTGCGCCCGCCGAGCCGGGCCAGCGGCTGGTCCGCGCAGCCGTCGGGGACGCAGACGACGTACTTCACCCGCTCAGTCTCGCAGGTGGTGGTGAGACCACCGCACGAGATGGCCAGCCGCCCCGCCTCGGACGCGACCCTCGACCTGGAGTGCAGGTCGAGGGTCGGCCAGCCAACGCCCGGTGAGAAGGACGCCTAGCGGGCGCGAGGGTCCACTAGCTCTCGCTGATGGCCTCCGGGCACTCGCTCAGGACGCTCATGAGGTCGCTCGTCAGCTCCTCGTCCTGGTCGAGCGCGTCCTCGCCCTCCATCAGGCTCGTCACAAAGATGCGCTTGAGCAGGTCGTCGTCGATGGCGTCCTCGAGGCAGTTGACGGTCTCCTCGGACACGTCCTCGCCCTCGGTCATGCCCTCGACGAAGGCCGCCCTCACGTCCATGCACTCGTTGACGTCGTTCCAGAAACCGTCGGCCTGGTCGTCGTCGAGCGTGATCCCGAACTCCTGGGGGGTGGTCTCCGGGTTCGCGCGGATCTCGTCGGGGCTCACGGCGCCCTGGAGCTCGTCCACCCCCACGGCATCGACGAAGGCGCGGGCAAAGCATTCGTTCTGCTCGTCGGTGAGCTCTGACTCCTCGTTGCTGGCGACGATCGC